>NZ_JACJEN010000003.1:0-361510 GCF_014164075.1 Pseudoalteromonas sp. SG45-3 | reverse complement strand
GACCCACCTGACTCCATGCCGAACTCAGTAGTGAAACGAAACAGCGCCGATGATAGTGTAGCATTTGCTATGTGAAAGTAGGACATTACCAGGCTTCAAATTGTAGAGAGCCCGACTAGAAATAGCCGGGCTTTTTTACGTCTGAAGAAAAGTGAAATGTGCGCAATTAATACACACTCACATCAACACCTAGCACGTAGGTCGGGCGTAGCGACTCCCGACGTTAAAATCACAACAAAACCCCTCAATAACTCAGTCGGCCAATGGAGTAGCATTTGCTACATGACTCTCCACCGCTGTGGGCACTACGACATTACCAGGCTTCAAATTGTAGAGAGCCCGACTAGAAATAGTCGGGCTTTTTTACGCCTGCAGAAAAGTGAAATGTGCGCAATTAATATACACTCATACCAACACCATCAAGTAGGGCGGAAAAATAGATCACTTAATTAAGCGAATTGGTATAAAAATAAAATTGTGAACTACCGAATTTACGTTTTCGGTTTGTGTAAGCAGTTGTTTAGGTGAAGTATCAAACAGAATTTATAAATTAGTTTGATTAGTTGATTATAACTCGTTAACTAACCACAGACTTAGCTTGTTTATGAGGGCAATGAATACTAATATGATTTCATGATCTTATAACTAAATCTATTGGCTTAGTTGTTTTAAAATTACTACCAATAATGATTGTGAGCTGTAACTTAAATGCCTTATGAAACATTTGTAGATGACTCTGCATCGCTAGTTGAATTTACCCGAGTTTACTTAGCTATTTTTTATACTTTTGTTGCCGGATTTTATACATTTAGAATTATTTATAAAAATCGAAATACACCATCAGGCGTTATTTATCCCGGTGATAAATTTTGTACTAGTTGGTGGAACCATATGGTTTTTAAATTTTTCAGGGCTGCTATTTGGTTTGTATGTGTAATTAGATTGTTTGTACCTGAGTTAGATAGCTATCTTGGGCTATTCCCAATACTCAATGGCTGGCCAGGCGTATTATTTGGCGATGTATTATTGACCGCAGGCTTTATTTTAACGATGTTTGTACATTTTCATATGGCAGCACTTTGGCGTTCAGGAATTGATCCTAAGGGACCACATGAACTTAAAACATCAGGATTATATGAATACTCTAGGAATCCGATGTACTTAGGCGTTGTAGCTGCACAGGTGGGGTTCTTTTTAGCCTTACCTAGTATATTTAGTTTGACCTGTTTAGTTATTGGTTTTACAGCTATATATAGACAAACATTAGTTGAGGAGGCTCATTTAGCTCATCGTTTTTCTGCACAATATAAAGAGTATAAACAACTAGTCCCTCGCTGGTTATAGCTTGGGATTGAGCTTTAAATACATGGATTTTTAAGGCAAAAGTAAAGAAGTGTTCTGTGTTGGCTTGCTAAAATCTAGCACGATAGACATAAATCAGATCACTTCTATTTGTTTTATACCAATTCGCTTAATTAAGTGAGCTATTTTGAGGATGGAAAAACGTGTTGATAGCTAGGCAAAAAACTAGCTATGTAGTTGTTCTAAATGAGAATTTTTTAACACAGGTAGCGACACGTTCAGCCCCGTAAAATGATTAAGTATTATTGCGGATCGGTATTATATACTTTTCCATAAACTCTTGTTTAGTAATTGCCTTTGAAAAAATGTAGCCTTGAATATAATCACAAGCAAGCTGCTTTAATAGGTCATACTGTTTTTGTGTCTCAACTCCTTCAGCAACCACCATTACGTCTAGATTGTGAGCCATAGTGATAATAGCTTTCACGAGAGCAATACTATTATTGTTTGATTCTATATCGTTGATAAATGAGCGATCTATTTTTAAAATATCTATATCTAAGCGCTGTAAATACGCCAAAGAAGAATAACCAACACCAAAGTCGTCAATTGCAATATCTATATTAATAGTGCTTAAGCGTTTTAATTGTCGTTGTATTGACGAGTCGGGATCCATTAAAGTATTTTCAGTGACTTCAATTAAAATAGTGTTTGCGGGTAGTTGGTACTTTTTACTTGCTACAATCCATTCATCCACCCAGCAACCAGCGCGGTCAATTTCAAGAGGTGATGTATTTACACTGACTTGAATTGTCTTTTCACTTAAAACATTGAATTGGACGGTATCTTGAATTGCTTGAGATTTTACCCATTGGCCGATATCATTTATTAATCCGTTTTTTTCAGCAACTGGTATAAATTCATTTGGCCCTATTAGGCCTCTTTCAGGGTGGTTCCAACGAATTAAGGCTTCAGCTTTTGGTACTGATTTCCCGTCAATTGAAAATATAGGTTGGTAAAATAATTCAAATTGGTTTTTAACAATTGCAGTGCGTATCTCCTCTATTAGACGACGCTTTTCTGTGGCTTTTTCTTCGATAGCATAGGAGAAAAACTCATAGCGATTCCGCCCTTTATTTTTAGATAAATACATTGCTTGGTCAGCGCGTCTAACGAGCTCTTCTACTGTTAAACCATCAGCAGGGAAAAATGTTAAACCTATGCTTGCGGTAACATAGACTGTCTCTTTTTTTACTTTAATGCTCTGCATTAAGCTACTTTTTACTGCTTCGGCAATTTTTGATGCTTCATCCGGGTTATTTACACCTTCTAAAATTAATGTAAATTCGTCACCACCTAAACGTGCGACTGTATCTTTAGTCGTTATACAACTTTGCAGTCTTGTGGCTACTTGGTGTAAGAGTAAATCACCGTAGTCGTGACCTAGGCTGTCGTTTACTTCTTTAAAGCCATCCAAATCTATGAATATAAGGGCGAACTTCATTTCCTTAATACTTACTAAGCTTTGTAGTTTTTCGTAAAAATAACGCCTGTTCGGTAAGTCGGTTAATCCATCTTGGTAGGCATATTGTTGCAACTGAATATTCGCATTTTCAAGTTCATTAGTACGCAGTCTAACTTGGTTTTCTAATGAATTTTCTCTTTGCTCAATGTTGTATAACATTACATTAAAACAAGAGGTTAATTGTCCTACTTCATCTTGTGATAGCTGTTTAGCGCGTAAGCTATAATCATGTGATGTGGTTATTTTATTTGCTGTTTGAGCTAAATATAAAATAGGGTTTAAAAAGCGACGCCTTAATAAAAGAGATAAAATTAGGCTGATGGCAAAGGTGAATACCATCAAAATCATTATAAATTTAAAGTAAAAAGTAATTCTGTCTTGAATGTAGCTGTTGTTAGCGCGTATTTTTAATATACCGTAATCATGCATATCGAGCTGAAGGGGTGTACTTACTTCAATACTTTGCTCCATATCTTCATCTTTGGATTGCGCAATAACAAGTTGCTCACCAGTCACACTTGTTACCATTATACTAATAACATCTGAGCGTATAAGTATTGGGTTTATAAGCTCTTGCACTGCATCAATATCATCAAACATAAGTGCTGTAGTTATATTCGGTGAAAGCATTTTTGACAGAGAGCCCAAGCTTTCTATTTGTTCCTCTTTAGCGCTAGTGATTTCATAAGCACTAAATACAATGGTTACTGTCGCGGTTGATACAAGTGCAACACTCATTAAGATAAATAGTAATTTTTTGCTCATCGTATTTAATGCAAATAGTTTTTTCATTGCACTACCTATCTACAACGCGGGCAAGGCGTAGCACTTTTGAGCTCATAGTAATCCCTGCATCTTTAAGCTGTTTCGGAGCAATTTCAAAGCGAATTTTACCACTGGAAAGAAAAAACCTGACATGACCGCCATTTTCAATAAATGTGTCTGTTTCACCAATGAGCATAACGTTTTTCAGCTCTAAAGGTGTTATGTTTTGCCATTCGATAAATGTATCAGAGGTAATAAATAGCATGTTACACGCCGAGGTTGTTACTTCATCCAGAGTGATTAATTTATTGTATAGAGGTAAGTTTTTTATAGTGCGACTTTTTAAAGCGTTGTTAGCCGCATCAATAAAGTATTTATCAGGGCTACAAATAATAAATTCATTAAGAGATTCTAAATGATAATCCCAGTGTCCAAAACGTGCAAAGTTATATAAGAAGCCTGCTTTTAGCATGTATTCTTTTTCAACAGCGCCAACGCTGGCACTAAGAAGTGTCAACGTTATTAAGCTACTGTGAATTAAACTTCTTAATTTAATCATCTAATTAACTTAGAAATTTGCTGAAATTGTAAATGTAATACATTCATCAATATAGTTTGGTAATGTATAGGTTTCGCGCGTATTATTGTACTCAATATGTGAACCTGCAAAGAGGTTTTTACCCGAAATTGCAGTAGACCACACAGGTGTTGCTTGCCAATTCCAACTAACATCTAACGTTGTGTAATTATCAGTGTTATATGCATTTGAGTTTATTGCGCGCAATGTCGCAAACACATTATGGTTGGTTAAAAAAGAATAATCGGCTTTTGCAAATAACTGCCTGTTTTTAGAGTCATAGCCGATTGCGGGCTCTACTCGAGGAGGTAAATCGTAGTTATAATCGGTGTAACTATAACCAAACTCAGTATTGAGATTATCAACAGGTTGCCATGATACAACTAGGTCGAACCCTTTAGTGGTCGTGTCTGCTACAGATGCAAAGTCTAAATCTATGCGAGTCATTGTTAGTGCTTGAAATACTTCTGGGATTCTCCCTGCTAGAAATAATTCAAGTATAGGTGTGAATTGTTCAGCATGCGTATTCATATCAATAACCGCTACGTTATTAGCATCGGTATAATAAGTAGAAATATCCAATGACCAATCGTTAGCAGTAAAACGGTAACCTAATTCATAAGATAGATAGTTTTCAGATTTAACTTTGTCGTTACCATTTAGGTAGGTTGCAATTCGGTAGTCGTCTATTTGTCCAAAGCCAGAGCTTAAACCGGTAAGATCTTTAATTTCAGTACCATTAACTTTAAAGTTGTCGTTAAATTCAATCAATGTTGGTGTACGTACACTTCTCGATATAGCACCCCAAGTAAGGTGGTTATCTACTGGTTTGTATATAAGCCTTGCTGACGGTTGATTTTCCCAGCCAGTTAAATCGTTATGATCAAGCTTAGTACCAATAATAAAATCGAGTGTATCAGGCGTCACATTGTATTGAGCTTGAACAAGTGCACCAAACTGTTTGAGGTTATCAAAGTTTTTATCGCTATCTAAAAATACACTTTCTGCGAAAGAGATAGAGTTATACCGGTAGTTTAATCCCCAATCTAGCTGTAGAGATTGGTATATGAAGTTCATTTGATAATCAATATCTATCGATTCAAAATCTTCTTTAATATAATCTTGGGAACCATTTTGTTTCAGCCAAGAAATTTGTAGCATTTGATTGGCATCGGGCGACACTCTGTTTTCAAGGCGCGCCATTATGCGTGAGTCTGTTCGCTTTAAATCATCTGAGAATGAAATGTTTTCGTTGGTTTCATCTATAACACCTCGGTAGTTTTGACCAAGTGTTGAGTGAGTAACGTCCCCCTGAAGTAGCGCAGACCACTCATCATTAGGGGTAAAGTCAGCCCGAAAACCTAAAGAATTTTGTTTAGTTGTATCGTTAGGTACGAGTAAGATCCCTTTTTTTGATTCATTCGCATCTTTTACATGACCATACACACGGTAGCTGCCTATGTTACTTATATCACCACCGTAACGAAGATTTGCATCAACATTTATTTGATTACCAGTTGTTACGTTTGCGTATCCACCGCGAGTATCAATACTGTTTTTAGTAATGATATTAATCACGCCATTATTTGCGTTACTACCCCAAAGTAATCCGCCTTGTCCGCGTATTACTTCAATGCGTTCAATGTCATACAAAGGAACGTTGAGTGTTTCCCAATAAACTGCAGCAAATTTTGGGGTATATAAGCTTTGTCCGTCAATCATAACCAATAGTTTGCTAGAAAATCGAGAGGCAATACCTCTTGATGAAATAGCCCATTGATTGTTATCGAGCTGACGTACAATTAAACCAGGCACCATTTTCAGTGCTTCAGGTACTGATGTAGCACCAGAGTTAGTAATTTGTTCTTTACTTAATACATAAATAGATGAAGCGGTATCAAATGCTGATTGCGCTCTTTTCATCGCAGAAGTTGCTTGTACATCCATGCCCATTAAAGCATCAAGGTCGAGGTCTTCATCTTCAAACGGCTCGGCCGTTACAAGAGGGCAAACAAAAAGTAATGGCCAAAACAAACGTTGTGATATTTTCACCCAAAAGTCTCCTGCGCAATCAAAAAATCAAAAACAGTCTTTGTTTTTGTAACACATGTGATATCACACAATATTAACATACATTAACAGTGTAAAAGCATAAATGAGATTAAATCAAGGTAGCTAATTTTGTAGTAGTTAAAAGGTCTAATTTCGCCCAATTGAACTGTAAAAATATAGTTAAATGAACTTTATAAGTATATTTATTAAAGAGTCAGTAAAATGTAAATAACTGATAAATATATGTTTATATATAACTTAAAATTTAGTCTATTTCAGAATAACTTCAAAGTATTTACGGTTATTAAATATTTAATCTTAACTTTTTCGTGTCATGCTTCTCAAAGCAATATTAATTATATGGGCACAATTTATACCTAGCCCTGTGTTATCTGCGATTGTGGTTTAATTATCTTTGCTTTTGTTAAAGCTATATAGAATACTTAAATTTGCTTGGTTTTGCTTTGAAGGCACCAAAGTATGATAAAAAATGAATTAATTAATGTAGAAGAAGTACTCGATTTAATGCTTGATGCCGTTTGTGTGGTAGATAAACAAGGCACATTTGTTTTTGTAAGCGCAGCATTTGAGCAAATTTTTGGTTATACGGCCGACGAAGTTGTAGGCAAAAAGATGATTAACTATGTTTACGAAGGTGATCATTACAAAACGCATAACGCCGTAACTTCGCTATTGTCTGGCGAAACGGTAAACCCTCGCTTCGAAAACCGCTGGATGAGAAAAGATGGTCAAGTAGTCCATATATTATGATCTGTTCGCTGGTCAGAGCAACATCAAGTAAGAATTGCAGTAGCGCACGATATAACTGAGCGAAAAGTAATGGAAGAGCAGCTCCAGTACATGGCTCGGCACGATGTGTTAACTGGTTTGCCTAATCGCTCTTTATTGATGGAGCGATTAGAAAAAGTAATTATTAGTGCAACTACAAACAACACATTTTTTTCTTTACTGTTTATAGACATAAATGGCTTTAAAGCAGTAAACGACACCCACGGACACGAAACTGGCGATAAGCTTTTATGCGCCATTGCAAAAAGGCTCTCAGCGTCGGTTAGGCATTACGACACAGTAGGGCGTTTAGGCGGAGATGAATTTTTAATTATTTTAGATAATTTAAGATCTAGCCACGAAACTGTCAGAATCAAAAATAAAGTCCTGACTGAGTTTAAGGACGTCTTTAAGTTAGGTGACGTACTATTAAATATTTCACCTAGTATTGGTATTGCAAACTACCCAGAGCACGGTCAAACAGATCACGAACTTATAAAATATGCCGACCAAGCTATGTACAAAAATAAACAACAAGGCTTAGATAACGTAACCTATTTACCTTAAAAAATTATGCTGAACTACCACCTTAGACAGCTCATCTTCACAACGCCCTTAACTACAATACATTACTTACCGCCACATTTTTAATAGCGGTTTTCCAGCGCTGCGTTAAAAATCTATAAATGCTCTTACAGCAGTTTGTAGGTAGTTCCTTGATAAATAAACTGCACAAGTTATGTCTGGGTGATAATGAAGGCAATTACCGTATAGGCAGTAATACATTTTTTACTAATGATGCAGGCGAAAGCAAAGTTTCGGTCACTGATTACGCAACAGCAATGGTTGATGTAGCGCAAAATGCAGCGTACGTAAATCAGCATATTAGTATTGCCTACTAATATGGTTATTAATCAAAAGCGTTTGATTATTTAGATATAACAATACTGGCTCACAAGGCTAAAATAATTTAATCTGAGCGTATTAATTCTTATTAAATTATTTGCCTTATGAGCCTTCTTTTTTCTCTTGCGTTAGCAAGCCTTCCCGCTTTACCTGAGCCTGTTGCAAATAATGCTGTGGCTAAAGTTATTGTAAAAAACCAGCCCTACTTTTTAAGCTTTATGGGGCTGGGGCGCGATAAACAATACTCGTCAGTGCATAACAAAGTGTGGACGCTTAAAGTTGGCGATTCACAGTGGCAATCTAAAACTGGTGTGCCTTCAAGCTTGCCATTAAAAGGGCGCTTAGCAAGCACCGCAGTCGGCTTAGGCGAGTACGCTTATGTGTTTGGCGGCTATACGGTAGCAGAGGATCATACTGAAGTTTCAAGCCCCGACGTATATAGGTACGACGTAATAAAAGATACCTACACTCACCTTGCTAGCATGCCAGTACCCGTAGACGATAGCGTAGCGCTGAGCTACAAAGCGCGTTACATTTATCTAATTAGCGGTTGGCATAACGACGGCAACGTAAACTTAGTACAAGTATACGACACGCAAAATAATACATGGCAACAAGCCTCGCCATTTTTAGGTGAGCCTGTATTTGGCCAAGCCGCTGCTATTAGTGGTAACACCATTGTTATTTGTGATGGCGTTAAAACACAAGCTAATCCTGATTCGCGTCGCTCGTTTGCAGGTGTAGCACAGTGCTTAAAAGGCACAATAGATTCAACTAACCCACAAAAAATAGATTGGCGTACCTTGCCACATCCAACAGGCACTGCTCACTACCGAATGGCAGCCACCAGCTATAATGGCAATATTTATATGATGGCAGGCTCTAATAACCCATATAACTACAGCGCAATAGGTTACGACGGCAAACCTGCACCAGCAAGTGACCATGTTTGGCGCTTTAGTATCAAAAAAAACGAATGGCAGATTTTATCCCCAGTTGAAGTAAAGAGCATGGATCATCGTGGCTTACTTGAGCACAGTGGGGTTTTATATCGAATTGGCGGCATAGATAATAATCAGCAAGTAAGCGCTAACGTGCTCGGTTACGAGGTTGAAAAGTGAACACTCTTTACATTACAGGAGCGGGAGTCAGCGCAGCCAGTGGTATTCCCACCTTTAGAGGGGAGGATGGTTATTGGACCATTGGCAGTAAAAATTATACGCCTATGGAAATGGCAACGCGCGCAATGTACCAAAACGCCCCAAAAGAGTTTTTAGCATGGTATTACCATCGCTTTGCAACGTATCGCAACCATGGCCCAAACGACGTACACCATTGGCTAAGTGACAAAAACCTAATTACTCAAAACATAGATGGGCTTGATGGCAAAGCGGGTAACAAAAATTACATAGCGATACACGGCAGGCTTGATCAAATGACCTTATTTCATGAGCAAGGTGAGCCTGTCACGCCACTTGCCACCCCGTGGGATAGTGTAGACGAAAGCCGCCTGCAAGAGTCTCTTTTTGAGCTATTTAATATTCAAAACCAAACGCCTGAGCTAAACCATTCATTTAAGCCCTTTGTTTTATTATTTGACGAATACTACACCGAGCTTTACAGAATAACACAAGCACAACAGCGTATGCTCAACGCCGATAAAATTGTATTTATGGGCACCTCGTTTAGCGTCAATATTACGCAAATGGCAATTGAAATAGCCCGAAATTACGACATTCCTGTTGAAGTGGTTGACCCTGAACCTGCACATATTTTGCACGCTAACGTCACATATAAAAAAATGAATGCATTAGATTACATTCAATCTAATTAATAAGTACTATATTTTAAAGGGGTTGGTAATGTTTTCTTAAATATTACAATCTCTTTATATAATATTAACGAGTCAAAAATGTTATTATTATCCTGATTATAACAATACTAAAGAGATCTGAATGAGCGACTTAACTGCAATAGCAAACTTGTCCATTTTACTTGTAGAGCCTTCAGAGGTTCAGCAAAAAATAATAATAAAATCGCTTTTAGAAAGTGGTGTAAAACAAGTTGAAACTGCATCTACACAAACACAAGCGCTTAGCTTATTAGCAAGTTATCACCCTGATCTAGTTATAAGCTCTATGTATTTATCTGACGGGACAGCCGACTCACTATTGCAAGAAATAAGATCAAACCTTATCACCGAGCATCAACCTTTTATGCTTATATCGAGCGAGCGTAATAAAAAATACCTTGAGCAATTACGCCAATCGGGTGTGCTGGCTATTTTGCCTAAGCCTTTTAGCGCAAAAGCCATTACCCGCGCACTCAAAGCAACCCTCGATATCATAAGCGAAGAAGAAGTAGAACTTGATCATTTTGACGTAACGCTGCTGCGAGTTTTAGTGGTAGACGACAGCCGCTTTGCGCGTAAACACATAATACGCGTACTTGCGGGTATGGGAATACCTGCACCAATAGAAGCTGAAAACGGTAAAGAAGCTATTGAGCACTTAAACAACCAACCGTTTGACTTAATAGTAACCGACTACAACATGCCAGAAATGGACGGACGGGAACTAACAGAAGCCGTTAGAAGCTCAAATAGCTACTCACATATTCCTATTTTAATGGTGAGCTCAGAGGCAAACGAAACGCACCTAGCAAACATAGCCCAAGCAGGGGTCGATGCAATTTGTGATAAACCGTTTGAGCCAGCAACCGTAAAAGATTTACTGTTTAAAATAATGTCTTAAATTATTAACCCAAAGGCTAACGTTAAAACACATTAGCCTAAGTGAATATAATAAAAGCAGCGCTTGTTAAAAGTCGCTGCTTTTATTTTATTGGCTAGGCACGTTATAAAGGCTAAACGCCACAAAACATAATATAACTGCAATTGCGGTATCAAATACTCGCCATCTAAATGGTGAACTTAATATGTTTTTAAGTTTAGGTGCAAAAAATACTAAGCTGCTAAACCAAATTATTGAGCCAACACAAGCGCCAAGTGCAAAATGCATTGGGTTTGGTTGTAAAGCGCCAATATTGCCAAGTAATAACACGGTATCTAAATACACATGTGGATTTAACAAACTAATTGCAAAGGCCGAAAGAGCAGTACTCCACCAGCTTACTTTTTCTACTTGACTTACCTTTAAACCCGAAGTCCCTTTAACTGCTCGCATTGCAGATCCATACGCTAAGTACAAGAGCATCGCAATACCGCCCCACGTTAACCAAGGTAGTAAGCCCGGTAATAATTGCTGTAATTCATTTGCTGCAAATACACCTATTAAAATAAGAGTCGCGTCACAAATAATGCATACCGAGGCTAAAACAAACCGATTAGCGCCAGCCATACATTGGCTTAAAATCCAGATGTTTTGCGCGCCAATAGCAATAATTAAACTTAGTCCCAGAATCACACCCGATAAAAACGACATACTTTAAATCCACTTAATTATTCAATGCCTTGCAGGGTAGGGGGTATTCTGTTACAAATCCAATGAATATATTTAGGGTTATATGCGTAAAACTCATGATTGATTATCAACTACTCAATGCACTGTCGGCGGTTATTAGTGAAGGCGGGTTTGAAAAAGCCTCTAAAAAACTATTTATTACGCAATCGGCAGTAAGTCGGCGAATTCATCAACTCGAAGCCAAACTTGGAGAGCCTGTAATTATTAGAACGCAGCCACCTCGCCCGACCGCTCTTGGCAAGCGTTTACTTAATCATTTACAGCAAGTGCTGCAGTTAGAAGTTGCTTTAAACGTAGATGCACTTAACGAACACTCCAGCTTAAATACACCTCTTAGTGTAAAGTTGGCTGCCAATGCTGACTCACTAGCTACATGGTTGCCAGAAGCCCTTGCCATACTAGATACAGAATCTGATTGTAAATTTAGATTTGAAGTGATCTCAGAGGATCAATCCATCGCTCATAAAAGAATGAAAGATGGCGAGGTAATGGTGTGTATCAGCTCATCTCCTGAGCCTGTAAATGGCGGGTTAGCAAGCCCATTAGGCGCTATACGCTACAAGGCAATTGCGAGTCCTGACTTTATTAAGCAACATAACCTCACTTCGCTTTCGCAATTGGCGCAGCTGCCCTGTTTAGTTTTTAGTGAATACGACAAGCTACAGCACCAGTTTTTAGAAGATATTAACGGCTCAACGCCAGAGTATATGCATATATATCCCTCATCAGAGGGATTTAAACAAGCCATGATAGCAGGCCTAGGCTATGGTTTATTGCCGACTTTGCAGCTTGGCGATTCCTTGCAAAAAGGGGAGTTAGTTGACTTATTTCCAGAGTATTATATTGATACGCCCTTGTACTGGCATTATTGGCAAAGTGAAAGCCCGCAACTTAAAGCACTGCGTAAGTTTGCAATGCAAGTTGCGGCTAACCGATTAGAACCAATTTAAAGGTGTTTATAACTGCCCTAATCTATAAATGAGTAATGCAGTTTTTTTAATGTTTTTATCAAGGCTGGTTAAATCGGCCGTTTCGTTTTTAGTGTGCGCGCCGCTGCCCATTAAGCCTAAACCATCAAGTGCCATATTAACATGGTTTGCGGCAAACGAAATATCTGCCGCGCCTGCATTGCGAGGGTTGGCGGCTACTACTTTGTTGAAGCCTAAATCGTGGCTTGCGTCGCTGTATAATTCTAATAGCTTTTTATTGCCATCAGTTAATGCCATTGGCGGGTAACCGTCTTCAAAAATAAGCTCTGCTTTACTGCCATTTAGACTGTTGCTAGCAATAAGTTGCATTGATCTTTTTGCGTTTTCTAATTGTTTTGGTGAAAGTGCGCGTAAATCACCTGCCACATACACGGTTTGTGCTATTACATTACTTTTACCAAACGCCGTTGCTGACGAATTAGCACTGTCGTAATCGGCATTTGTACCGCCCACAATAAGCCCTGGGTTAAATGTTAAGTTAGGTTGCGTGGCAAGTTGCTCTCTAAAATCATTTAAAATGCGTGATGCTTCGTAAATAGCGCCATAACCAACGCTGTCGCTAAATATTTGCGACGAATGCGCTGCATTTGCCGTTACATTTAGCGTCCAGCCGGTATAACCACGGCGCGCCGCCATAGCTGTTTTTATATTGTTATCGCCATTTTCATAGCCAAGCGCTACGTCAGCCCAAATTGCTGCATCAACAATAGCTTGTTTAGATAAGCTAAGTGGGCGACCGCTGCTTTCTTCATCGCCAGTCAGCAATACTTTTATGCTTACATTTTCTAGTAAATTAAGGGCTTGTAAGCTTTTAAGTGCGGTAATTATTATCGTGTTACCGCCTTTCATATCGGCAACGCCTGGGCCACTGGCTGTATCGGCATCAAGTTGTTTGTAGGTAGTAAAGTTATCGTTTTTGGCAAATACCGTATCTAGATGGCCGATCATCAGTATTTTTATTGCATCGGGGTTTTTACTCTCATGGGTTGCCAGTACATGTCCTGCGCGGTTAAACGCACTGCCATCCAGCCATTCTACTTTAAAACCAATGGCCTTAAGTTGCTCGCTTGTCAGCGCGCCTACTTTTTTTACACCTTCAATATTAAGCGATCCGCTATTAGTATTTACGGCTTGCTCTATTTCTTTAAGTGCTTGGGGAATATTTTTATCGACCTGTTTTACTATTTCACGCTCATTTTTATCAAGCGCCGCATGGCTTGTAAGTGGTAGGGTACTAGCAAGTGTAAGGATAAGTGCATGGCTAAATTTTAAAAATGACATAACAGCATAATAAGTGAGAAATAAGAATATTTAATATGAATTAAAAATACAGAGGATTCAATAGAAGTAGATTGTGATTTTTAACTAATTTTATAAGCAATAACGAGTTACAAGTTTAAGGGTCAAAGGGTGAACGTGTTATTAGTTTAAACACAGGTACTTAAAATATAATCTTTTAATTAATAATCAAGCTGCATAACTAAACAGTAATTTGTCTGATATTACTGAACTCCACCATTTTGGGGTTTTGCTGCATTTAGGAAAGGTAAGGCGAAGCTAACTAACTGTTTACAGTTGTTTATTTTATAGCTAGGATAAAGTCATTGTAATATAAGGACATTTGCCGGTTTGTAAAGCGACAAATGTCGTAGACTAAATTGTTAGTTGCCAAAAGGAATTGAGTATATGGAAATATTTCACGCCACAATAGAAGATGCAGAATGTTTACTAGAACTTCAGCGCGTAGCTTATCAATCAGAAGCTGAACTGCATAATGACTTTAATATCCCGCCTTTAACTCAAACGCTTGATGAACTGAAAGCAGACTTTGAGAAGAAAATCATTTTGAAAGTTGTTGATAACGGTAAGTTATTGGCAAGCGGTCAAGCTCGCTTAGAAGCTGGTAGTTGTCATATTGGACGCATGGCGGTATGGCCTGAACTGCATGGCCAGGGTGTTGGCTCTAAGTTGCTTTCTTCACTTGAAACTATATTTCCAGAAGCTAATCGTGTCGAGCTTTTTACAGGGGAGTTTAGTGCTTCTAATTTAGCGATGTATAAACGCCGTGGTTATTCTGAGTTTAAAACGGCAAAGCTGGGTAAAACGAGAGTTGTATTCTTAGAACGCAATCTAAAAAGCAGCTAACAAGCTTTTATTAATGCCGAATATTTTCCCTTCATTCTATCTAGCCGGTATTTAGAATTAACAACCATCAGGTTTAATACCATTAGCATTAAACCTGACAGCTCAAACTCAACCAATCAACGTTAATTAGTCGGCATTAAATAAATCTCACGTACGCTGTTGCGCTGGTTTGCTTCAATAGCAAACAGTACAGCGTCGGCTACATCTTGTGGGGCGAGTTTATTGGGTTTTGCCTCATCAAAAAACGGGGTGTTTACCATACCTGGTGCTATGGTGGTACAGCGGCCATTCCACTCACTCATTTCCTCAGCTAAGTTTTGTCCAAAGCCATAAGCAAACCATTTAGTTGCACCGTAAATAGAGCCTCCAATTGGCTTACGGCCAGCGGCAGAGCTGGTTAATATAAAGTGACCTTTGTTTTGGCGTAAATGCGGCAGTGTTAATTTAGCAGTCCACAGTAGGGCTTTAATGTTTATGTCGATCATGGTTGACCACTCATCCGGATCGCCTTTTTCGGTGCCCGCGGTTGAAACGCCCATGCCTGCGTTAGCAAAGGCTACATCCAAACGGCCAAACTTTTCAATGCCTTTTGTTACTACGTTTTCAAGTGCGGTAAAGTCTGTGGCATCTGCAGCTACGCTAAGTGCGTTATTTGAGCCTAATGATTCAACTAATTTAGTTAATTTGTCTTCGCTTCTGGCGGTTAAAATGACTTTGTGGCCATTGTTAACCAGCGTTTTTGCGGTTGCTTCGCCAATACCGCTTGAAGCACCTGTAATGAGGACTATTTTTTCTTTCGCCATGATTATTTCTCCTATGTTTACATATTTAAAATTATGAGAATTGTTTTACTAATGAGTTGGTCTTAAATGTATTTCTCTGATGTTATTGCGCTGATTTGCCTCAATGGCAAATAACACAGCCTCGGCAACATCTTGCGGGTATAACTTGTCAGGTCTTGCTTCATCAGTAAAAGGGGTATTTACAGCGCCAGGGGTGATGGTTGTACAACGCCCATCCCATTCACTAATTTCTTGTGCTAGGTTTTGAGAAAAACCGTAAGTAAACCATTTGCTTGCACCGTATATAGAGCCTTTAACAGCTCTGCGACCAGTTGCTGAGCTAGTAATAATAAAGTGTCCTTTGCTTTGGCGTAAATGCGCAAGCGTTAGTTTTGCAGTCCACAGTAGGGCTTTGATGTTTATGTCGATCATGGTGGACCACTCATTGGGGTCGCCTTTTTCAACTCCTAAAGTGTCTAGCCCTTTACCTGCATTAGCAAAGGCAACATCCAAACGACCAAATTTTTCAATGCCTTTAGCAACAACGTTTTCAAGCGCGGTAAAGTCTGTTGCATCTGCGGCTACGCTAATGGCGTTATCTGAGCCCAACGACTCTACTAATTCAGTTAATTTATCTTCGCGTCTAGCGGTAAGTATTACTTTATGACCATTGTTAACCAGCATTTTTGCGGTTGCTTCGCCAATACCACTTGAAGCGCCGGTTATGAGTACTATTTTCTCTTTTCCCATAGATAACCTCTTTTGTGAACATTGTAAGCTTAAAATAACCATACCAATAAACGATTAACCTATATTGAATAGGCGCTATAAATTAGCCGTAAATAGGCGGGCTTTACGTATCAAAAACCATAGTTTTAACGGTATTTTTAAAGTTGAAATAAGTGATTAAAAAAGATAGGTTTAAATTTTTTATTCTATATACTCGCGCCACTTCTTTTGAAGTCGGTTTTTATTAGATTTAACCATTATTTTGCTGAGTTTCAGCCACATTTATCGGAACAAACATGAAAGATAAGCTTTTAGCGTTTTGGCAAAGCCATTCAGAAACAATCATCACTTTAGGGTACAAAGTGATTTTAGCGTTGGTGATTTTAGTTGCGAGTGCCTTAATTGCACGCTCGGTTAAAAAAGCGATTAAAAACTCTAAATCTCCATTAAAAAGAGTAGATAGTACGCTACTCCCACTTTTATCGAGTATTGCTGGTTATTTAGTTTATATAATTGGCGGGCTATTTATTTTAGATATTTTTGGCGTTAATACGGCAAGCTTAATTGCGCTAATGGGCGCTGCGGGTTTAGCGATTGGTTTAGCCCTTAAAAATACGCTGAGCAATATTGCTGCGGGTATTATGCTGCTAATACTCAGACCTTTTAAAATAGGCGACTTTGTTGATGCCAGTGGCACGCTTGGTACTGTGAGTGAAATCAACCTGTTTACCACTATTTTTAAAACCACCGACGGTCTTTATATAGCATCGCCTAACGGCAAAGTATGGGGTGGCAATATTAAAAACTTTACCCGTAATGGCAAAAGACGGATGGACATAGTGGTGGGTATTTCGTATGCCGACTCTATTGATGTTGGCTTAAATGTACTTAAAGAATTAGCCGCATCAGAGAGCCGATTACTCGCAGAGCCTGCACCTAAAGTAATGGTGACATCAATAGGCGAAAGCGCAGTAAACATTCAATTACGTGCGTGGGCTGTTAATGGTGATTATTGGCAAACCGTGTGGGATTTAAATAAACGTGTTAAAGAAGCAATTGAAGGCGCTGGGCTGAGTATTCCGTTTCCGCAGCGTACGCTGCATTTATCGGAGTCGATGGCGTCGGCAATAACTGTTAACAAAGATGCTTAAATATGTATTAACATAAACATAAACACGAATAAAAATAGCGAGCCTTTGCTCGCTATTTTTGTATTAGCCTTTGTGCTGACGAGGTATTAACCTTCTAATTGAAAGTCGTACACTGAGCCTAAATTAAGTAGCTGCGTTAGCTCATCAAGTGCTTGGTAGCTTTCGGTGAGTAGGGCTGAATCTGCAAAGTCACTTGCGCCTAATTTGTCGCGGTAGTTACGTTTTGCCCAGTCACACAGTTGTGTGTATTTAGTATCGGTTAAAATAACCTCTGGGTTTACTGCAGCAAGTTCTTGCTCGTTAAGGGCTACACGTAAACGCAAGCAAGCTGGGCCGCCGCCATTTTGCATACTTTGGCGTAAATCAAAAAACTGCACTTGGTTTACTGGGTTATCAGCCATAATCATTTCTTCAATGTAGGCGTTAACCGCGCTGTTGCGTTTACACTCTTGTGGTGCCACTAACAGCATTGAACCATCTTCAAGGCTCACTAACTGGCTATTAAATAAGTAACTACTTACAGCATCGGAAATACTTACTTTGTCGGTAGGTACTTCAATAATGTAAAATTCTTTATTGCCTACATACGCTTCGCGAATATCTTGCAGTGCCAGAGCTTGGTTTAAAAATGCTTGCTGGTGGCACAGTAATACATTGGCGTTACCTACTGCAATTACATCATTATGAAACACACCTTGGTCTATTACGTCTGGGTTTTGCTGTAGTAAAATTTGGCTTGAATCTTTTAAGTTATGTAAACGACAAATTGCTTCTGAGGCTTCGAGTGTTTGCCTTGCAGGAAATTTAGCTGGTTTTGGTAATTGGCTGTTAAACGCGCTGGCACCAAATACAAACATTTCAAGGCCTTGCTCGCCGTGGCTGTCACAAAAACGAGTATGGTTTGCTGCACCTTCGTCGCCAAAAAAGCCTTGGTCGGGTAAATGGGTATGGTGCGCAAAGTATTTGTCGTTATTAAACATCGCTTTTAATAAGCGCGTAGTGGTTGCAGGCTCTAATGAACGATGAAACTTATTATTTAAATTAGCTGAAGTAAAATGTACTTTGCCGTCGGTTGTATCAGGAGATGGCGATACCGTAGCGGCATTGGCTGTCCACATTGCAGACGCTGAATAACACGCGCGTAATAAAATTGGGTCAGCTTTAAATGCTTTATGAATTACCTGTGCATCATTACCGGTAAAGCCTAAGCGGCGCAGTACGTTTAAGTCGGGGCGCGCATGAGGGGCAAATACACCTTGGGTTAGGCCTTTGTCGTGCATGGCTTTCATTTTTTCAAGGCCTTGAAGCACTGCCTCTTGAGGATTTGAAAAGCTTGCTGCGTTATTTAACGAAGCAACATTACCATACGATAAACCAGCGTAGTTGTGAGTAGGACCCACTAAGCCATCAAAATTAACTTCCAAAGCGTGCATACACGTTCCAACTAAAAATTTTCAATAGGATGCAACAATACAACGCATTAGGGCTGCTTGCAAAGTTATAAACGCAGTGTTTTTACTAATTTTTTCGACGTTTTTAAATGTGGAGTTTATTACAAGGAGGTTGTTTTTATATTGAACGATTAATTTGAAGTTTAATTAAAATGTACACATAAATTTCATAGTGTGCAAAAGCTTAGCCTAAAGTAGGTTTTTACATTTAAGCTTTATGCCAAGCCTTTACACAATACGATGTTACTTAACATAGACGCGCTCTTTGTCAGCGGTGGTATGGGTATTTGTTGGATCATTAACTTGCCAAACGCTAATGTCTAAACGCCATAAAAGGTAAAGGGTATGGTATAAGTTGAGCATGGTTTTTCCTTGGTATTTTCACTGAACACATCAGTTTATTGGAAGAAGTATGCCAACATTAACTTGAATATTTTATGAATATAAATCAGGTATTTAGTATTTAAGTGTAAATACATACTTAAGGATTAGCACCAAAGAGGTGAAGTATTTTTAAAATATGCACCAGTGTGGTGTGTTTTTAACAAAAAAGCCCTGCAACTATTAGGTCACTTAAATGTGCAAGGCTTTTTAAAAAATGTAGTCACTTAAAAAGAAAATTAGCGGCCTACTTTTCCTTTGACTAAAGGCTCGAACGACATTACTTTAAACTTACCGTGGCTTTGATTTTTGCCATTATTAAGTACAGGCGAATTATGTAAGTCGTCAACGGTAAAGTATATTTTATGATCGGGTCCGTAGCTAAAGCCATCAGGCCAGCTCAAACGTTCGTCTTTAAATAATACTTCGTAGTCGCCAGTGGGTTTAACTACGCCAATTGCGCCATTGGTTATGTCGGTTACATATACGTTACCGCCGCCATCAACAATAATACCATCTGAAATTGGCTTAGTGCCGTAACGCGTAACTTTGTCTTCAAGCGCTTTACCCGAAAGGCTCTCGTTATTTATATCGCTGGTGGCAATGCGGTAAACTGACGTGCCCGACATTGAGCCAAAGTAAAGCCAGTCTTCGTTAGGGTCAAGCGTAATAGGGTTGACACCTAAGCGGGCTGGTTGTCCGCCAAGGCTCATTATGCGCCCATCAATAACCATATCGATATTTTCGGCGGTGGTGTAATGGCTATTTTGTAACACTCTGCGTGCGACACCTGTTTTAAGGTTTACCGTAATAATAGCGGCTTGGCTGCCTTGGGCTGTGTCGGCAATGTATACAACGCCATGTTTATTATCGATGACTAAATCGTTTAAAAACGAGGTGTCGGTAATGGTTGGTTTAGCCAGATAAATGATTTTATGTAGTTGCTCTTTGTTTGTATCCCAACCTACTAAGCGCCCAGCGTGATCGGGCCCTGAGGTGTCGAGCATCCATAATACACCATCGCTTGATACGTTTATGCCAAGTACGTCGTAAAAACCTTTACCGTTATTGTACGCGTATGCCCACTCTTCATTAGGATAGGGCTTAGTTGTACCATCGCTTAAAAGCTCCATAATTTTTTGCTTTTGGCCAAAAAAGCCATGCACAGATAAAAACTTTCTGCCCGATGGGGTAATAGCAATGTTGCCCGGAGGGTGCTGCGCATCAAATGTGGCTACTGTTTTTAAATCAGCATTTTGATTATCGGTATTAGCAGATACGGCGTTGCTACCTAAAAGAGCCGTGCTACACGCCGCTGCTAATAGTAGTTTTTTAATATGAGTCATTTTTAAAACCTTTTAAAACACGTTTATTGTTTAAAAATTAAGAGCCTAATCGGCTAAGTCGTTTACTACTAAATCGAGCAGCTGCATCAACTGTTTCGCTTGTGTTGCATCTACACTATCAAATTTACATAAAATATTTTTAGGAATATCGGCTGCTTTTAACTTAAGTGATTGGCCATGCTTGGTTAGCTGAACTAGGCGTTTGCGTTTGTCGTGCTCATCTTTAATAACAGCCAGTAATGATTTGTCGCTCATTTTTTTGAGTATTTGGGTCATTGCACCGCCATCTATCGCGGTTTTATCTATTAGCTCTGCAATTGTTATTTCGTCTTGCTCCCACAGCGCCATCATTACTACGTATTGCGGATAAGTTAAATTTAGCTCGTTTAAAGGCTCGCGATACGCACGCGCAATGCTGTTAGATGCCATATATAACCGATGACATAACTGATTTTTTAACTTTAATTGCTCAAACGGCATAACGTTATCCTTTATTTCGATACATGGCATTTTAATTTGCATGCAAAGTATTTGCAATCTCTAATTACTTGTTCTATTATTTTGCATACAAACTAAATTAATTACTAAACTTTGGAGTTCATTATGAATGTATTACAAAACGTAGCTTATACAGCAAAAGCAACTGCAACTGGCGGCCGCGAAGGCGTAGCTAAATCTGATGATGGTCGTTTAGATGTAAATTTATCAACACCTAAAGGTTTAGGCGGAGACGACGGTCAAGGTACTAACCCTGAGCAATTATTTGCCGCAGGTTATGCCGCGTGTTTTATTGGCGCACTAAAATTTGTAGCAGGTAGCGAAAAAATAGATTTACCAAGCGACACACATATTGACTCACGAGTATCTATTGGCGCGATTGAAGGCGGTTTTGGTATTGCAGTAAAACTTGCTGTATCACTAGGTGATATGGATAAAGCTGCAGCGCAGGAGCTTGTAGATAAAGCGCACCAAGTATGTCCGTATTCAAACGCAACACGTGGCAATATTGAAGTAGAGCTTTCAGTTATTTAATTAATTGCTAAGTTAACTAATTCTGTAATAGCCCAGTGGTTTTGTCACTGGGCTTTTTTGTGCGTGGAGTTTAATAAAATGAGTCGTTAAATAAATATACAAAAAATCATATATTCACTATTCCATATGTTCTGTTTTTGTTTTATTGTATGTGCAATAAAACTGCGAGGACAATATGGAACAATTCAACCCACTTCAATTTTATAAATGCCTAGCGGACGATACGCGTTTAAAAGCAATGCTGCTCATTAGCCATCAAGAAGAGCTATGTGTATGCGAACTGGTTACTGCACTTGAGCTAAGCCAGCCTAAAGTGTCTCGCCATTTAGCGCAGTTAAGACAATGCGGATTGTTGAGCGGCCGTAAACAAAATCAATGGGTTTATTACAGTATTAATAAAGCCCTACCAGAGTGGGCTAAAAATGTATTAACGCAAACGCTTACTGCTAACCCTTCATTTTATGAAAACGATTTAACGCGCTTAAATGTTATGGGTAATCGCCCTGAACGTATTACTAGCTGCTGTAACTAACTTATTAAAGGTATTTAATTATGACTATTAAAGTAGGTATTAACGGTTTTGGCCGTATGGGACGTTTAACTCTGCGTGCAGCAGTTGATTGGCCAGAAATAGAGTTTATTAAAGTAAATGATGTAGCGGGCGATGCTAAAACCCACGCACATTTAATTGAGTTTGACTCAGTACACGGGCGCTTAGCACAACAGGTTTCTAGTGATGATAATAGCTTTAGTGTGGGTAAACACACGATTGCAGTTACCAACAACAAAACCATAAACGAAACTGATTGGTCTGATTGCGATGTAGTAATAGAAGCCAGCGGTAAAATGAAAACCACAGAGCTGTTAAATCAATATTTAGCGCAAGGTGTTAAGCGTGTTGTGGTAACCGCACCTGTAAAAGAAGACGGTATTTTAAATGTAGTAGTGGGTGTAAACGATGATCTTTATAACCCAAGTGAGCATAAAATTGTTACAGCCGCCTCGTGTACTACTAACTGTTTAGCGCCAATAGTAAAAGTACTGCAAGAAAAAGTGGGTATTAAGCACGGCTCAATGACAACGATTCACGACATTACTAATACCCAAACGATTATTGATGCCCCTCATAAAGATTTACGCCGTGCGCGTTCGTGCGGTACAAGTTTAATACCTACTACAACCGGTAGTGCAACTGCTATTACGCATATTTTTCCTGAGCTTAAAGGTAAATTAAACGGCCATGCCGTGCGTGTACCTCTTACTAACGCATCAATTACCGATTGTGTTTTTGAGCTCGAGCGAGGTGTTACACAAAGTGAAGTAAACACGTGGTTTAAAGACGCTGCAAATAACGAGCTACAAGGTATTTTAGGCTACGAAGAAAAGCCGCTTGTATCTATAGATTACAAAACAGATCCGCGCAGCTGCACTATTGATGCGCTTTCAACCATGGTAATTAACAACACTCAACTTAAACTATACGCTTGGTACGATAACGAGTGGGGTTATGCAAACCGTACTGCTGAGCTAATGCTTAAAGTTGCACAAAGTGATTTGGTTTAATCTCGTTTAAAAAGGTTTAACGCTATGTTTGCGCAGTTGGCTAACTTACCGAGCTCTATAAAACAATATTTAATAATTACTGGTAACTATTGGGCATTTACTTTAACTGATGGTGCGCTACGCATGTTGGTGGTGCTGTATTTTCATCAGTTAGGTTATGGCGCATTTGCGATAGCCATGTTGTTTTTGTTTTATGAAATATTTGGGGTGATCACCAATTTAGTAGGTGGTTGGCTTGGCGCGCATTTAGGGTTGAACAAAACCATGAATGTAGGGCTTGGGCTACAACTTGTCGCTTTAGCCATGCTTTGCGTGCCAGGGGATTGGCTAACCGTTGCCTATGTTATGGCAGCGCAAGCACTGAGTGGCATAGCAAAAGACTTAAATAAAATGAGTGCAAAGAGCGCCATTAAGTATTTAGTACCACAAGACGATGCAGGGCAAAGCCAATTATATAAATGGATTGCTATACTTACGGGCTCTAAAAATGCTTTAAAAGGGGTGGGCTTTTTTTTAGGCGGCTTATTACTAACTGTATTTGGTTTTGTAGGTGCACTAATAAGCCTAATTGCATTACTTAGTGTTGCGTGGGTTATTAGTTTATTTTTTTTAAAAGGCGATATTGGTAAAGCTAAAAACAAACCTAAGTTTAAAGAATTATTTTCTAAATCTCGTGCAATCAACTTACTTAGTGCTGCGCGTTTATGTTTGTTTGCGGCGCGCGATGTATGGTTTGTGGTTGCATTGCCGGTTTACTTAGCCGCTCAGTTCAACTGGGATCACTGGTGGGTAAGCGGCTTTATGGCTTTGTGGGTTATTGCTTATGGGCTGGTGCAATCGCAAGCTCCGCGCATAACTGGGCAAAGCGATTCAAATTCACACTCAGTCAAAAAAGCATATTGGTGGGTTGCTTTATTAAGTGGCGTAACCTGTATTTTAGCGTTGTTGATGCAATTGGATATAGCGGTACATTTTACGCTTGTAATAGGCTTACTTATTTTTGGTGGAGTATTTGCTGTAAATTCATCGCTGCATAGTTACTTAATAGTAAGTTTTGCTAAAAATGATGGGGTGTCACTAGACGTTGGCTTTTATTATATGGCCAATGCGATAGGGCGTTTGCTTGGTACGGTGCTTTCTGGTTGGGTTTTTCAAGTATATGGGCTTAGTGCGTGTTTATGGGTAAGTGTGTGTTTATTAGTTTTAGCCGCAATTACAACAGCACGGTTAGCTAAACTTTAAAAAACCCAACGTATTGTATTAAATTCAATTTGTTTAACGATATTCATAGCTTCGTTGGTTAGATCTACTAAACTGTATCAGTAGTTTTAATTTAAAGGGTGTAATGAATGCGAGAAATATCGTTAGCAAAAAAGTTACTCTGGCTTAGTGTCGGTAGTATATTTATAACTGTACTAGTGTTATCAGGCGTTTTGTGGTGGCAGTTATCATCAAGTAATAAGCAGTTAGCGACTAAATCTGAAGAGTACATTACTGTAGAAGTAGAAGAAAAGCTTAATGCTCATGCAGCTGGATACGGAGAAAAAATTGCAGGCTTTATTAATGAAGCTTACCGCATTCCTTATTCATTAGCGGCTTTATTAGGTGACGCAGCCAAAAGCGAAACCCTGAGCCGCGATACAGTAGTAAGTATTAACCGCTCGATGTTAGAGCAAAATACTCTGCTTTCTTCTATATATTCGCAATTTGAGCCTAATGCTTTTGATGGGCAAGATTCGAGCTTTAAACAAGGTTACAAACATTCGGTTAATGGTAATGGCACCTTAGAGGTGTATATTACTCGCGACCAAAACGGCGTAATTGAACAGCAAAAAGTAGCTAATGCTGCCGATAAATATATTACCTCTTTAAATGAATTTGGTATTCGTGAAGCGCATTGGTATTTGTGTGCAAAAGACACGCTTAAGCCTTGTATTATGGAACCGTATTTATACGAAATCCCATCGGGCGACTCAGTAATGCTAACTTCGTTAACTGTGCCTATTTTAAAGTCAGGTCAGTTTATTGGTTTAGCTGGCGTTGATTTAACGCTCCCAACTTTTCAGGGCTTAACCGAAAAGCTGTCGAGCGAGCTTTACAACGGCCAAGCAAAAGTAACACTTTTAAGTGATATAGGTTTAATTGTAGGCAGCAGTCACTATAAATCTAAATTAGGCCGCCCATTTAAAGAAGTGGTTAGTAGCAACACTTACAGCGAGCTTGTTAAATTTAAAGGTCAACATGGCCTCTTTAAAACGCCTCGCGAGTATTTAGTTAACTACCCAATTAATATAAAACTAGCTAACACTCAGTGGTCATTAATCATAGAAGTACCTACAGATCTAGCACTTGCAGGGCCTGAAGCGCTAGAAAAAAACATGCAAGAGACAGCAACATCACTCAGATTTATTATTTTAATAACAGGCTTAGTAATTGCTGTGGTTGCTTTTGTTATTATGAAATTAGTAATAGCAGGTGTAATAGCGCCGCTACAACAAATTCAACAGCGGGTTGATAACCTCGCAAGTTCTGAAGGTGATTTAACACATACATTGCATGTTGATAGTCACGCAGAGCTTATTGCATTAGCTGGTGGGTTTAATCGATTTTTAGCAAAGCTACGTGATTTAATTTCTGAGCTTAAAACGGTGTCTGATCAAACCAAGCAGCAAGGCGAAATAGCACAACACATAGCTATTGATACAAAGCACAATGTGCAATCTCAATTTCAAGAAATTGAAAGTGTGGTAACGGCTATGAACGAAATGAGCGCAACAGCACTTGAAGTCGCCAGAGCATCAGAGCAATCAGCCCAACAAGCCGATGAAATAAATAGCTTGGTAGTGAGCAGTGAGTCGAGCTTATCTTCAGCGATGACGCAAGTTAAAACGATGTCTGAAGAAATTAAAGAAGCTAACCAAGCCGTTGAAAAAGTTGCTTCGCGTAGTAAAGATATTACGCAAATATTAGATGTAATTCGTACTATTTCAGAACAAACAAATTTACTTGCACTTAACGCTGCTATTGAAGCTGCGCGCGCTGGTGAACATGGGCGCGGCTTTGCTGTTGTTGCCGATGAAGTACGTGCACTTGCTTCTAAAACGCGTTCATCAACAGATGACATAAGCCAGTTAATTGATAGCTTATTATCTGAAGTGGGTAATGCGTCTACCGTTATTGAAAAAGGCGTAGTACGTGCGCAAAATGCTGTTGATGAAACATCAGTAGCTTTTGATGCTCTGCACAGTGTTGTCGTTAAAGTTGATGAAATAACCAATCAAATTACACATATTGCAACCGCGGCTGAAGAACAAAGCTTAGTGACCGAAGAAATTAACCGTAATTTAACGCTTATATCTGATGCCGCCTCGCAACTTGCTGACTTATCTACACAAGCAGGGGATAGCAGCGAAGCGCTTAATGCACTCGTTGCCCAGCAAGATAATGAACTTAATAAGCTTAAAACGTAACTTACAAATTAAGTTTTAAGCACAAAAAAAATGGCCAGTTAATACTGGCCATTTTTATTTAGTAGAATAAATGTAACTTGTTGAGAATGCTCGATAACTGCTATTTATAACTTTTTAATCAACATAAACATTTGGTTGATCATTGGCTCAGCAAATTGCTCTACATTAGGACGATTAAAATAACCGCGTAAACCTGTAAATTGCACTTGAAAAAAGCGCGCATATTCAACAGCGGTCAACGTGTTACTTAACTCACCTTTGTTTATTGCTTGGTTAAATAATTGCGTTAAATAAGCTTCAAATTGAGCCGTTAAATCTAAGCTTAGCTCATACAGGTTTGAATCTTTTTCTGCAAACTCGCTGTTTGCTTTAACTAGCATACAAATAGCGCTTGGACTGCAATCTTTTGTTTTAATTACCACGTTTTCAACAAACGCACGTAATCCACCAAGTACTGTATCGGCACTTGATAAAAACCCTTCTATTTGGGTTTTCATTTGTACGGTGTAATCTTTCAGCGATTCGCAGTATAGGCCTTCTTTAGAGCCAAACGCAGAGTAAATACTACCTGGGCGCATATTAACGGCTTCTTGTAAGTCACGCGTTGAGGTTGCATGAAAACCTTTTTGCCAAAATAGCTGACTAGCAACGCGAACTACATTCTCGCGTTCAAATTTAACCTTATTAGCCATATCATTCTCAATCAATTTGAACATTTGCTCAATTTTAACTTGAACAGTCGCTCAAAATCAAATACTATGTGTCTCGAAGTTACTTAAAACTATTAATTATTAGGAGCTAACCATGGCCGAATTTACTTTATACACTCAAGAAAACGCACCAGAAGAAGCAAAACCGTTACTAGCTGATTCAGTAGCAGCATTTGGTATGCTTCCTAACTTACATGCAGTAATGGCTGAAGCACCAACATTACTTAAAGGTTACCAAGTACTGCATGAGTTGTTTCAAAAAACATCATTCAACGCAGAAGAGCTAACAGTAGTATGGCAATCAATTAACGTAGAGCACGACTGTCATTACTGTGTTCCTGCTCACAGTGGTATTGCAGCGGCAATGAAGGTTGATCAAGGTATTGTTGACGCACTTGTTAACAAAACACCACTTGAAAACCCTAAGCTAGAAACTCTTCGTGAAACTACACTTGCAATGACACGTGAACGTGGCGTGATCAGCGATGAGCAAATCGAAAAATTTTTTGCCGCAGGTTACGCTAAGCAGCAACTACTTGAAATTATTGTAGGCTTGTCTCAAAAAGTAATGAGCAACTACACTAATCACCTTGCTGATACACCAGTAGACGCTGCATTTAAAAAATACGTAAAATAAATACGGTTTTATAAATGACAAAAGGCAGCCTAGGCTGCCTTTTTTGTGTTTATAAATCACAGCTATTTAAATTTAACCGTTTTTATACTGCGTGTATAAATACGTTTTTCGGGCTTTGTCCACTCACCCTTTTTAAGGTAAGAGGTCGATACAATAAATTTATCGTCCTTTAGTTCACTCATCGATTTAACCTTTGTAATACCATCTTGGCTACCAGTTACATCTTCATAAGCTACAAATTGAGTGGGGCTGAGGACTTTCATAGTCCCTTTTGTATAAAACCCTGCTGTTGTGAAATAGTAAAATACCAAAGACTCTTTTTTACTGTCGTAAAAAATCATCGACTCGCCGCCATACTCACCTTCATTAATAGAGTGCTTGGTATGTATCGCTTTACCGTTTAAAGCACGCTCCCAACGGCCAACATCTTGTATTTTTTTAGCACCTTCAGGTACTTTAAAGTCAGCCTGCCAAGTTCCTAAATAGGGCTTAAATACGGCAAGGTCTTTATCAAGGTTGGTGGATGTATCGGATGCATAGCTACTAAATGTTAATAAGCATAAGACTAAGAATATCGCTTTAAAATATGTCATAATTTGGCTCTTGTTTTTGTAATACCAATGCCAAGTATAGGCGATAATTAATTGATAAAGAAAATATTAATCACATTCTCATTACTTTATTTAGCCGCCTTTTGGCAGGCTTACCTACTGCAATACTTACCTGTTTATATACCAATATATGTACCTGGTTATATAAGTGTATTAAGTGCTATCACTTTTTTAATGTACGCGTGGGATAAGCGACAAGCTAAGCGTTCTTCACATAAAAAAGTAAACCGCACGCCAGAGCGCACACTGCAACTACTTGCATTATTTGGAGGATGGCCGGGGGCATTACTTGCTCAACAATTACTTCGCCATAAATCGCAAAAGCGGCGTTTTATAGTGGTGTTGTGGTTATGTATTTTAATAAATGTAGGGGCTGTGGGGAGTTTATTATATTATTTGGTGTAGTTTAAAATTATGCCTTTAACACATGTGAAATGTTTAAAGGCATAATTAAAGTTTAGATACTGGACTAGTTAGCCGATTCAGTTGCTGCTACTTCATCTAAATTTACTGTTAAAATTGTCTTTTTATCGACTACAACCCACTTGCGGTAAGTTAAGTAACCTGGCTTGCTTACTTCAACGTCGTACTTACCTTCTTTAAGTTCAATGGCATCTTGGTACACAGGCGCAATGTTCATAATGCGTACGCGTGCATCACTAGGATTAGTGATTACAGTTAATGAAATAGGTGCTACAGCTTCGACAATTTCTTCTTGTACTTGAACTGCTTCTTCTTTTGCAAGTTGCTGCGTTTCATCTACAGACGATGTAGTTGAACAACCACTTAGTATTAGTAATGCCGCTAGTGCGCTTATCTTTTTCATAGGTACTCCATAAACTCATTTAAATAGTGATAATTACGAAAAATCTTGGAGGAGTTTATGCAAAATAATCGCTCAACCCGTCGTCCTTGACCTTCGTTTGTTAAAACAAAACGTTTGTTAATTTAATATATTTTTAGTTATTTGGTGATGCTCTCGCAATAAATCGTTTTTTAAAGCATTACATTATCAAGAGACTGAGTAATAGCTTCGCTTCTTTCAACTAGTTGCTCTGCTGTACGGTACATCTTTCTTTTCATTAACGTATTTGCCATAGTGATATAACGTCTAGATAATTCTTGTTTTAAAGAAACGAGTAATGAAAAGTCTTTAGGTAATGTTGCAGACTCGGTATTGATTAATTCTTCAAAATCTAATAAATCTCTGTACTCTTCAATCGTCTCTAGTTTTTGTGTATATCTATCAAATCTAGGACCGTAAAATACGACGGCATCTTCAGTAGGAAAATCAGCTGGTTCACCTAGGTTTACTTTCTTTTGGTAAAGCGTTAAAGCATCTATCGCCGACTCTCTTTTTAGAAGGTCTGCAAAGCCAAGTTCATTTTTTTGATTATTGGTGAAAATAGCTTTACCAACATTAAGTAAAGATTTTTGCGTGATAACATCATCTTCTTCAATCGCTTTATCTAAGGCAAGTTTATAGTTATCAAAATGCACTTCAGACGGGCGATAAACGTAGGTGCTATCGACTACACTTAAATCATTGATTAATTGTGGAATACTATTATTGTCCAGTTCACTATAGCGAGATTGCTCAAGTAACAAATCAATACGAGAAGTAATATCTGAAATTATTGATTGACGCTCTCTTAAAATGCTTTCGAGTTGTACCGATAGCTTTTCTGAATCTGGGTAATACTCCAAGGCTTTACTATAAACATTAATTGTTTCATCAAAGTCTTTAAACTTGTTAGCGCTTGTATTGATTTGATTCGCTCTGTAATCAAAACTTTGTAGAATATTAGCTTGATTAGATCTTAATAATCCCTGTTTTAATACCTCGTATTGGGGTGGGATTTCTGCAAGCTTGTTTAGAATCTCCGGCCCATCCCAAGACATCCATGTTTCTACTTGTTGGTTAATTGCTTTTGCATTATCTAATTTTGCTTCAAGCTGCTTTATATTATTTGTATTTGATAGATAGTACTGACTAGCCAAAAGGGCTAACACAACAGTACTGGCTGCAAGTGCTATTGCCGGTTTAAAGTTACTTTGAAGCTTATCTAAAACAGGCTTTAACGAATCAGTTCTTTTTGCTGCATCTAAAGAAATTGCTTTATTAAGTGTGCCCCATAACCATAAAGGGCAGTTACTAGGACGTTTTGCCGATGTATCTTTAGGGAGTGTGTCTGCTGCAACACGATTATATGGATGCTTGCTACTTAATAACTCTAGGGCAATACACGCATAAGAAAAAACGTCATCTTTAACGGATGCTGCAGCACCTTTTAATTGTTCAGGACTTGCATAGGTTGGCGTATAACCTCCTACAGTGCCTAGGCTTGATTCACTATTAACTGCATAGGCATCTTCAATGGTTTTGTGTTTAGCAATACCAAAGTCAAGTACCTTGAGGCTACCATTTGAATCGAAGATTATATTCGATGGCTTTAAATCGTTATGAATGACGCCACGAGAATGGGCATAAATTAAAGCATCGGCAAGTTGATTAAGAATCACGCTCGCTTTTTTGAAAACCATTCCAGAGGGTTTGTTGCGTTTAATTATTTGCTCTAGCGTTTCGCCTTCTACTAATTCCATGGTTACGTAATGTAAACCGTTATCAGAACCTGCAGAATATACTTTTACAATATTTGGATGGGAGAGCTGTTGTGTTTTAGTTGTTTCATCCTTAAGAAGTGAAATAGCTTCTTCAGAATGAGAAAACTCTTCTAATAATACTTTAATCGCTACGAAAACTTCAGGACGACTCGCACTCTCTAAAAATAAATCTCTGGCTCGGTAAATGTAACACATACCACCTTGGCCAATAAGTTCTTCAACTAAGTAGCGATCCGAAACTTTTTTACCAATAAGGTTTAATTTATTTATTGCTTTTGACGTGCGAAGATTTGAGTCAAGCGAAGCTATCTGCGTTTTATCATTAGAACTGTTGACACCGCTCATTATAAATCCTTTTATTGTGTATATTAAAATAATCGCAAAGGTGAGTTTTTTATTTTTATCAATTCTCCCTTTGATAAGCGTTGTATTTTTACAAAAATTAGCCAACTTAGCAATGTTTCTAAAGCAGAACTTTCGTACAAAACTTTAAAAAATTAAGGGCTTTTATATTAATTATTGAAATATCGTTTATTTACTGTTTATTTTTATAAACAGTGTAAGCCTACAGGCATTGTTTTGTAACACTTCTAGGGGCTTAAAATGAATAAAATGTAATGCTAATTATTAAATAGCAATTTTTTAAATGGGAACATACAAAATATTTTTTGTAAGCTTTGAAAGGGCTTTTTTATAGAGGTTTTGTTTAATTTAATTTATTTAAATTTGAGCTTTTGTATGGTTGAGTATATTTTTATATATTAATTTCAATGTTGACAATAGTTTCTCTTCTACTTTATCCTAATGAGAATGTAGATTTATGGGACTAACTTATCAAATGGAACTGATACTAAACATCACTAGTTATCATAGACTCTCTCCAGAAATTGAAGCAACTAAAACAGTAAAAGACTCTCTAATATTTGGCCGTTCAGAAGCATGTGATTGGCATTTTCCTGATCCTGAAAAAATCATTTCTAGTAAGCACGGACGCATAGTTAAAGAGGGCGACTCTTTTTATGTTTACGATACATCTACAAATGGTACTTTTGTAAATTTTGGTGTAGCTCCATTAGGTCAAGGCAATAAACAACGCTTGTCAAATAGTGATACGATCACTGTGGGTGATTTTCAGATAGAGGTAAAATTAGCGACTAATGAAAAAACACCTGACACCGATTATGGTAATTCAAGCGCTGCAGCTAGTATTAGCAAAGAGCCAGAAAGCTCTTATCAGCATCCTACGGAGCATTTTTCTGAGCCAGAACAGTACTTTAATGAATCAATAATGGATGAGTCTATGCCTGCAGTTTCTATGACTCAGGCCAGTGACCTTAATTCAGCTAACCAAATACCGGAAAACTGGGATGAGCTTGCTCACTTAATGAACCCAGAAGCTGTAACTCAACAAGCACCCGTTGTAAGTAAGCCACAACAAAAGCCAGCTGTTGAGCAGCAAACTTCAGTTAATACACCAGTATTAGATACGCCTGTAACTAAACCTCAAGCAGTAAAACCTGTTCATAAACCAGTAGTGCAAAAAAATCCAACATCGCTTAGTGAAGATACCGCTTTAACTGATGCTTTTTTAAACGGGCTGGGGGTTAAAGCTGAGTTACAAAATTCATTAAACTCACAAGAACTTTGGTTTGAAATGGGCCAAGGGTTAAATCTATTACTGACCGAGTTGATGGAGTCTCTTCGCCAAAGAGCGCTTGTAAAAAACCAATTGCGTTTAAACCAAACGATGTTTCAAACTCAACAAAATAACCCAATTAAGTTTTCGGCAGATATTGATGACGTTATTCAGAATTTATTCATCAGAAATAGTGCAAGCTTCCTGTCGTCTCAAGAATCAATCAAAGAAAGCTTTGTTGATACGCGAAGACATGAACATGCTTTATTAGCAGGAGCTGACGGCGTATTAAAAGGGATGTTAGAGCAAGTTTCTCCCCAACATATAAATCAACAAATAAATGATAATTCTAACGTATTAAAAATCATCCCTGGTCAAACAGAGGCTAAGTGCTGGAAGCTATACAAAAATTTATATGATGAGTTATCTCATGATGTAAATAGTAAGGGAGCTATGGCGTTGTCAGATGATTTCTTAAAAGCATACAACGATAGAATTAAAGAATCGTTCTAGAAAGGAAAGTAGATAATGAACAAATTTAAGCTCTTTTTAATGAGTTTCAGTTTACTGTTTTTAGCCATGGGTTGTTCAACTGTTAATAAGTTTGTGCCTCCTTCTACGGATCTAAAAATTAATGTGTCTAAAAATGTAAATCCAGACACGTCAGATAGACCTTCACCGGTAGTAATGAAAATTTTTGAGCTTAGCTCGAGAACAATTTTTGATACTCAGGATTTCTTTAGCCTGTATGAAACACCTGAAAAACTATTAGGCCCGGACTTATTAAAAAAAGATGAATTAGAATTACAGCCAAACTCTGTTCAAAAATATAAAATGAGCTTAAACCGCAATACACGATATGTTGGTGTTGTTGTCGCGTACAGAAATATCGATCAAGCACGATGGAGAGCTGTAATCGAAGTTGACCCAACTGGCTATGACGATATAGATGTAAATGTTGAAGCAATTGCTACATACATGAGAGAGCAGTAAAAAAGGATTTGTACAATGAGTGATAACACTCGTGTTGCCTGGACCGAAGGAATGTTCTTAAGGCCGCAACACTTTCAGCAGTCAGATAAGCATTTTTCGCATTTAATTAAGCAAATTTGTAATGGGAATTTAGCAGATCCTTGGGGCATACTTGATATAAGTATCGATACTCAGCTATTAAGCTCAGGCCAATTTGCTATTGAGTCATTGTCAGCTATTACCCCTGATTTGCTACCTATCGATATGCCTCAATCTACCTCTTTGCCTGAGCCTTTAGTGGTGGGCAAAGATGTTTATGATGAAATAATTTATTTAGCGGTTCCTGCACTAAAAGCCAGTGGTATTAATATTTCATCTTTAGATGAGGATATTGTTACGCGTTATAAACTAAACGACTTATCTGTAAGTGATGACTCTTTAGGTGCACAAGCTCAAGAAATTATTCAAGTAGCTAAGGTATTTAGTAAGCTAGTATTGTCATCAGACGACCATGCAGGCTATATATTATTGCCACTTGCACGCATTGTTGAAGTTAGCAGTGAAGGTCAAATTAAGCTCGATCCAAAGTATATACCAGCATCGTTAAAAGTCGGTCAGTGTAAGCCATTACTTGGTTTAGTGAGAGAGATTGGCTCAATGATCAAGCAGCGCTCAGAGAGTATTGCTGTTAGATTGTGCCAAGGTTATGCGGGAAGTACCTCTGTAGCTGATTTTATTATGCTGCAAACATTAAACAAGTATGACGCTGTTTTTGAAAACTTATTATCAGTTAATAATCTTCATCCAAGCGTTCTTTATACTCGTCTAATAGAGCTTGCTGGTGAGTTATCTACTTTTAGTACAGTAAACAAAAGAGTGCCTAAATTACCTAAGTACGATCATAAAAACTTAGGCCCGGTATTTAGTGAAGTAATAAACTTTTTATACCAATCTTTAAGTCATGTAATTGAGCAAACTGCTACGGAAATAAAGTTAGAGCAAAGCAAGTTTGGTATTTCTTTTGGTGCGCTCAAAGACAAATCAGTACTTAGCTCAGGTCAATTTGTATTGGCTATTAAAGCCAGTGTTCCTCACGAGGAGCTTCGTAAGATATTACCTTCTCAAATTAAAATTGGTAGTGTTGAGACAATCCGAGATTTAGTAAATAATCAAATCCCAGGTATTACAATCAGTAACTTACCAACGGCACCGCGTCAAATTCCTTACCATGCAGGTTTTCATTATTTTGAATTAAATAAACATGGCGAGCATTGGGCAAAACTTCATTCAAGTGGTGGTATTGCTATTCACTTGTCAGGAAATTACCCCGAGTTACAACTAAGCCTGTGGGCAATAAGAACTTAACTTTTAAAAGGAAGAGTTTCAATGGACGAAACCATTATAAAACCACGTCCTGGTCGATTAGGGCGTGATGCCTCAAATAATCCTCAAGTAGATAATGATCCAGACAAAACAGTCATGTCTGTTGAGCCTGTTGCAAGTAGTATTCCTAGTAATGCAAAGGTTTCTATATTTAGAAACCCATTAATGGAAGCCGCAACAGACTGTTTCTCTTTGGTTATTTCAATTAGAAAATCAGTTGAGATGACTAACTTAGCTGCGTTAAAGCATCGATGTGTAGAGGCTATCAAACGTTTTGAAGTCGAACTACGTAATCAAAATTTACCAAAAGATGTAATCAAAAACTCTCGTTATTGTTTATGTGCAATTTTAGATGAATCAGTTTTAAACTCTAAATGGAGTTCTATGGAATGGGCTGACGAAAGCTTGCTTTCGACATTTCATAAAGAAACTTTTGGCGGTGAGTACTTTTATACTTTACTCGATAATGCATTGGCCCAGCCTGAGCAACACAAAGCCTTTTTAGAGCTGCAATACCACTGTTTAAATTTAGGTTTTAAAGGTAAGTACAGACTAGATACTGTGGGTGACAATAAAGTAGAAGAATACCGCTCACAAATGTATCACTTATTAAATCAATTAGATGGGCCAATCAATAATAAGCTTTCTCCTAACTGGAAACAAAGAGTAGCCGCTGGCGTAGAATTAAGAAATCAGGTGCCATTGTGGGTTATTTTTTCTGTTTTAGGCTTACTTTTACTTACCGTTTATTTATTTATAAATATGAAGCTAAATGATGATGTTATGGCTGTTAGTGACAAGCTTGCTATCATTCATCCTGTAGCTGAAGACCAAGCAGTAGATAAAAAAGATCAGCATTTACTTGTACTAGAGCAGCTATTACAAACTGAGATTCAAATGGGGATTGTGACGATAAAGAAAAATATCGATAGGATCAGAATCTCTATTAATAGTGAGAGCCTTTTTAATCAAGGTGACTCTAAATTATTACCTTCATTTCAGCCTATTTTAGAAAAACTAGCGTTAAGCCTTGAAGGAACTAAAGGACGTATTTTAATAACCGGCCATACAGATGACACACCAATTAGAACTGATAAGTACCCTTCTAATTGGCACCTTTCTTTAGCGCGCGCAACTCAAGTTGCAAACTCTATGGCTAAAAGTACAAACCTCAGTGGGCGTTTATGGCCCGAAGGTAAGGGCGCAGCAGAGCCTATTGCCAGTAATTCAGATTCAGCTTCTCGGTCATTAAACCGACGAATTGAAATCGATTTATTATTTTAAGAGGCTGAAATGAGTTTTTCACAAAAAATAAAAAAAGTGACCTACGCACTTACATCTCGTACGGCAATGCTAATTATCGGCTTTTTAGCTTTATCATTATTAATTTGGTTTGGCGGCCCATTAATCGCGATAGCTGACTATGTACCACTACAAAGTATTGCAGCAAGACTGTTTACTATTATATTGGTTTTATTGGTTTTCTCTGTGTCTAAAATTTATCGTCTTGTGCAACAAAGCAAACGAGACGAAAAAATGGCTGATGAGTTAATTGATAGTAATAACGATACAAATAGCTCTGAAGTAAATGAAGAAATTACTACGCTTAAAACGCGAATGAACGAAGCTATCGATCTTTTAAAAGACGTAAAGCTGTTCAAAGGTAAAAATATTTACCAGTTGCCATGGTACATAATGATAGGCCCACCAGGGGCTGGTAAAACTACCGTTATTCATAACTCAGGACTTGATTACCCGCTAAAAGACAAGCTAGGTGTTGACTTGGTTCATGGGGTTGGCGGTACTCGTAATTGTGATTGGTGGTTTACCAATAAAGCAGTTTTAATTGATACAGCTGGGCGCTACACAACGCAAAGCAGCCATGCAAAGCATGATTCACGTGCATGGGAAGGCTTTTTAGGATTACTTCGTAAGTACCGTCCACTTAGGCCTATTAATGGTGTAATGATCAGTATGGGTATTTCTGAGCTTATGAGCCAGACCAAAACTGAGAGAAACCTACATGCTCGCGCTATCAAACAGCGCTTACAAGAGCTGCAAAGCCAATTAGGTATGACCTTTCCTGTTTACGTTATTTTTTCTAAAGTTGATTTAATTGAAGGTTTTAGAGAGTTTTTTGGCGAATTAACAGAAGAAGAGTGTGAGCAGGTTTGGGGCGTAACCTTTGAACTTGATTTAGATAAAGACACACAAGTAGATGCTTTCAACAAAGAATTTCACTCATTAATCTCTAAATTAACTGAAATGTTAAATCGTAGATTAATTAATGAAAGAAACGAAGAAATTCGCGCTAAGATATTTGAATTCCCTAGGCAGCTTCGTGTTTTACAAGGTGTAGGAGATGCTTTTTTAAAAGAAATATTCACTCCTAATGCATACGAAGAACTACCAATGTTTCGTGGTGTTTACCTCACAAGTGCAACGCAAGAAGGTACGCCATCTAGTTTTTTAAACGAAGCAAACGCAGGCGAATCTGGATACATTAACCAATCTAAAAGCTTTTTTATAAAGAATGTATTAGAAGGTGTAATTTTTCCAGAGCAAAACTTAGCAAGTACTAACAAACATCATGACAAGCAAAATAAATGGCTTCGTGTTGGTAGCATAACGCTTGCATGCATAGCTTTACTTGGTTTTTCAACATCGTGGTACTTTAGTTTTGCTTGGAATAGTAACTTAATTTCAGAGACTGAAGATGCGATTGCAACGTACCAAGAACTTGATACAGCCTCATTTGACCGTAATAACTTACTAGTACTAAACGATAGATTAAAGGCTCTTAGAAACTTACCTGCAAGCAACCCTGAACTTGTTAATACACAAGAGTCTAAATCAATTGGGTTTGATAAACTAAATGAAATAAAAATGGCTTCTACACAAGCCTACGACCGTTCATTACAAACGTATTTAGAACCGTTTATTGCAAGTACCTTAATTAAAGAAATGGAAGCTCATCCTGAGCACTTAAGTTATTTATACGAAACACTTAAGTGTTACCTCATGTTGTTTCAGCCTGAATACTTTGAACGTGAAGATATAACGGTTTGGTTTAACGCTTATTTAGAGCGTAACTTACCAGGCGATAAAAATATGCAAACCAGAGTAGAGCTGATGGAGCATGTAGCTACATTACTTGAAAATGGTGTAAGCCAAATTGAAATTGATAATCAAGCAGTGCGTGTTGCGCGAGCTGAGCTAACTAAGCTACCAATTGCTGAGCGAGCATATCAACGATTACAAGCCGACTTCCTAGATAGTAGTATTCCGCCATTTAGGCTTACAGACATTATTAGTTTTGAAAGTGCGCAAAAATTTACTTTTAGAAATGACGGTGAGCTTACGCGAAGTATCCCTGGCTTATATACATTTAATGGTTTTCACGGCATTTTTAATGTTGAGAAAAGTAAAATGCTTGGCAATTTAATGGCAAGTAGCTGGGTGTATGGTGAAGAGGCAACGGGCACTTACGATATTTCTAAAGATGAGATTGAGAAGAAACTAGAGCAGCGATACTTTCAAGATTATATCTATTATTGGCAATCATTTATTGATGATCTGAGCCTGAATCAATATAGCTCTCCGGCTGAGGGAGTTAATATTACTGATGCCTTAGCAGGCTCTGAAGCGCCTATTAAAAATATTATCACTGCAGTACAAAAAAATGTGCAGCTAACTAAATTACCAGTATCTGATAACCAAAAGGCTGCAGGTAAAGTTGCAGCAAATGCTGCTGAAATAGCTATGCAAACCAAAGCTAATCGTATCAAGCGATTTTTACCTGACGAAGCCCCTAAATTTGATATTAAATTACCGGGTCACCAAGTTGAAGAAGCCTTTGAAGATGTAATAAAAATTGATGCTCAACAATTAGATAATATTCAGAAAAACCTAAGAGAGTTAAACGTTTACTTAACCAAACTTGATAGAGGCGATCAGTTAAAGTCGTCAATTAAAGACCAAATTAGCGGTAAAAGTAAGCCTAGCTTTATTCGTCAGCTTGAGTTTCAAAGTCGAGATTTACCTTACCCGTTTAATAGTTGGCTGTTAGATATAAGTAGAGATACTAGTAACATAACTAAAAATAGTGCCAACAGACATTTAAACGAGATGTGGAAAAGTAAGGTGCTACGCGAATATAACGCTGCAATTGTTGGCCGTTATCCGTTTTCTCCATACGCAGATAAAGAAGTGAATATGAAAGATTTCACTCGATTTTTCGGCCCAGGTGGAACAATTGATAGCTTTTTCACCAACTATATTGCGCCAAGTGTAGATATGAGTTCAACGCCATGGAAATTTGAAAAAGATATAGGTATTAGCCGAGATACATTAGCGATGTTTGAACTGGCAAATCAAATTCAAACAGTCTTTTTTGATGGCGGAAGTGCAACACCAAGAATTGAGTTTGGCTTAAAACCATTAGAATTAGACCGTACCATCTCTAGCTTTATGCTCGAAATTGACGGTCAGTCAATGACTTACAGGCATGGTCCACTTAGAGTAACAAATTTTGTATGGCCTGGAGCAAGTGGCCAGAGTAAAACACGAGTTGTATTTACTCCTCCAAATGGTGGTCGTTCTATAAATACAACTTACCAAGGTGAATGGTCGCTATATCGCATGTTAGACGAGTTAAGTGCTAAAAGAGCAAAAACACGTGAAGACTTAGAGTTACATTTTTCACTCATGGGAAACAATGCGAAAGTCGAGTTATTGCCTAAATCAATCAGGCATCCATTTTGGAATAAAAGTGTAGAGAAGTTTTCATGTCCGACCCGATTATAAATATTGGTTATCTTGGCAAAGTACCTAGTTTAGGTGATTTTGTACAAGATAGCGTTTCGAAAGAATTTTCAGAGCATTGGGAGCAATGGCTGCAAGCAGCCATTGCAGTGAGTAAAGAACAGCTAGGTGAAGTATGGCAAGATAATTACTTAATTGGACCAGTATGGCACTTTGCATTATCGCCAAACATTGTTGGTGACAAAGGCGTTATGGGGACTTTATTACCGAGTATGGACGCAGTAGGTAGGCACTATCCCTTCACAGTTGCTAGCACATTAGAATTTGCACCTATTGATGTTTTAAACTCAGGTGTGTTTTCTTTAGAGTATGAAGACACTGTATTAAAAGTGCTTGATAGTTCGGTTGATTTATTTTCTTGGCGTAAAGAGGTTGCTAAGTCCCTAAGCTCTATAGCAGGAGTTAAAAAGCAGGTTAGTTTTTTAAATTCTGTAGATAAAAATAAAAGTGCAGAAGCATTTGAGTTCTCAGGTGATGAGTTATCAAGTCAAGTCCTCCAAGATGCAATGCATGCTCTTTTGTTAAAAAAACACGGTGATTACAGCGTTTGGTGGACACATGGATCTTATAATATAAAACCTATGGTACTCATAACGCCTGGCTTGCCTGCGGTAAATCAAGTTGCAGCAATGTTAGATGGAAGGTGGAAACACTGGGAATGGAACTTTACACAGGTAAAAAATAGTGATTAGCAAGTTTAGTACAAGTTATGCAATTACCCACCGAGGCGCTGTGAGGCAGCTTAACGAAGATGCGCATGTAGAGATAAATAACCATAACTTATGGGTTGTCGCAGATGGGATGGGAGGTCACGAAGCAGGTGAAGTTGCCAGTCAGCTTGTTGTAGATGTAATAAGAGCAAAAGTTGAAGAGCTACCACTTGAGAAGCTTGAAGTATCTCACATAGTTGAAGCCATTGAAGATGCGAATAGGCAATTAAACGAATATAGTGCCCAATATTTAGGTAGCAAAACCGCAGGAAGTACAGTTACTGCCTTATTTCTTAAAAATAATAAGTACTATGTTTTGTGGGTTGGTGATAGCCGAGCTTATATGCTTCGAGATGGTCAACTTAAGCAGATATCGAGAGATCACAGTCAAGTAAACGATTTAATTGATGAAGGTATTATTTCAGTAGAAGAAGCCAAGACACACCCATTATCAAATGTAATCACAAGAGCTGTGGGTGTAACTGCGGATGTAAAAGTAGACGTTATTCAAAATGAAGTAAAAACGGGCGATATATTTTTACTTTGTTCAGATGGGCTCACCGGTGAGTTGTCTGATGAAGACATATGTTTATCACTAGAGCCTAGTAGCATTATTGATTCTGGTATGGCGCTTATGCATTCATCATTAGTTAGAGGTGCAAGAGATAATGTGACCTGTATTTTAATTAAGTACGATGAAGGATACGCTGGTCATAAATCAGAAACATTCAACATTCAAGATGAAGCTACTATCCCGCTTTTTTCTAAATAACGATTTTAAGTTAAAAAAATTGGTTTGTATTTTATATTTGAGTTTTTACTTTAATTACATCTATTAATTAATAAGTATATTAAATTTTAATTGTTTATATAAAGGCAATAATTAAGGTTTAAACTCAATTGTAACTAGGCTTGTAATTTATTATAAAGAATGTAATATGAAATCCGCTCCGCTTTATTGGAGTTTTATGGATAATTATTAGGACGACGGAATGTTTTTATTTGAAGAGTATATTTCCCCTATTTCAGACACCGAGGTTGCAGGTATTGATCCTCGCTCAGATGTCTCGCCTACGTCGACTTATTACGCCTTAAAAGATTTAAGAAACCAGCTTCGCGCAGCAGAAAGAAATGCATTAGTGGATGAAGAAGGTATTTCCTCACTAGCAAGAGATTGGCTTCCTTTATTAGAGCAATGTAGCAAAGCAATAAAAACACAAAGCAAAGATATCGAATATTTAGCTTGGTTTATTGAAGCACTTTGTCGAATTCATGGCTTCAAAGGCTTAGCTTTTGGTTTTAAAGTTGCTCATAACTTGCTCGACAATTATTTTGATGAATTATACCCGTCACTCGATGACGATGATGAAGTGTCAGACAAAGTATCTGCATTGGTTGGCCTTAATGGTTCAGCAGGCGAAGGTACATTAATAATCCCGATAAAAAGTATCTATCTGACCGATAGCGCCAGTATGGAGTCATATTCTTTTTGGGAATATCAGCAAGGCTATGATATTTCTCGTTTAACAGATGAGAAAAGAGAGAAAAAGCTTAATTTAGGTGCTGTTGACTATGAGCTTATTGAAAGAAGTGCTGCAGAAACAAGTACTGAATTCTTTGTTACTTTAAAACAAGACATTGAAAACGCGATTGAGCAATTTGCTTTATTAAGCGAAGTATTGGATAGAGTAACTGGACAGCCACAGCCAACATCAAATATAAAACAAGCATTAGCAGTTAGTCTTGCTGCTGTTGAGCATGTTGCTGCAGATAAGCTTGAAGCTGCTGATAAGGCAAAAGCTGCATTAAACGAAGTGCAAGAAGTGGTTCAAAGTGAAGACGACGACGGTCAAAGTGTTACAGAGCAAGTTGTAAAAGTTAATCACGAAATTAACTCAAGAGAAAGTGCGATTAATAAACTCAAAGAAATCGCTACTTTTTTTAGAAAAACAGAGCCGCACTCACCTATGTCGTACACCATAGAACAAGTAATTCGATGGAGCGAATTGTCGCTGCCTGAATTATTAAATGAATTAATTACAGATAGTGATGCTAGAACTGGGTACTTTAAGTTGTCTGGCATTAAAATCAGCGAAACTGAAACATAAGTAAAAGGAGTTCTCTATGAGTATCCATGATAAATTAAAACGAGTTCGTAAGCCTCGCGTACACATCACTTATGATGTGGAAACTGAAGGCACTGCAGTAAAAAAAGAATTACCATTTGTTGTTGGTGTTATGGGCGACTTCTCTGGTGATAACACAGAAGCATTAAAACCACTTAAAGATAGACGATTTGTGCAAATAGATCGTGAAAACTTTAATGACGTTTTAAAGCGCATGAGCCCTTCACTAAAATTATTAGTTGATAATACGCTTAATGATGATGGTTCTGAATTTGAAGTAAAACTTAACTTTAAATCGATTGATGACTTTGAACCAGCAGCTGTTGTAAATCAGGTTGAGCCATTACGTAAATTAATGGAAACACGTAACAAGTTACGCGATTTAATGACTAAGATTGACCGCTCAGAAGAATTAGAAAACGTGCTTGAAGAAGTACTAAGCAACACAGCAAGCTTAGATACAATCGCAAAAGAGCTTAAAATAGAGGAGACTGAAAAATGAGTACAGAGCAACTAAGTACTGAATTAGAGTCTACCTCAGAAGCAACGTCTTCACTATTAGAGCAAGCTATTGGCGCAACTAAGCAAACCGATGCAAGCCGTGCAGAAGAGTTACTTAAAACACTGACAGAAGAAGCCTTAAAAGGGACTGTTCAGTGGAACAAAAACATGACAGTGACGTTTAATGAAGCAATTCAATTAATCGATCAAAAGATCTCAAAACAGCTAAGTGTAGTAATGCACAGCGAAGAGTTTCAAAAGTTAGAAGGCTCTTGGCGTGGATTGCACCATTTAGTAATGAATTCTGAGACAAGCTCTACACTTAAAATTCGTATGCTAAATATGAAGAAAAAAGAACTTCATAAAGATTTGAGCAAAGCTGTTGAGTTTGACCAAAGCCAAACATTCAAAAAAATCTATGAGTCTGAGTTTGGTACTCCAGGTGGCGAACCATACGGTACTATCGTTGGTGACTTTGAGTTTACTAACCACCCTGAAGATGTTGAAACATTAAGTCTAATGTCTAATGTTGCAGCCGCTGGTTTCTGTCCATTTATTTCAGCTTCATCGCCATCATTATTTGGTTTTGATAACTGGGAAGAGCTAACCAAACCACGTGATTTAGAAAAAGTATTTGAATCTCTAGAGTACACTAAGTGGCGTTCATTCAGAGACAGCGATGATTCGCGTTTTGTTTCATTAACTATGCCTCGTTTCTTATCTCGCCTACCTTATGGTGCGGCTTCTAAACCAGTTGAAGAATTTAACTATGAAGAGTTTGAAGTTGAACCAAAAGATGGCCGTTCAGTAAGTACTGATAACAGTGATTACTGTTGGAGTAATGCAGCCTACGCTATGGCAACAAATATGACCAAAGCATTTGCTCAATACGGTTTCTGTACTGCAATACGTGGTGCTGAAGGCGGCGGTAAAGTAGAAGGTCTTCCTACGCATATCTTCACAAGTGATGATGGCGATCCAGATCTTAAATGCCCAACTGAAATTGGCATTACAGATCGTCGTGAAGCTGAATTAAGCAAGTTAGGTTTCTTGCCTCTTTGTCATTACAAAAATACAGATTATGCAGTATTTTTTGGTGGACAAAGCTGTCAAAAACCACAAATTTATTCCACTCCAGATGCCACAGCTAATGCGGCAATATCTGCACGTCTACCTTACCTTATGGCAACGTCTCGCTTTGCTCATTACCTAAAAGTAATGGCGCGTGATAAAATTGGTAGCTTTATGGAAGCTGAAGACGTTGAGTCTTGGTTAAACCGCTGGATCCTTTCGTATGTAAATGCGACTGAGGGTGGTGGTCAAGAGATCAGAGCACGTTATCCTCTAGCAGATGCAAAAGTATCAGTTAAGGAAATTCCAGGTCAACCAGGTGCATATAATGCAGTTGCATGGTTACGACCTTGGCTACAAATGGAAGAGCTTACTTCTTCTTTACGCCTTGTAGCTAAAATTCCAGAGATCGGTTAATTAAACTGATCTTTAGCGTTAAGGATAATGCAGTAGAATGAATCACGAAGAGTTTTCATTTATAAATCAAGACTTCGCTTTTGTACAAAAAGCGCAGTCTAGAATAAGTGATAATGAGGCTTTACTCGATAGGTTTTTAAACGAAAAAAACCTAGATAAAGCCTTGTTGTTATGGCTTGAAGGTTCTTCAGATTCACCTATATCTTGGACTAAAGAATCACTTGGTCCTTATTTACAGCGCGTAATTGTTGAACTCGATCAACTCATTTCAGAACAATTAAACCTAATAATTCATAATGATAGATTTCAAAAGCTAGAAGCCAGTTGGCGTAATCTTTGGTGGCTGATACTTCAAAGCGAACAATACGACAAAGAAAATAAAGTAAAAATAAAAGTATTGAACTGCGATTGGGCAACACTCTCTAAAGATGTAAACAAAGCTATTGATTTTGACCAAAGCCTATTTTTTCAACTACTTTATCAAAGTGAGTTTGATAGCGCAGGTGGCGAGCCATTTGGTGTAGTAGTAGGTGATTATGAAATTAGTAACATGTGCTCAGCAGGCACAATTTATAATGACATAGACACAATAAAAGAAATATCTAGAACCGCTGCCGCTGCTTTCTCTCCATTTATTTGCTCAGCTTCTCCTAACTTATTTGGTGCAGATAACTTTTCTGATTTAGGCTATTACGCAGACTTATTTGACCAGTTTGAACAACCCGAATACGCTAAATGGCAGAGCTTTCGAGCGATGGAAGAATCTCGTTTTATTGGGCTTACGCTTCCTCATGTATTAGTTAGACCGCCATATAGCAATGATGGAAAACGTCATCAAGATTTTTACTTTAAAGAACAAATTAAAGACCCTGAAAGCGATATGCTTTGGGGCAATGCAGCATATCAATTTGTATCTACCTTAATAAGAGCATATTGCGATAGTGGCTGGTTTGGGCACATTCGCGGTATTGAGCCGGGTAAAATTTCAAAGGGTCTGGTTACAGGGCTTGCGAGAGACAGTTTTGCAAACGACACTTATCAAAAAGAAGCAAAGCCACCACTAAACTTATTAGTAACAAGCAAATTTGAAAAGCAATTTTCTGAACTTGGCTTTATTCCAGCATCATCAGTGACTAATACAGAACACATTGTTTTTTATAGTAATGCATCGGTTCAAAAAACCAAAAATTATGAATCAAGCGCCGCTAATATTAATGCGCGCTTATCTTCAATGCTGCAATATATTTTGTGTGTATCTCGTTTTGCTCACTATTTAAAGCTATTAGCTCGAGACCGTGTCGGCTCTTATAACACGGCACAAGCTTGTGAGCGAGACCTACAAGCGTGGATAAATAATTATACAACGGCTTCAGATTCCTCCTCCGAGCATATAAGAAGTAAGTACCCGTTAAGTAATGCCAGAATAAAAGTCAGTGAAAATAAAGCCAATCCAGGGCATTACTTTTCTGTTTTACAATTACAGCCACATTTTCAATTAGATCAGATGATCTCCAGTATTAAATTAATTACAGAGCTCAGTCCTCATCATAAAATAAAGGAATAGTCATGAAAAAAATACATAGCTTAATTCGCGAGGGGAAACTTACTGATACATTATCTTGTTGTGCTACAGAGCTTCAAGATGAGCCATTAAACTTTGATATCAGAAGTATTTACGCCGAATTACTTTGCATAAATGGTGAACTTGAAAAAGCCGATAAACAGCTAGATTTCATGGTACAAAAAAATCCAGAATTTGCAGTAGGTGCAGTAAATTTAAGGCACTTAATTCGTGCTCAGCAATCTCGTGTAGATTTTTATCAAGGTAAAGGCATTCCTAAGTTATTTCATGATGCGAATGAGTTAGACACACTATTTTTGAAAATGCATGTTGCTCTGTTAGAAGGCTCAACTGACGAAGCAGCTCAATTAGCTCAAGAGATGGAGTCTTTAAGAGTTAGCACAGACGAGGCATCAACAAGAGATCTTGATGATTGCTTAAACCCGTACCTAGAGGTTTTAGGTACTAATGGTGAGTTTTATCTAGCAAACTTTAACGAAATTGAATCGTTAAAAATGGAGCCTGTAGAATCTTTATTAGAAAGTATTTGGTTACGTGTTGAAATTACAATTAAAGATGGTCCATCAGGTACAGCTCATTTACCACTTGTTTATATTAACTCTGAATCGGAGCTTGAAAAGCTAGGTCAAGTGTCTGACTGGGTTGAGTTAAAAGATGAATTTATTATCGGTAAGGGCATGAAAATGCTGTTTGTTGATGATGAGGCTATCACCATCCCAAATTTAAAAATAAGCTCACTTGAAACAGCATAATTTAAGCTTAAGCAATCATGATAGAGCATAAACAGCAGCTTCAAGCATCCATTATAGATAGGCTCATTGACGATGAGCCCGACTTCCAGGATGCGCCATCACGTACCGAAGGCATCACTATTAGTGAGCTTAGAAAAAACGTGCGCAGAGATATTGAAGCTTTGCTAAATGCTCGAATTCAATGGCATACATGGCCAACTCAATACACCGAGCTGGCTACTTCATGTTTGTCTTATGGTTTACCTGACTTTTCGAGTATGTCTGTAAGCTCTCACGAAGGGCGCGCATTACTGTGCGAAACCGTCAGAAATACAATTTTAAAGTTTGAGCCACGGTTTCTTGAAGTAGAAGTGTTTACAGATGAAGAAGTACCTTTAAACAGAGTATTAAATTTAAGAATAAATGCGCTTTTATACGCCGACCCTGAGCCAGAGTTTATTAGTTTTGATTCAGAAGTAGAGCCCGTGAACTTGGGTATGAAAATTATTGAGGCATCATTATGAACGATGAGTTATTGAAGTATTACAATCGTGAATTAGCATTTGTGCGTCATTTAGGTAAAGACTTTGCTGAAAAATATCCAAAAGTTGCAGGGCGTTTAAAGTTAAGTGAAGATCATATTGAAGACCCTCATGTCTCAAGATTAATAGAATCTTTTGCATTTTTAACTGCCAATATAAGGCAAAAGCTCGACGATAGTTTCCCGGAGTTAACGGATGCTTTGCTAGGGCAAATGCTACCAGATTACCAAGCGCCAATCCCATCAATGTCAGTTGTTAAGCTCGAAGCTGAGAACTTATCTACGGCAGGGGTGGTTATACCAAAGGCAAGTGAAGTAGAAACTAACGTTGACTCAATGAAGCAATGTAAATTTCAAACGTGTTATGAAACCTACCTTTGGCCTGTTGAAATAACAAATGTGCAATTTGATAATAGCCCATTTGTAGCGCCTAAGCCTCGCTGGCAAGAAAAAGCAAAATCTATTTTCAAAATAGAATTAACAGGTGAGTATAAAGGGGTTTCGCTTGCAGAAACTGGCCTTGAAAAATTACGGATTTTTATCAATGGCCAATGGCATCATACACTTAAAGTTTACGAACTACTGTTCAAACATAGTATTGGTATTGCTATAGACAATGGCGATGAAGGTATTAGATATCTGTCAAAAAACCAATTAAAAGCAGTGGGCTTTGATTCTAACGAGGCTGTGGTTCCTTATTCGCAGCGCTCATCTGCCGGATATCGTTTGCTCGTCGAAAATTTTACTTTTCCTGAGAAGTTTAGGTTTTTTGAGCTTGAAGGCATTCTTTCATCACTGCCTAAGCAATCTAATAAATGTAGTATTTATATTTACCTAGATACTGAATCTGCTGAGCTTGAAAAGCAAGTAGATAAAGATATGTTCTTATTAGGCTGTACACCAATAATAAACTTATTTGAACAAGAGCTTGAGCCAATACGACCTGAGATCAGTGAATATGAATATCAGTTAACACCGCGTTATATGGACTCGGAAATATCAGAAGTAATTGGTATATCGGAAGTTATTGCATTTGATCATAAAGGCAATAAACAAATTGTTTCGCCTTTTTATGGTCAAACACATCCTAAATATCATGGACATGATGATTTGTTTTGGCATATTCGTCGAGAAACTGCTTCTTGGGCTGGCGGTTATGTAGAGTCAGGAACCGAAACATTTTTATCGTTAGTTGATGCTACTTTTGAAAATAGTGCGATGGAATATGGTGACGGAAACTCTGTACTTACTGTGCGCGCAAATTGTAGTAATCGCAACCTACCAGCAAGCATGCCATTTGGTGATGACGAACTTGGTTTATTAATGCCTGAGCGCGGCGATGTAATTAAAAAAATTAGATGTTTAACGCCATTTACTCATGCAGTGAGACCTGTATTAGCTGATGCAACACGGTGGCAGTTAGTTAATCATTTAACGCTTGATACCTTTAGTGGTGAAGACGCATGTAATAAGCTTAAAGAAGTTTTGCGTTTATACGATTTTAGAGCATCACCACAAACTAAAGGCATGATAGATAATATTTATAGAGTGGTAATAGAGCCTTCAACTGCCCGTGTGATTCAAAAAGGTAAAGTAAGCTTTGCAACAGGCAGCGAAATTGAAATTACATTTGCTAACGATGATTTTTCTGGCAGCGGCATGTTCTTCTTTGCATCAATACTTGATCACTTTTTTGCTCAATTTGCAGCAATAAATAGCTACACGCGTTTAAGTTTAAGGCTTAAAGAGCAAGAACAAATTTATTATCAATGGCCTGCAAGAGTGGGTGACTGTCCGTTATTATGATAAAGCAAATAATCTCACAAGCTTCTCAAATTGACTTTTACAAAGCTGTTTTCATAATTGAAAATCAGCTAAAAAAGCGTGGCTTAGATTATCGACATGTCGGTTACGACAGTAATCCAAAGCAAGAGTTGATTAAGTTTACAGCTACCCAAAAGTTTGGTTATCCAGGTAATGCAATTACCAAATTAGAAGAAACTGGTTTTGAAGACGGTATGCATAAAGTAACTATGCAGGTTTCTTTTATGGGGCTGACGGGTTGTTCAGGCGCTTTACCCCAGTTTTATAGTGAACTTGTGATGCAGCGTTTACGCTATAAAGATACAACCATGCGTGACTTTTACGACATGTTTAATCATCGTTTAGTCTCACTGTATTACCGCGCTTGGAAAAAATATAAGCCTTCACTTAATCACGTTAATAAAGAAAAAAACAAAGACCCATACACACAAATACTCGGTTTATTAAGTGGTGGCTATAACGAGCACCAACTGCATTTTTCAGGTTTATATAGCCGTAAAATTAGAAATGCATTTGATTTAAAAAATGTACTTTCGTCATACCTAGGTTGTGATGTATCAATCAAACAAATGGTTGGCCAATGGCACGAGTTAAAAGAGCAAGAACAAACCCGTTTAGCCAGCCAGGCATTATATGAAGGCCAGCACGCCCGTTTAGGTGTTGATACCATGATTGGAAATAAAGTATGGGACGTATCTTCTAATATCGAAATCCACATAAAATCAGATGATCCAGATAAAGCAAAACAACTTTTGCCCAAAGGTCCGCTTTTCGAAATAGCTAATCAAATAACAAAAGACTATGTAGGAAATGCTATTAACTTTCGCTTGGTCATTGAGTCAAATTTTCAAAATTTAGGTGCCGCTAAACTTTCAAAAAATGAGTGTCAGTTAGGCGCTAATAGCTTCTTATCTGTACAAGATAACAAATTAAAATCTAACCCTACTAAGTTATCGTTTAAGGGATAATTAAAATTAAAAGGAAAAAAGTATGTCTTCGATGACACTGAATAAACTAGTTGAAAAACTGAGTCCTGATTGCAGAAAAAGCCTAGAAGGTGCTGTTGCTATATGTAATAGTCGCAGTCATTTCACGGTTGAACTTGAGCATTGGTTACTTGCAATGATTGAGCAGCAATTAGATGATGTTAGACTAATTTTTGGCTCGTTCGATATAGATATTGATAAAGTTCAACAGGATTTAAATCAATCATTAGAGTCGTTTAAAACGGGTAGTGAGTCATCTCCTAGTTTGTCAGTGCATGTTACGAGTCTTCTTAAGCAATCTTGGTTAAGTACCAGCATTGAGTTTACAGATAATCAAATTCGTAGTGCATACGTTATTTATACCCTTACTAAAGACGATACATTATCTAGCTTAGTAACACGTTGTAGTAAGTTATTTAATAAAATAGAGCCTGGTCAATTGCTTCATGCATGGCCTGAAATAGTTGCGCAATCTCAAGAGCGCAACCATTCAGTACAAAATGCGTCAACTCAAGCAAATGTTGGTTCTAAAACTCCAAGTTTAGATCAATTTACTGTTGATTTAACTGCCCAAGCACTCGCTGGAAAAATAGACCCTATTCTTGGTCGTGATTTCGAAATTCGTCAAATGGTTGATATTTTAACCAGACGCCGCCAAAACAACCCAATTTTAACTGGTGAAGCGGGCGTAGGTAAAACAGCTGTTGTTGAAGGGCTAGCATTAAGAATTGCTCAAAAAGACGTACCTGCTGTATTACAAAATGTAAAAATTCACAGCTTAGATTTAGCACTATTACAAGCTGGTGCAGGTATGAAAGGGGAATTTGAAAATCGCCTTAAATCGCTTATCAATGAAGTAAAAAATGCGGTAAATCCGGTTATTTTATTTATTGATGAAGCACATACCATGATTGGTAGCGGTGGTGCAGCGGGTCAAAATGATGCGGCAAATCTATTAAAGCCTGCTTTAGCGCGTGGTGAATTACGCACAATAGCTGCAACTACTTGGGCTGAATACAAAAAGTTTTTTGAGAAAGACGCCGCATTAACACGCCGATTCCAAGTTGTAAAAGTTGAAGAGCCAACCCCTGAAAAAGCGGTGGCAATGTTACGAGGCTTAGTGCCTGTAATGGAAAAACACCACAAAGTGTTTATATCTGAGCAAGCACTTGAAGGCGCGGTGCATTTATCACATCGTTACATTACTGCAAGGCAGCTCCCAGACAAAGCCGTTGCATTACTAGATACAGCTTGTGCACGTGTTGCAATGAGCCAAGCATCTACTCCAAATACTATAGAGCAGCTTGTAAATCGCTTAAGCGAAATAGAAACACAAGTAAAAATGCTTAACAGAGAGCAAAAAACGGGCTTAGATCATTCACAGCAACTAGACACATTAAAAGCAGAGCTAATTACAATTGAAGAGCGATTAGCGCCGTTAAATGAGCAATTTAGTACTGAAAAAGAAATTGTGGCTGAGCTTAATCTAGCTTTAGAGCTTATTAACTCTCAAGATGAAGAGTCATCACAAGAGATACTCGATAAGCTAAGACTTAGTAAAGAGAAGCTAGCCTCTTTTGAACATAATATGGTTCATTGGCAGGTTAACGAAGAGCTTATAGCGCAAGTTATTTCAGATTGGACAGGGATACCTGTTGGCAAAATGCATGAAGATGAAATACATGGCATTTTAAATTTAGCACAGCAAATGAAGCAACGAGTTGTAGGGCAAGACCACTCTCTTGATTTAATAGCTAAAGTTGTTCAAACATCTCGTGCTCAGCTAGCAGATGAAAGCCGTCCTAACGGTATATTTATGTTAGCAGGGCCAAGCGGTGTGGGTAAAACAGAAACTGCACTTTCGCTAGCCCAAGAAGTGTATGGTAGTGAAGAAAACGTCACGGTAATTAACATGTCAGAGTTTAAAGAAGAACATAAAGTTTCTTTATTACTTGGCTCTCCTCCAGGGTATGTAGGTTACGGTGAAGGAGGAATATTAACCGAGGCAGTAAGAAGAAAGCCATATAGTGTTGTACTTTTGGATGAGATGGAAAAAGCACACCCAGGCGTACAAGATATTTTTTATCAAGTGTTTGATAAAGGTACAATTAAAGACGGTGAAGGCCGCGATATCGACTTTAAAAACACAATCATTATTATGACCTCAAACGTGGGCACAGATACCACAATGAGCTTGTTTGAAGACGAAGAAAGTAAACCAAGCATCAAAGGTTTATTAAAGGCATTACAAGATGATTTACTTGCTTCATTTAAACCGGCATTTTTAGGTCGTATTAATGTAATACCTTACATTCCGTTAAGTGACGATATTCTTACTGAAATTGCCGCTATTCAAATAAATAAAATAATTAAACGTGTTAAAAAACACTACAATGCCGAGTTAATTTATAATGACGATGTAATTGAATATATTATTGCTAATTGCCAAAATGCAGGCTCAGGTGCACGTAATATTCACACTATACTTCAAAATAGAGTGCTGCCATTGTTGTCTGAGGTTTTACTTTCTAGCATGATTGACGACAAAGAAATTAATAGTATATCGCTATTAGTAAAAGATAATGAATTTGAACTAGAGCTGAATTAAAGGTTAATTAAAGTTAATTTGAAATAACTTGTTATTAAGGTTGTTTCTTTAGTTTGAGGGCATTATAATTTTGGTGCCTGATATCACTACATGGAATTTTTGAGACATTGTCTTCATCTAAGGAAAGGAATCAGAAGGCCTTTTCATTGCTGTATTAAAGATAATGGTTTCAAAGGAATTTTGGTATATACCAAAGTAAAGAATCCAGTATTAATGGATAACATTGTTTAATAAAAAGGAGCATTATCAAATGCAAGCAAATACATATTTAAAATACGGTTCAATCAAAGGCGAAACTACTGCTGAGTCTTTCAAAGATTTAATTACAGTTTTATCTCTTGATTGGAATGTAAGTCGCGAAATTAGCTCAGCTACTGGTACAGCGATGGACCGTGAGTCAAGCTCTACTCGCCTTGGTGACGTAACAATCACTAAACTTCAAGATAAAGCATCTCCGGATCTTTTCAAAGAAGCGACAATCGGTAAAGGTTTACCAGCTGTTTTCCATATCACTAAGCAAGGTGATAAGGTTGAAGAAATCATGAAAATCGAACTTACAGATGCAATGATTTCTAGCTACTCAGTTTCAGTACAAAATGATCGTCCAATCGAAACAATCACTATCAGCTACACAGAAATGATGATGACTGTTACTCCAACAGACGACAAAAATAACATTACTGCTCCTCTTGTATACGGTTACAGCGGTGTTAAAGGTCAACAAATGTAATATTTGTTACCTTATAATGGCTCTGGGCATTGCTCAGAGCTTTTTTTGATCTTTAGGACGGGAAAAGCAAGGAATGCAAAAAGCAACACAAGATAAAAACGTAATTCAAATTAGCACCCCTGTTGGTAAAGATGCCCTCTATTTAACTCGCTTTGTTGCCCAAGAGGCAATGTCTGATTTGTTTGTTATGTCGGCCAATATGTACACTATTGGTAAACAAATCGCGCACGAAGACTTAGTGGGTAAACCTGTATCTATTAAAGTAAAAAATGCAGATGGCGGTGGTGAGCGTTACTACCACGGCATTGTTAGTCATTTGGTTTCAAATGGCAGCCGTACGGCTGATGTTGACGAGCAAAAAAATTATATAGATTATCAAGCGACGATAGTTCCATTCGCAGCTTCAATGCGCAATCGTAAAAATAGCCGCATTTTTCAAAAGAAAACAATTAAAGAAATTTTTGCTGATTTATTTGGCCAACACAATGTTGCCTTTAGCGATAAAACCAGTAAAACCTACCCTAAATATGAATATTGTGTTCAGTATCAAGAGTCTGATTTTGATTTTATTCAGCGCTTATTCCAACAAGAAGGTATATTTTACTTTTTTGAACACTCAAACAGTAACCATACGCTTGTATTAGCTGATGATATTACGGCTTACGAAGTATGTAATGAAGGCAAAGTTGTATTTTCAACTGGCCATTTAAGCGAATCACACGTATCGCGCTGGCAAGGTGGCTTAAGCATTGCCCCTGGTAGTTTTAAACGTGTTGGTTACGACTTTAAACAGCCATCTCGATACCCTGATGGCGAGCAAGCAAACCCTGAGCTTCCTACTCAATCGGTCTCTGAAATTTTTGAATACACGGGCGAGCAAGAGTGCCATCCGCGCGCTGCTAATCTAGCGTCTGTGCAGCTAGAGTCACTGCAAAGAGACATGAAGCTTTCTAGTGGGCGCAGTGATTGCCGCTCATTTACTGTAGGTAAGTTATTTAGTTTTAAAAAGCACGAAGACCCACGTCTTGAAGGTAAAACATTTGTTATTACCTCTATGATGACTTCAATTACAGTACCCAACCAATCAGGTTCGCAGCAGTCATCGGTAGAAGAAGTTTATTCAAATCACTTTGAATGTGTCCCGAAAGAAATCCCTTACAGAGCACAAATAAATAAGAAAAAGCCTGTAATAAACGGGGTCCAAACGGCAATCGTAACTGGCGACAGCGCTGATGAAATTATGATTGACCAATATGGTCGCGTAAAAGTGCAATTTGATTGGGACAGAGAAGGCAAAAAAGATTCTAAAAGTTCGTGTTGGATCCGCGTTGCCCAAAACTGGGCTGGTAAAAAGTGGGGGGCTTTTTTCTTCCCTCGCGTTGGCCAAGAAGTACTTGTGGATTTTATAAATGGCGACCCAGATCAACCTATAATAAGTGGGGCTGTGTATAACGCAGACTTAATGCCTCCGTATGCATTACCAGCAGAAAAAACGCAAAGCGGCATAAAAACGCGTTCTACAAAAGAAGGCGGAGCAGATAATTTTAACGAGCTTAGGTTTGAAGATAAAAAAGGCAGTGAGCTGGTTTATCTTCAAGCAGAAAAAGACAAGCAGCTCTATGTTAAAAACGATCAAAACGATAAGACAGATCACGACCACAACATTGAAATTGGCAACGACAGAAAAACAGATATTGCTAACAACGACACCCTTAATGTTGCTAAAAATCGTATTGCCGAAATGGGTGAAAACGATACTTTAAAAGTAGGTAAAACATTAAATATAGAAGCGGGTGATGAAATAGTTATTAAAACAGGCTCTGCACAAATTAAAATGAGCAGTAATGGTAATATAACTATTGAAGGCACTAATATAAATATTAAAGGTAGTAATGTTAAAGTTGACGGCAGTGCTATTACTTTATCAGCTGGAATGATTAAATTAAATTAGTGCAAATATGGAAATAATAAATAGCTTTCATTCAGGACTTAGAAACGGCATTAATAATAACGGATATGTTGTATATTGCCGTTATGGGCTTGCGCATTTAATATGTTTGCCAATTAATAGGCCAGACGATCCATTGCTAAATCCAGCATTAAGTCACCTAAAAGCAATGAATGGTTATTACGCTAGTCAGTTTTTAAATAATTTACACCCTGTATTAAATAGTGAAGATGTTGTGTCGGGATTATACCAATATGCTATGCAAAGCCCTGTTGCACTTTCAGATTATTCTCAAAGTGAATTAATAGAGTGTTTATCTCTATTAGTGGCGCACAGCAAGTTATTAATTATCCCTTTATTTGATTAGTTTTATTTAAAAATATAAACAGACAAGGAGTCTTTATGGGCAAGCCCGCAGCTACAATTGGTCACATGCATGTGTGTCCCAAAACAACCGGCACAGTGCCGCATGTAGGCGGCCCTGTAGTTATTGGTTCAACTAATGTCTTAATTGGTGGAATGCCTGCTGCGCGCAAAGGCGACATGATGGTGTGTATTGGCCCACCAGATAGTATTAAATCGGGTTCTGGCTCGGTTAAAATTAACGGTAAGCCTGCAGCTAGAATGGGCGATGACAGCTCCCACGGCGGTAAAATTGTTGTTGGCAACCCTACAGTATTAATAGGTGGCTAACCTTGCTATCTACATACCTAAGTAATCATAAAGCGCAACTGCTAGCAATTAGTGAAGCACAATATTGCCCTTTTACATGCGTAGGTTTTATTAAAACGCTTAAAACAAAGCTATTAGAAGCATGTTGGTTAACGGCTAAGAAAAATAACGTCCCACAAAAATTTAGCCAGCCAGATTTAGTGCAATTAATCACTTTTTTACAAAGTGACCCCAATATTGATTCCACTGCACAAGCATGCGTTGAGGTAATGGCTAATTTGCCTCAAAACATTAACTTAGCGTTTATTAACGCTTTAATGAACGAGCCTACCTTACATAGCCTAACTAAATTAATTATTTATAAAGTTCTGTTACAGCAACACAGCTTGAATTTAATCGCTTATATTGACTTAAAAACTTTGTGCTTTGCATTAACCACTGACAAAGAGTCACTTGAGCATTTACAGCCAGCGTTGGAGCAAAATTTATTAATAAGTAGCCAAGCCAAAAATACCGAAGTAATAAATACGTTTAAACACTTATGCAATGCTGGGCTTATTAATTCTCCGTTAATGTCGCTTTTTTTATTATCACTCAGTTGGGAACAGGTGAATGTAGTTGGCAACCATGCAAGCAACACTTTAACGGTTGACCAAACTATGCAGGTATTACTGCAAAGTAGCTTTGCAAAATTAATTCCATTAGCTAATACTTTTTTAAATAAAGTTGAAGAACCACATACCATTATTGCTTTAATAAGGCGCTTGCTCGGCGATAAGCTTGATTTATTAGTGAGCTTTGAAACACAACTGCAAGCATGGCAAGGTGATGAGTTATCGTGTAGTGAATTTAAGCGTCAGTTACACACTAACTGGCCAAAGTTTGAGGGCGAGCTTTCATCTTCGCGCTTAATAGCAGGTAAAGCGCTAAATACTAAGTTAAATGCTATAGAAATGTCTGCTATGGATAGCTATAGCCAAGCTGTATTTAACTTATATAACTACTACCAACACGCTACTGCTAAAAAGTTAGCTGCGGAGGCCGTGTTGTGAGTGCTTTTAATATTAATATGGAGTGTTTTTTAGCGCCATTTTCTCAAGACATAGATGAGCTTTTATACGGCGAAGAGTCTGCATCAAATGAGTTTAAAGAATGGCAATCGTGGAATGCATGCATTTACGATTGCATATTAAAAGCAAAAGAATTATTTGCAAAAGTTGAAGACTTACAAGCACCTTTAGTTTGGTTGCTTCCTGCGCTTGAATACCAAGGCGAGCTTAAGCAACTTTTGGCAAATAGTTTAAAACAGTTATTTCCACAGCATGTAAGTCATATTTTGTTTTATGGTGCTACAGGCGCTAATACAATGATCGAACTTGTGCAAAAAAATCAGTGGAAAAAGGTTAACGTACTTGCAGTAGACGCAACATACAAAGCAAATATAAATGGTGAATATGCCTATCGAGGTGTTGGTGGTGCATTTGCAACTGTTACAGCAGGTAAAACGGGTTGGATGCAACAAAGCCACGAACTGGCTCCATCTGTAGATTTTATAAAGCATAACCAATTAAGTGGGATTTTTTCTAACATTGCGCTTAATAGTAAAAAACGAATAGATTTTATATGTGCGCCAGGTAATGGCGTAAACCACGAAAGCGATGTGTGGTTAACAAATTTACAATTGCTCAGTAATTTAATTAGTGAGCATACACATTATGAATTACCTAATTACAAATTAGGTAAAATTGGTGCGCTTGAAGGACTCGTCAATTTATATCAATTGACCTCAAGCCCGGCTATTGTAAATCACTTTAAACATGCGTTAGTGATTTCTCAAGAACAATCAAAATACCAGGCCGCAGCATCATACTTATGGATAAGTGAGGAAGTACACAACTAATGCAAAGTAATACAGTTGTTTTACAAGGATCAAGTTACCCCATTTGCCTCGTTGCTGGTAAAGGCCAAACGCCCTCTGGCTATGCACCTGCAGTAGCAAACACGGCACAAAGTGCTAAACAGCAAATAGCTGAAATTGGTGGTGCGCTAACTGGTGACGCTGCCAAACGTCTTGATGTAATTAATTTATTAAATAGTGCTGGCGTTAACTGCCCACGCAGCGCATCAGCTCGCGAAACCGCAAGCGTACTTACCCAAGCTTTAATAGCTGGCGCAGTAACGTGTTTCCACCAAAAAGCAAAGTCGGCCATTCAAGTAAGCGATAATACTAATAGTGGCTCAGCGGGCAAAAAGTCGAACAAAAAATCAAGCTCAACCGCATCAGGTAAAAGCGCATCGCAAGCACCCGCTAAAAACACTGGCGGTGCAAGTAATAACACCGCAAGCGAAGAGCCCATTACAAACCAAGAATGCCGTTCAGATCCGGTTTCAATGCTCTCTGGCGAAGAAATCCTCCCGCTTATCGACTTTACCCTAGCAGGGAGTCGCCAATTAATATGGCGACGTTTGTATCGCTCATCTCATGCTGATGTATGCACAACAATGGGTAATGGTTGGCGCCACGACTTTATGGCAAGCCTTACAGAGCATTACTTGCCGCCGCCAAAAGTGGGCCCTAAGCAAAAAGGCACCTACTGGTTAGAGTACCAAGACGAGCATGGCGCTAAACATAAATTTGAAAAGGTAAAACCTGGCCAATCGAGCTATCAATTAAGTAGTAACCTTGCGCTACATTACCAAACAAATGGTAAGCAAGTACTTGTAACGCCAGATGACCAACACCTTACCTTTAAACCAGGCGAAAGCGCGTGGTTGCTTGAAAAAATAATTAACGAAAAAGGCCAAAGCATCGCGTTTTATTACGATGCGAAAGAGCGCCTACACCGCATAGAAGTAAACAAAGTACGTGGCTGCATTATTAGCTACAACGCGCAAGGTTTATTAAGCAAAATAGCAGCGTACTACACCGATAAAAACAACAAACAGCAATTGCTATCGCCATTACTAGCAAGCTATGAGTACGACGAAAACAAAAACCTTGTTCAGTCAACTAATCAGCAAAACGAAACTGAGCGTTACGCCTATAACGCCGCTAATTTATTAACAAAGCGTACCCGAGCCAGTGGCTTTAGCCATCATTTTGAGTGGGATAGCTACTCACCCAGCGCAAAATGTATAAAGCAGTGGGGCGATAACAATACATATACCTACCAGTTTGAATATAACTCAGAGGCTGGTGAAACAATTTGTATAGACTCTCGCGGCCACAAAGAGCACTTTGTACATAACGCACAAGGTAAACTGGTAAAACATACCGACCCTAACGGCAATGTTTGGCAATATACATACAATGCACAAGGCCAAAAGCTCAGTGAAATAAAGCCCGATAGCAGCATAACGCGCTATACCTACACACCTTTCGGCCAATTAGAAACAATAACACAGCCAGATGGTAACCAAACCCATTTTGCCTACAACCAACTTGGGCAACGTGTATTAACTACCTTACCTGATGGCCAAACCATTACGCGTAAATACAGTGTGGCTGGCTTATTACAAAGCGAAACCTTTGGCGATGGCCGCACCACGTTATACAGCTACGATAAGCTTGGCCAGTTAACCCAGCATATAAATAAAAACGGCCAAATCACTAAGTTTATTTGGAACGAACAAGGTGAGCTTTTAGCAAAACACCACAACGATGAGCTAATACGTTACAGCTACGACAGCTTAGGCCGCGTAAATGCCACACTTAATAACGCAGGGTTACTCACTCAATATAAATACAATGAGCACGGCCAGCTTACGCAAACAATTGCCTTTGATGAAAAAGAGCCTGAAAATAAACAGCATCAATATTTTAGCTACGACGAAGCAGGGCGATTAGTTAGCTCGCAAAACAGCAAAGGCGATACCACAGAGCAACACTTTGAAGGGCTAAGCCAACCGCATTGTGTTATTCAGCCCGATGGCAGCGCACTGCATTTAACGTATGACAAAGAGCGGAACTTAACAGCCATCGAGCGAAGCGACGGTCACGTATACCGCATAAGTTACGACGCTAACGAAAATCCAACACAAATAACCGGGTTTGATGGCACGCTACAGCAATATAAATACGATGCCTGTAACCGTTTAGCCTCAGTAACGCAAAGCAACAAACGCCACGTAAAAATAGAGCGCGACAGCCTAGGCCGTGTAACTGCGCAGCATGCAAGCCTTGCAAGCGACTCACATATCGTTAATAACGCCAATTACTACAGCTACACAAAGCAAGGTAAAATTGCGCGTGCACATAATGCGCAATCAACACTTAAACAAACGTTTGATAAAGGCGGCAGGCTACTGTGCGCCGAGCAAGTTAATAACCAGCAACAAGCGCATACCTTAAAATACAGTTACGACGAATACGGCAGAAGGCAAACCCTTACCCTGCCAGATTCAACTACGCTTAAATACAGCTACAACCAGTTTGGCCAGCTAAGCGGCATTAATTTACTACAAACCAATAGCAAAGAGGCTGAACTTGCGAAGGCGCTTGTAACCTTAAGTTACGACAGCCAAGGTAATATTAAAACCCAGCACTTTGGTAACAGCATAACCCTTACTCAGCAGTTTGATGTATTTAACCGCTTAACACAGCAGCAGTTAATCCATCCTGCGCAAGCGCTATTTGATACCTGTACGTATAATTACGACAGTGTAAACCAGCTTATTGCCCGCAAAAATGAAGGCGTAAGCAGCCAAAATATCAATTTTGAATACAACAGCTTAGGCCAGTTAATACAACAAACACTGGCAAGCTCACGTGCTGATACAACCACGCACTACCAGTGGGATAGCTTTGGTAACCCGCAAAGTCAGACTGTTCAATCAAACACAAGCGATGCAGACCTTAGAGATATAGGCGAGCAGGGTATAGAACCTGATACTGCCAGTAACGAGCATACAGCCAGCTCTTCTATTGATTTAACACGCGCCACGCATAGCGAATACAATGAGTTAGTACCAAATAGTAGTGAAAGTAGTAGTAAAAACAGTATCAACGCTGACTCAGTAGTAAACAATGAAGGCACTAACAACACCACAATAAACAGTGCCACCGACGCCGACCGCCTAACACACTTTGGCGACAGCGACTTTTACTACGATGAGTTTGGTAACCAAATACGCGAAACCGGCAAAGGCATTAAAACCCGCCGTGAATACAACGCGTTTAATCAGTTAAGCTGTTTTAACAACAACGGCACGCTCACCCAATACGACTACGACTCATTAGGGCGTCGTATAGCCAAGCACACCGAGCACGGTAAAATTGACTTCATTTGGGATAACGACCAGTTAATCGGCGAATGCCAACACGGTGAATATACCTGGTATATCAACCTGCCAAATCAATTTCACCCAGTCGCGCTAATTAAAAAAGGTGAGCTGTATTATTACCACCTAGACCAACTTAACACCCCGCGTTTTGTAACCAACAACAAAGCACGAGTAGTATGGGAAAACAAAGCCGATGTGTATGGTTATGAAGAGCCAGAGGTAAGCACTAAAAACAGCTTCACTCAGCCAATACGCTTTCAGGGGCAGTACTTAGACGAAGAGAGCGGCTTACATTACAACCGTTATCGCTATTACAGCCCCAAACAACAACGCTTTATAAACCAAGATCCAATTGGCTTAGTGGGCGGCATAAACCATTACCAATATGCGCCGAACCCGGTGAATTGGGTGGATCCGTTTGGGTTGACATGTAAAGACGGTCAGAAGAAAAATGTATTTGCAGGACATGGTTCGATAGATGTTACAAAGCCTGCGACCGTTCCGATGGGAACTAGCTTAACAGTTTATTCATGGGACGGGGCTACAATTACCGATGACTTAGGTAGTAAAATTGAAGATGGTACTGTTTCTAGTGGTGTTTTCAAAAAAGTATACACTGAAGGCGATGTAATCCCAGGGTATATGCTGCATCCAAATTGTGGAAGTTTAAATATATCATCCAATTCAATTCAGGTTACTGAAAGTAAGCATATATCTGAACTGCTCGCTGAGAATATGGGTGAATACCACTGGGCTGCTTGTACTTATATTGATGGGCATGAAAATTCGAATATTATTCATGATGAAGAAGGCATATTTAAAGAAGAGTCAGGTCAGTACTCGCAGCTAAAAGATGGTAAATGGCAGAGCTTAGAGGATGAAGGAGGTAACGATAATACTAGAAATCCAAATAGGCTCTCTGATAATCTAAGAAATGCAGTACCTGCAAGCCTCCCTAAAGCTAAGAAAAAACGTAAAAAATCATTACGTCTGAAGTACCTAGGTCGTACACCGGGTAAAAAATCGCGAACAGGCAAAGAAGTAATTAATAGAATGAAAGCGCAAGGTAAAATAAGGTCTTCTTTTAAAGGTACTGAATTTCAAGCTAGTAATGGAAAGTGGTACCCTTTATCCGAAGCTGATATGGCACATGAGCCAATGGATGCGGTAAAATACTGGAATACGACTGGGCGTAAACATGGTCCAAAATCTAAACAAGTTCGAAAATGGATGTTAGATTCAAATAATTATACTCTAGATCATTACAGTTCTAATCGCTCAGCTGGAGCTAAGCTGAAAGAGCGCTATAAACCACCACTAGGATAGATATGAAAAACTTACCTGTAAATTTGAGAGATGAAATTGATGCACTCTATATCGCGGCCTATGAAGCATTAGAAAAAAAAGATCTTAATACGGCGAAAGAGCAAGCAGAAAAAGCATGGGAGTTATTACCTGAGCCTAAATTCGACTGGGACGTAACTCTCAGCTTTGTATCTGGAATCTGCGAAATGTATAAGGAGTTAGGCTTTTATGAAAATTCTCATAAGATAGTGGATGAACTCTTGAACTCAGATCATCTAGATGACTATGATGATGGACCTATATTCTTAAAGGGAGCCATTTATTTTGAGCAAGGTGAGCTAGAGCTAGCAAAAATGTGGTTTGATAAAGCGAATACAATATCTAAAGGGCGCTGCTTTGTTAGTCAGCCGAAGAAGTATAAAACTTTCTATAGTGAGTATAAATAATGGATATTCATGATCAAATAGAGCGGTATTGCGAACAAGGTAATGACTTGTTCGATGAAGATGATTTTTTAGGCGCTATAGCCATTTGGCAAAAAGCGCTTGATTTAATCATTGACCCTGATGAAGATTGGAATGAAGTACTATGGCTCAAAGTTTCGATTGGTGATAGTTTTTACATGATTGATGAATATGAAAAGTCTTTAGACTCTTTATTGGACGCCTTAAATTATCCTGAAGCAAATGAAAATGCATTTATCCACTTTAGAATAGGGCAATGTTATTACCAACTTGGGGATAAAGATAGTAGTAAAAATTCACTGTTAAAAGCTTATATGCTTGCAGGTAAAGAGATTTTTGATGAACATGAAGAAGAAGGGTTGTTTTTTTATGATTTTCTGTCTTCAGAAGTGAACTTATAGGCAAAGTGAGCTGTGCTTAGTGCATGGCTCGGTATTAACAAGGAGCTGTGAGTGATTTCACATAAGCCAAATGATCGTAAAATCAATTTAGATTTAATGAGTACTGAGTTTAAATCAAATTCAGAGAAAGAAACTTTTTTGAAGTGGTTTTTGGATGCTCTAGACAAGGCAGAGGTAATTAATAAAAGACGCCATATAGCAATTTGCCCTATATGTAATGAAAAAAACTTTTTATTACATAAGGAAAATAAAGTCATATCCAAGTATGAGTACAGAATACCCGATGGAGAAATAAATTTTATTGTGGACTCATCCATTCTGCACCTGGTTTCTGTTCACTCCTTAGTGCCGGATCGGTCGCTGATTAAAGCCCTAGAAAATTTGTATTGCAAGTCACCTGAAAGTTAGCTGTTCATTATGGTATGTATTAATATCACAAATTTAACACTCCAAGACGTTGCTTCTTTTACACTAAAGAACAACCCCAGCAAGCAATTTAAAGAAAAGTGGGGTGATGACTACGTAAGTCGCGCAATGCAATTATGGAGCGGAGTTAAGGAATGTTATTTAAAAAGTGAAGAGTGTAACTTCACTGCACAAGAGCTTTTATTTGCAATGAGCTATGAATATGCAGTTGCTCCATACAGCTCTGAAAATAATGACGCTATTGCATTTTATAGATGGTGTTTTGAAAATTTAAATGAAAAACAAGGATAGGTAATGAATAAAATAAACACGGATGTAAATTATAAAAGAATTGCCGGTAATGCACGCTTAGTGATGCTTGGTGAATCAAGCCATAGCACTGCCGGATATAAATATGAAGCAATAAAGGCAATCAAACAGCTAAAAGCTGCTGGTTTCACGCATTTTGCGATCGAAATGCTACCAAGAGCTATGCAGGAGAAAATAGACTTTTATCAGCGCACAGGTAAAGGTTTTAATGTTATACAGCAGTATTTTAATAAGTATTGGACCCATGGTTATTTAACACCTCATGCTTATGGAGAACTTGTTAAGGCTGCGCGCGATATTGGAATGAAAATAGTCGCGCTCGACGTGTTAGTTGAAACAATGGATATAATGGATAGTGTATGTTCTTCAGAGAAGGGTATAGGAGGCGATTGCTTTGATACTCACACTTATAGAAACGCACTTTGGGCTGTTAATTTAGCTACTATATTAAACCGTTCAAGTCAGAATAGAGTTGTTGCTTTTATGCATCGTTTTCATGCTGTACTAAATGCAGCAGACCAGCCTGGTGTTGATGTATTTCTTAAAGATCATAATATTTTCAATGTACGCTTTATCGACTTTATTGGAGGACTTAGTTGCATAAGTGATAGACGTTGCTCAGGTGACTCAAATCAGGATAAATCCCTAAAAGAGCTTTATTTTTATCGAGAAGGCTACCCGTACGAATCATCTGTTAAATCCTTTCAAGTGCATATACCTGAAAAACGTGTAAATAGTGATGGTTCACTACAATGGTAAAAATAATATCATTAATTATCTTTACTTGGGGTTTTGTATTTTCTTCTGTTTCGAGAGCATCGCTTTTTCCTAATATAGATATTAATTCTCCAAACCTAACTGTAGAAAAAGCCGCAAAGCAATGCCAAAAAAGCTTAATGCATGCACCTGAACAATTAGAAGCATGGTGTGAAAAAGCATATAGTCTTGGTGATTGGGAGGCTTTGTATTACATAGGCGTGCACACTGGAGATGGTACTCGTTATTTAGAGGAAATTAACTCTCGTATTGCAAATAACGAGTATAGTGCTTTAAAAAAACTTGCTTGGATTTACCGAAGTGGCCACTTTGTAAAAAAGGATTTAAGAGAATCTGCACGATTATATGAATTGTATTTACTGCATGATAATGAAATAAACTTTCAAACTGTTTCGGCACATTTTGAACTATCCACTATTTACCAAAGACTTGGTATGTGGAATAAAGTGATTACCCATACTGATTACGTTATAAATTATGCAAACAGAGCTGATTGGGAGCATCGCGCTAAATATATACAAAAGCAAGCCAAAGCCTCGTTAGCTGAAAATTAAACTTTAAATGTATTTACCTAGAAATATAAAGGAGCTATGAACGCCTAAGCTAAGGCGCTATAGAAATGATATGGAACAACAAAGCCAACAAACACTAACTAACCTTGTTTACGATATATATGAAGACCCAGCTTTAATAGAAGAGCATCAAGTGCTTATAAACCCTTTGCTGTGCGATTTAGTTGCTAGTGCGCCAGCTGGGTTTGAGGGCATGGCGACGATGATTAATACTCATATTTCTAATGGGTTTAAATTCAAAAATCCTAAAATACAAAAATTTGAACTTGAGTCGGGGCTTTTAAAACTTAAAACATACTTTCAAAAAATAAACCTATAACCCCCATCATAATTACACACTCAATTTTTAATATTAATGCAGCACTAGTGCTGCATTAATTTTTTCTCATCAAGGATGATCTATGAGCCTTATTACCACGAGTATTTTAATGCTGTTTTTACAGCCTTTATTTGTATATTTAGCTCTTTTTAAAGAGTCAGATCGGAGTACTCCAAGCCGTTCATTAGATAACGAAGATGCTATGTATCTATTTATAGCGCCTGGTTTAGCCGTATTTTATTCTGATAACTTTTGGCAAGCGGTACTTTATTTAGGAAGTGTATGCCTGTTAGGTTTAATGCTTGCCATTATTGTAAAAAGCAAAGCTAAAAAGCGATTAACAAGAGATGACGCTATCGGGTTTACTATTGCCAGTTTTTTATTTTTTGGGATTATAAAATTAATTATTGGTGGGTTAGGATATTTTTTTAGCGAAAATGCCGCGAATGCTTCAGCGCCTGTCATAGTTGAACAAACTTATTCATCAACTACAGGTGAGCTTTTAAACTGGGGCTATTTGTATTATCAGTTTTGGCCAACGCTATACTTTTTACTCTTTATGTTAGCAACATTAGTTATAAAAATGATTGAGAGCCGGTTTAATAAACATTCATTTTCAGGCTCGCTCTTAATATTGGGCGCAGTTTTGACAGGTGTATCACCGTTATTTGGGGATGCTTTTATTTTAGGCGTTATCGCTAACTTTTTTATATTTTTTGTTGTGTGCACGGCATGTATAGAAATTGATAAAAGGAGCGATCCTTCAGCTGGTGCTATTAATTTTATATATGGTTTTTTGCTTGTGGGCGGTATCGCGTTTAGTAGTATTGGTAAATTAATATATACGCTATTTTATAATTAAATTAGGATTGTTTTTTGATTAAAAAACATGCAGTATAATTGTACCTAATTAGTATGTTCCCCTACTTTTTTTAATATAAATATGGTTGGTGTAATTAATTGGCCATAAACATTAAGTAGCTTATAGCTAGGTCTTGGGAGAGTGTTTGCTTTGTTTTTATCGCGTTTAAAAATTTTTGTGTTGGTAATAGTCTCTATTGCCGTTGTTTTTTTTACTACATCACAGGCTTGTGCGGATATGTTTGGCTTTTTTAATAAACAAGAATTTTATTTATCGGCTCCAGTAAAGGGGCAGTTATTAGATAATGGGCAGCCAGTTGCAAACACTAAAGTAATGCGCTCACTCACGTATGGCGATGAATACGTTGACGAAACCACAACAGACGAACACGGTTATTTTACTTTTACAGAAAAAACAATAAAGACAGGTAAGCCCTCTAATATGTTTGATAACGACTCGTTGGTTCAGCATATTTATTTAGAAAACGGCACGCCAGAAGGAATTGTTTTATGGTACACGCTTGTTTCAATTCATGAAAAAAGTGACACACTTAAAGAGCTTCTTGCACACTTGAAGTGCGATATTTCTAAAGAGCCGCAAACATACGATATTCCAATTAAAGAAGATACCAGCCACGCTTTTGCGATTTACACATCATGTAAACTTTAACTATTAATTTAAAGGGAACTTATATGAATACTTTGACGCCAACCCAAGCGGTACAGTTAGCTAACCTTGCTTATAAAGCAAAAAGCATTAAAACCACTAACTTACTTCATCGTTCACTTCATGCATCTTTGCGCGACAATTTTAACTTTTCAGTTAACCCTGGCGCAGTACAAGGTGTAACGGGCGGTTTTTTCTCCCATTTATTTAATTTAAGTACGGGTTTTGCTTTAGTAGGGCATGGGCTTGGCGATTATCAGGGGGATTCAGTTATAACAATTCGAGGTACTAACTCGCTAAGAGATGGCTTAACTGATGGCCATTTTGGTTTAAGTGGAGGCTCAAATGGCAGTATGGTGCATGCTGGGTTTAATAAGACCTTTTACAGTATGAAGCCCGCGTTACAGGAGTTTGTTGAAGCTAATATTAAAGATAAAGTAACCGATTGTATTCATTTAGTTGGCCACAGCTTAGGTGGTGCGTTAGCGACGCTTTCTGCCGATTGGATTAGAGCTGAATATTCAATACCTGTAAAGCTATATACGTTTGGCTCACCGCGCGTTGGGCTTGAAAACTTCTCTCGGGCTGCTACATCGAGAATTGATAAAATTTATCGCTGTACTCATGGTGCAGACCCAGTTGCTAAGGTACCTTTGTGGCCGTTCTCGCATGCGCCTTATAGCGGTCAAGAAATACGCTTAGATAATGGGCAAGGTTTAAAAGGTGCTGCCCATACTCTCAATGGTACGCCTGGCTATATAAACACAGCCAATAGTAATAATTGGAACAACTTAACCATTCAAGCTAATCATTTTTTGAGTACCCCTGTACGTTTGAAGTTTGAAGATAGAAATCAAGCCTCTTTTACTTCCCTCTGGGCTGATAAACTAGGGGCTGCGTTAGTCACACTTTTAAAAGATTCCGGCTATTACAGTGCAGTTGCTGCCCAAGCTGCTATTGGTACTGGGCTCACTTTCTACGATATGTTGGCGCGTACTTTAGATAAAATAGCTAAAGCGTCAGCCTCGTTTGCAACACAAACCTTAGGTTTACTAGGGCATATGTTAGTGTTTGCAGGCAAAGTAATCAGTAAAGCGGTGGAGCTAACATATAGTTTTATAAAATCGGTATTCGATTCAACCCTAGGCGCTCTATACCGAGCGGCGAGAGAGGGGCTAAGCGGCTTAGATTAACTTTAATCTAGCCCTCAATCTCGCTCTAACAAAATAGCACCACTTTGGTTTTCGCCTAAGTGGTCATTTTTGTTATAAATAGGGCATTTACTCATAGATAAGCACCCACAGCCAATACATCCATCAACGCGATCGCGCAAACGATGCATATACACTATCCGCTCGTCCAGCTGTGCTTGCCATTGCTTTGAAAGGGCTGCCCAGTCTTTTTGCGTGGGTGTGCGCTGATCAGGTAATGTGGCCAGTGTTTGTTTAATTTCATCAAGGGTTATTCCCATTGCTTGTGCGGCTTTTATTACCGCTATGCGGCGCAGTACATCTTTTTTATAGCGGCGTTGATTGCCGCCATTTCGCCAGCTACGTATTAGTCCTTTTGTTTCGTAAAAATGTAGGGTTGATACTTTTACGCCGCTACGCTTTGCTACATAACCCACGGTTAAGTTGGCCTCAGTTAGTTTTTTTTGATCTATTGGCATTATTTTTAATTTCCGATTGACCTCAATATAGCTTGAGGTTTTAAGCTTCTTGTAACATTAAAAAAGGAGCTAACTAAATGCAACAAAAACTTGAGCGTAGCACTGTTATTATTTATTCAAGCGCACGCAAAAATGGTAATACACAGGCGCACGTTAATGGATTTGCAGAGCAAAATAATGTGCGTGTAATATGCTTAGATGATTATAAAATTGCGCCGTACTGCTATAACAAAAACTATAAAAATGATGATTTTTACGCTGTGTTTGAAGCACTTTTAAAATATGATCATTGGGTGTTCGCGTCTCCTGTTTATTGGTACAGCACCACGGTACAAATGAAATTATTTATCGATAGAATAACCGATTATATGGACGATGAAGCATTAAAACCTAAGCTTCGTAGTTTACGTAGTAAGCATTTTTCAGTGCTTTCTAATGCGTCATCAAGTGAAGCCCCCGCCTGTTTTGTAGAGCAGTTTAAAAATACGTTTAGTTATTTAGGTATGCAGTTTATTAACCACAGCCATAAAAGTACCCAAAAGGTTGCTTAAATTGCAGCCTTTTTTGGTTGTCTCTGGTAGTTTAGTAATAATCTTAAAAAACACAGGATTGTTTTATGAAATATTTACTATTGTTAGTGCTGCTTTTTAGCCCTTTAATATATGCAACAGAGCAACCAATTAAGGGATATGGTAATTATTACAATGTACCCGAGCATGATGAAATTAATGACGCTACGGTATTTAAAATAGCATTTGATGTTGCTGATGGCGCTGAAAAAGGCGCGCAAAATAATTCAATAAATTCGCTAGCGCGTTTTATTAACATGCATGTGGCGCATGGCGTAAAGCCTGAAAACATACAACTTGCATTAGTTGTGCACGGTAGCGCAAGTGTTGATGTGTTAGCTAATAGCGAATATAAAAAACGCTTTAACGCTGACAATAAAAACCAAGCATTAATTGAGCAGCTACTAGCAAATAACACTAAAGTGTATGTTTGCGGGCAATCTGCTACTCACTTTAAAGTAACGCCAGCGCTTTTAATTGAGGGTGTAAAAATGTCGCTTTCGGCTATGACCGCTCACGCACAACTTCAACAGCAAGGCTATACGCTCAATCCATTTTAATGACTCAAATAATAAAAAATATTCTCTGCTTTGGGGATTCAAATACATGGGGCTTAAACCCTGTAACGGGTAAACGCTTTGATGAAAATACCCGTTGGACATCACTTTTAAATAAAAACTTAGGGTGTGGTTTTAACGTAATAGAGGCAGGGCAACCTAATCGCACGTTAGTGCATAATCCCCCGTTTGACGGTGTGCTTAATGGTGTTAGCTATTTAAAGCCTTATTTGGATAAGCATGATCTCGACTTTATTATTATAGCTCTTGGTACAAACGATCTTAAAAAACGTTTTAATTTAACACCTAGTTTAATAGCAGATGGCTTGAATGATTTAATTAACTCAATACACATTTATTATCAGCAGGGTAGTACTTTAAAATCTCCTAAGATTATTATTGCTAGCCCACCTAAAATAAGAATTACCGAGCAGTATTCACGTATTTATGAAGAGGCTGATACAAAAGTAACAAAGCTCTCTAGTGCATTTAAAAGCGTTGCAGCTAATAATAAGTGCGCTTTTATTGATTTTAACTCGTTCATTAACATAACAGATGGTGATGGGATTCATTTTGATGATATCCAACATTTGGCAATAGGCTTTAAAATAGCGCAATTGGTTCAAAACTCACTCAATAATTGTTAAATCTATCTGTGTGAATTTAATGCGACTTATGCAATCATCTAATAAAGTAGTGATATAAATTAACAACTTCGAGATGCTATGAAAAAGTACCAACAAAAATCTATTATAGCCGTTCTAACCGGAGTGTTAGTTTTTATAACTGGCTGTATAATTTTACTCAATTTTGCAGCGCAGCAATTAACAGCACAAACAAAGTCAGATGCTGAGTATATTCTCACTCATGTAGAAGGTGCAATTGCAGAGCGGCGTCGAATACTTACCCCATTAAATAAGCTTGCGTTTAAACAGTGTGACAACACAACTCTTCTTGAGATGCGCCGAGCTTTATTTGACGCAAAATATGTAATTGATATAGGTTTTTTTAAAGATAATCAGCTAGTTTGTACTACGGGTGCAGGCTTATTAAGTAAACCAATTAACGACAAACAGCCTGACTTTATTCGAGATGATGAACAGGTGAGGGTTCGTTTTGAGCCAGAGCTTTATCTATTATTATTTAGTGAGCGCCCTATGGAGGTAATTATAGTCAGACAAGGGGACTATAATTTAATTATGCAGAGTACTCCCTTTACCAACATTGGCATTACTGTGCCAGATTGGGAAGTTGTTTATAAAACACCAAATACTTTGCATCATTTAGCAGGTAAAGAGGATCTCTACCTTCAAGTAAAAAACAATGTTTTCTTTCCTTACGAAACTAATTTAGTTTGCAGTTCTGCAAGTAGCCAATATTGTGTGGTAGTGCACTTACCTTGGAGTCTGTTTTTTTCTAATAACCACTTATTACTAATAATTTCGTTAATTTTAACCTGTTTAGCGGGAATATCGAGTGCGTTAATAGTTGATGCAAGAATTGCTGCACGTCGCTCTATTAATCAGCGTATTCGTAAAGGACTCAAAAAGGGATCATTTTATTGGACTTACCAGCCTATTATTTGTTTGCAAAGTGGCAAGCTGATTGGTTGCGAGGTACTTGCACGTTTTGAAGATAAGTACGGTGTTTTATTTCCAGATGAGTTTATTCCGGTTATTAGAAAAAACAATTTAACCTGGACTTTTACTGAGGCCATGATTGCCACCACAATCAAAGAGTTAACTTCTATAGAGGTATTGCCTGAAGGCTTTAAAGTGTCGCTTAATATATTTCCGTGTGATGTAGAGCTGGGTAACGTGTCGTTGCTGCCACAAATTACAGAGCTTACCAATTCACGCTTTATTATTTGTTTAGAGATAACTGAAGACGAATACCTTGATACAAGCATCGCGCATGCTCATTTTAGAACCTTGGTTGAATCGGGATTTAACTTATCATTAGATGACTTTGGTACGGGTTATTCGAATTTAAGAAATTTACAAAATTTGAGCTTTCATCAACTTAAAATTGATCGTACGTTTGTTCAAGATATAACAACTGAGGGCTTAAAAGCCTCTATGATCCCAAATATTATGGAACTTGTGCATAAGTTTAATTATACCTGTGTAGCAGAAGGAATTGAAACCACTGAGCAAGAAGCCATTTTAAAAACAGCGGGTGTGCATTACGGACAAGGCTGGAAGTACGGTAAGCCCATGACTGCGTCTAAATTTAAAAATTATATAACTAGTCAGCATTTTTAGATCTCAGCTGCCATACTAAACGTATCGGTATGAAATTTATAAATATTAGGTTTATTATGATCAAATTAACATTAAGTGCTTTTGCACTTTTACTACTTAGCGCATGTACAACACAGTACCCAAACCAGCAATTAACAGGTAAGCAGTTCCCAAGCATTAGTGGCGAAAGCTTAGAGCAAAGTATGGTAACTATACCTAGTGATTTTCAAGCAGATAAAACACTACTGCTCATTGGGTACAAGCAAGACAGCCAGTTTGATATAGACCGTTGGTTAATTGGTTTAGATATGGCGGGCGTAACGCTCCCTACATACGAACTACCAACCATTGCCGGCATGGCACCACGTATGTTTAGCACATTTATAGACAGCGGTATGCGCAAAGGCATCCCTAAAGAATTATGGGGTGGGGTAATCACTATTTATAAAGATGGCGAGACAGTTCAAAAGTTTACAGGTAATCAAAGCCCAAATAACTCTCGTGTGGTACTTATAAATAGCAGCGGCGAAATTTTATATTTTTATGACCGAGGTTTTTCGGTAAATGCACTTAATAAATTAAAAGCGAGTATTGAGTAATTCACTTTAGCCTTTAAATTCATTTGTTTAGGTTAATTAAAGTGAAAGGGAGCGAATGCTCCCTTTATATTGTATTTTATTTAAAACGCGTAACTTACACTAAAGCGCGTTGTACGAGGCATAATGTAACGACCATTTGGTGCATCAGCATTACGTGGATCACCTTCTGTAATGCCTTGCTCATCCGTTAAGTTATCTATTGCTACTTGAAGCTTGATGCCTTCCATTGGTTCTAATATTAAACCTAAATCAACTTTTTCGTAGCCATCGAGTGTTACAGTGTTTTCGTTATTGCCAAAGCGATCATCAACCGCTGAAAGCGTACCGTATAAAGTTGCATACATACCTTGTAGCTCAAAATCGTAACTTGGCGTTATACGTACTTGCCATTTTGGTTGGCGCTGCGACTGGTTACCATCGTTTGTTGGGCTCTCTGTAATTTCAGCATTTTGTAATGTCGTATTTAAATTAACAGAAAAACCAGAATCATGATTAAAGTTGTAATCAAGCTCTATACCGTATGCTTCGTTTGTTAAAATTTCTGCTGGTACGCCAGGTCGTCTTACAAATGTGTCGCCTTTAACTTCATTTACAAATACGGTTGCATAAAAGTCGGTTGATTCAGTAATTAACTTATAGCCAAGCTCGCCTTGAGTTATTTCTTTAATAAGCTTTTCGCCGCCTTCGTAAGCATCAAAGTTATCTCTAAAGTCATCAAAGTAAGGCATTTTATAACCACGGTTAACACGGGCAAACACACCCATATCATCATTAATTGAATAGTTTAACCCTGTAGTCCACGATGTTTTACTTTCATCATAGCTAACGGTTTTAGTAATAATACCGTCAAGGCCCTCATCTACACTGTATTCTACTTCGTGGTTTTCTTGACGTACGCCAACATCAAGTGTAAACGCATCAGCAAATTTGTATTCACCGGTGACATAAAACGCGTTAGTGCGCGCATCACCTGTTGAGCTTATGTCGTAGTTAAAATCACAACCATCGGTGTTTTGATTACATTCAATCCCAGCCAATGCTTCGCCACCTGATTCAAGTACATGGTATGCAGTGTTACCTAAGCTCCACCAATCTTTTGCTGAAGTACTTGCAGTGTAATATCCAAAGGTTGTTGATAGGTCGCCAAATTTTTTCGAAAAAGCTAAATCATTAGTAAATGAGCTGATTTCTTTAAGTACTACCCATCGACCAAGTTGTTGGACTGGGGTATCGCTTGCGTATTCAGTGTTTGTAACTGCTCCAAATGCAGTTTGGCCGTTATCAGCAACTGCTCCAACCGTTGTTGCTGAGCCACTAGGTACTAAACCGTAGGTATTTGCATCGCCTTTGGTAATGTTAAAGCGATCTGAAAAATGCCAACCACCTTTTAGCTCTAGCTTAATACTACCGCCCGAAACATGGCCGTCCCATCCTCGGCCATCACCTAGGTCAATATCAAGTGCTTGTGCATCGGGGCCTGTAAATATTGTTGCTTGACGATTTAGCGTACCAAGTTGCGTATATTCTGCGTCAATACCATCAACATTAAGGGGTGTTGGTAAGTACCATGCACCGTGATCGTCTGTTTGGCGGGTATAAAAGTTAAGCTCACCGTTGTCTAAATCTTTAGTAATGTTGATTGTAAATTGGCTACCCTTTTCAGAAGTAAAGCCCGCATCACGAATACCCGGTGAGCTTTTTACGTAACCGCCAACCATAAAGTATAAATCGTCAGTAATTTCACCACTCATCACAGCATCAACTCGCTGTAAGTCGTAATCAGAAGTTGTGTATTTAAATAAGCCTTCTGTTTCTTCGCCACCACGTTTTAATCTAAAATTGGTTGTTAATCCTGGTTGTCCGTTAGATAAAACAGGATTAGGTCCACCACGCAGGGCTTCTACTGTCTCAATGGTTTCATCAATACGAAACATTGATGAGTTCTCTAAAAATGACAATGTTGAAGCAGGATAAATAGGTGAGCCTTCAATACTGAGTGTTAAAAATGGGGCATCACCACCACCAGGAAAACCACGAACAAATACATTAGCGCCCGATTCACCACCTGAGCTTTCTACCCAAACACCAGGTATTGCTTTAAACAAGTCAGCGGTGCTTTTTGGAGACAGTTTAATAATTTGTTCGCTATCGATATTAGTTACCGCATAGCTGGCATCTATCTTTCTAACTCCAACACCCGTAGGTGTTCCCGATACCACAATGCGCTCAACTTTCTGGTTTTCTTGTGTTTGCTCTGCTGCAAATGCGCATTGAGTGCTAAGCGCTAAAGTAATTGCACACGCTAATGTACTTTTTGCTTTATTGATTTTCATGTGTGTGATCCCGTTTTTAGTGTATTAAACAGTGTATTTCAGCAGCCTTTTTACTAAAAATCATTGTAAATAGGCTGTGTATAATGAAACCTTAGAGATAAATGCAAACGTTTGCAATATTTATTTGTAAATTATTTATGAATTTATATAGTTTATTTATTGAGCTTATTTATATGTTAAACACTTTTTAGGTCGTTGTTCGCGCCAGCAAAAAATAATAATGCTATATTGTCAGCGAGTTAGATAATTGTATTGATCAGTGGTAAGCGACTATTTAGGAAGATCATGAATAACAAAAAAATTAAATTAACTGATTTAGCGAAAATAGCAGGCGTGTCTACCTCTACAGTTTCGCGTGCGCTTAATGATAATCCGCTAATTAAGCAAGAAACCCGCGATAAACTTCAGCGCTTAGCTAAAGAGCATAATTTTAGTCTTAATACGGCTGCAAGTCGGTTGCGGACACAAAAAACCAATGTAGTTGCGGTTATAATTAACCTTGACGAACAAACAGAGCAGTCGATTAGCGATCCGTTTTTACTTAAAGTAGTGAGCGAAATTAATCTTGCACTTAATCAGCAAGGGTTAGAGCTTTTACTATCTAATTCAATCATGGCGCAAGACGATTGGGCTAATTATTTTATTAATAGCCGCCGTGCAGACGGTATTATTGTTGTAGGTCAAGGTAAAAACCAAACCAATATAGAAAATGCAGCTAACGCAGGTATTCCGCTGGTGGTATGGGGAGACCCTAAAACACCTAGCAACTACCCCATTGTAGGAAGTGATAATTACTTGGGAGGCTTGCAAGCAACAACGCATTTAATAGAGCACGGAGCTAAAAACATTGTATTTTTAGGCGACCCAGAACATGGTGAAATTAGTGAGCGTCATAGAGGGTACTCTGCCGCATTAGCATCCCATAAATTAGAGCAACATGTTGTATCTATTGATATTACAAGTAGCTCAGCGTATCGATCAATTAACCAATTACTGCGTGAAAAAGGTCTTTATTTTGATGCTATAGTTGCATGTAGTGATATGGTTGCCTTAGGTGCCATGAAAGCCTTAAAAGAGCGTTATGTAAGCATTCCTAATGATGTCGCTCTAGTAGGTTTTGATGATATTGCTATGGCCGACATTAGCCACCCTTCATTATCAACTATCCGACAAAACACACAGTACGCAGCCACGCTATTAGTTCAAAAGTTGATGCAGCAACTAGCTGGTGAAAAAGTTGAATCACAAGTAATTGATATTGAACTGATTACCCGCCAATCAAGTAAAAGATAGTTTATAAATCATGTTGAGTTAATGTTAAATTTAAAATGCAAACGATTGCATTAAGGGCTATTCTAAACTAAACTCAAACCTCACTGATATAAACACACACTGTGTATGCACTCGTTATGGGCATACAATAAAGGTCGTTATAGCGTTTAAATAACGCTGTAAAGCGAGGGCAATTATGAGTAAAACAAAAGTCACACTGGCAATTGCAGCAAGTTACTTTATTTTCGCTATTTTGTTAAATAGCGTGGGCACCGTTATTTTGCAGGCAATAAATACCCTTGGGGTAAGTAAAACAGAAGCTTCAGTGCTTGAGGGGTTTAAAGATTTATCCATTGCGATAATGTCATTTGTAGTGGCTTCGTTTATTCCTCGCCTAGGCTATAAACTGGCCATGCTTGGGGCACTTACTGTTGTTGCCCTTGCTTGTGTAAGTACGGCTTTAATTAGTGACTTTTATGCGTTTAAAATTTTATTTGCCGCCATTGGTTGTGGCTTTGCTGTGGTTAAAGTGTCGGTTTACTCTATTATCGGCCAAGTGACAGATGATGCAAATAGCCACTCTTCATTGTTAAACACCATTGAGGGCATTTTCATGGTTGGTGTGTTAAGTGGCTATTGGATTTTTACTGCTTTTATAGATCCAAACGATTCAACCGCGTGGCTCAACGTTTATTACTTGCTAGCAGCTCTGGCCCTAATCGTTATAGCGAGCGTAATTGCTGCGCCTATAAAGCCCGCCATTATAAGTAAAACTAAACGCTCCTGTTGGTTCGATTTTATCGCCATGCTTAAGCTAACATATCAACCGTTGGTACTCATATTTATAATTAGTGCTTTTTTATACGTATTAATTGAGCAGGGCGTAGGTACTTGGCTACCCACATTCAATAATGAAGTTTTAAAACTTCCTATAGCTATTAGTATTCAGCTGGCCAGTATTTTTGCTGCGGCACTTGCATTTGGGCGCTTAGTCGCAGGGCAAGTACTTAAACACATTCACTGGTTTGTTGTATTGAGCAGTTGTTTAATTGCGATGGCCGGCCTCATACTTATTACCCTACCGCTTACTGAGAATGTTACTGAAAATACAGTAATTAGCTTATTTGATGCACCACTTGCTGCATTTATTTTACCGTTGATTGGCTTTTTCATGGGGCCTATTTATCCGGTACTTAACTCAGTTATGCTCAGCGCTCTTGAAAAACATCGTCATGCCGCTATGACTGGCTTAATTGTAGTTTTTTCAGCACTTGGTGGAACAACAGGCTCAATAATAACTGGTTATGTATTTGAGCACTTTAGTGGCCAGCATGCGTTTTACCTTTCTTTGGTTCCCATTAGTTTGATTTTTATTAGCGTGATTTTTTTCAAAAAACGAACCGACGCTATCTCACAACACGCAACGACAGCTTAACAGTAAGGAAAGTTATGAGTTTTTTTGACAGCCAATTATTTAAAGATGTTCAAATGCAGCATGTATTTAGCGACTGTAAAACATTCGCAGATGCAATTGCGCGTGTTAATTGGCAAAGTGCATGTAAAAGGTATGAACAATTAGCGCCTTTAACTAATACGCAGCTTAGTGAGTTTGTAAACGCACACTTTATTACTTCTCCAGTGCTAGCAATGGGCACTGAGGCTGATACGTCATCGGTTAAACATTATATAGACTCGTTATGGAGTGGCCTTAGAAGAGAGGCGGATACCCCGAAGCAAGATTCATTACTAGCACTAAAGCACAGCTATATTGTGCCTGGCGGGCGCTTTCAAGAGATTTACTATTGGGATAGTTATTTTACAGCATTGGGCTTAATCGATGCAGATAAAGGTGATGTAGTTGAAGATATGCTACTTAACTTTGTCGATTTAATTAACGATTATGGTTGTATTCCAAATGGTAACCGTCGCTATTATTTATCACGCTCGCAGCCACCGGTTTTAGCACTCATGGTCGAGTTATTATGGGAACATACGCATAGCAAATCACTTAATGCGCAATGGCTTGCTATGTGTGTTGCAGCACTTGAAAAAGAATATATATTTTGGATGCAAGACGCGCAGTTGCTTTCGAGTGATTTATTGGGCTCAAAGCGGGTAGTAAGAATGCCTTGTGGTGGTGTTTTAAATCGTTATTGGGACGATGTAAGTGAGCCAAGAGCAGAGTCATTGCGTGAAGATTTAGCGCTAGCGGAAGGGTTGGCGAAGGAGAAAAAATCTGATTTTTATCGTAATATTCGCGCTGCATGTGAGTCGGGTTGGGACTTTAGTTCTCGTTGGCTTGGTGAGTCTAATTTACTAAGCTCTATTCAAACAACTGATATTGTTCCTATAGATTTAAACTGCCTTATGTATAACTTAGAGAATCAATTAAGCAAATTCTTTCAATTGCTCGGCAATAGTGAACAAGCAGAGCATTACCAATTACTTGCCAGCAATCGCAAGGCACTTATTAATACTTACCTTTGGAATGAACCAACCGGTTTTTTTGTTGATTATAACTGCCGTACAACGACTCAATCTCCAATACTTAGTGCAGCGGCAACTACTGCTTTATTTGTTAATTTAGCCAGTAATGAGCAAGCAATCAAGGTAGCTACAATATTAGCCAATGAATTTTTAAAAGAGGGTGGCATTGTTACAACTATTACTCAAACGCCTCAGCAGTGGGATAGTCCAAATGGTTGGGCTCCACTCCAATGGCTTGCGGTAAAAGGGCTTAATAACTACGGTATTACTCAATTGAGTACACATATAATGCAAAATTGGGTAAATATGGTTGAGCAAAATTTTGCAGTAAATAAGTGCTTACTCGAAAAATACAATGTGTGCACACCAGCGGTTTTAGCCGGTGGTGGTGAATATCAAGTACAGCAGGGTTTTGGTTGGACTAATGGCGTAACGACTCGATTTTATAAATTACTAAACTACTAATCCGATCTGTTATTTATCTTACAAAAAATTGTTAAAACAAAAGTAATGCAGGTTATGTATTGATTTAATAGGTTTTTATCTGTTTTAGGATGAGAAACGATAACTTTATTTAATACCAAAATCTCATTGTAAGTTGTATTTGATTTAGGTAATGTAGTGTAAATGTTTCAAGGACGAAATTTATGCCCCATAAAAACTCAGTATTCGTAAAAACTACATTTCAATCATCTTTTCATTCACACAACTACACAGCTATTTTAAGAACACTACAGGCCTTGTTTGGTGATATTAAAATGGACGATGTTATTCCTAAAGCTGAGCAGCGTGCAAATTATGATTTGTTTTTAATAGATGGTGCTAAAAGCAAATGGCAAGATCTCATTCCCGCAGACCTTATTTGTTTAGCTAAACACCATAGTGTTGTTATCTTTAATGTTGATAAAGAAGATGTGTGCGAGCAAAACTTATTGCTTAACCATTTTAATGGTGTTTTTTATAAATCTGATGCGCCAGAAGATATTTTTAAAGGGTTAGTTCGTGTTGATACTGGCGAGCTTTGGTTTACGCGTAAAGTAATTTCAAAAGCTTTTAACGACATTTTAGCCGTGGCATCATCATTTAATAACCTACATGACGACATTGAATTAAAGCAGGACGATTACGATCATTTAACAAAGCGAGAAAAGTCCGTTATTCATTTAATTGCACAAGGTGCGAGTAACAATACAATTGCTGATAAGCTCAACATTAGCGACCACACTGTAAAAACACATTTGTACAGTGCGTTTAAAAAAACTAACTCACGTAACAGGGTAGAACTTGCGAATTGGGCTCAGCGTTACGTTTCTGTTTTATTACCAATGGCTAAATAAATAGCATATATAATCTCAATTTCTCCTATAAAAAAGGCTACTGTTAGTAGCCTTTTTTATTTGTTATGACGGCCTGTGTAATTAGCTCACTTTTTTAGCCCATAAGCCTTTATCAATGCCTTTTGTTATAAGGTCTGTCAGTGCTTTTTCTATTGCCTGAGTTACACAAATACTCATAGGTTCGTTGTCACTAAAGCCGGCTTCAGCTTCAGCTAGACGTTTGTAGCTTACGTATCTAAAAAAGCCTGCACGCATCTCTTGGCTTAATACTTTTTTGCTGGTGGCCACACTAAGCAACACTTGGCCTGTACGAACATCCACAGCGCGTAGATAAATTGAAATAGCATCTTCACGGTAAAGCTCAGATGCGCCTATACCAAAGTATTCCATACCTAATCCACCCGTTTTTACATTGGTGTCATAGCTTATAATACCGCCCTCTAAAATGATTTTAGCTGTGGTAAGTGGAGGTAACTCAGCCTGGTTAGGGTTATCAGTTTGGCCTGCACGAATAATTTTTCGCTCAGTTAAAATGTTTTGTAAACCTTCACGCTCAACAGGTGTAAACCAATCAGATTCATGCAGTGCTTGTACGAGTATTGAATTAGCACCTTGTGTAACGGCAGTCGAAAACGAACTAACGTTAGTTTGTGGTTTGTATTGACCTGTTTGGTCTCTAAATGAGTAGACCGATACCGGAATGCTGCCAACAGGTTTTGGTAAGTTTTTTAAGTCTGCAAATAATTCAGTTGGCTCTAGGCTAATTGCTTTTTGCTGTGATGGTGGAATAAGCTTACCTAAACTTGTACAGCCGCTCAAACCCAGTAATGTTATTGTTATTAGTAGTTTATACATTATCCAAACCTCGGTACTTCAATGATCACAACAGAGTCATCTAATATGTTTGTTATTTTTACTGTAATAGAATCGGTTGTGCTGGTTATAACTTCAATTTGATAATCACCACTCATAAAAATTGAGTCCTGATTAAAAATACTATCTTCAATATCCTCACCAAAAGCCATATCGGTAATTTCTCTTACCATGCGGTTTAAGTAAGTGCGCTCTAAAGAGTCTTGAAATTGTTCAGCGTAACCTTTTTCGATTACCGGAGCCTTGTGCTTATTTTGAGCCTGTGCTTTGCTCAGCAGCATATTTGCATTGAGTGGATTACCACCAAAGCTTGGATTTATTGGGGTGTAAATTATTTCAGTCGCGGAAGCTGAAAAGCTTAATATTGTTATTATTATAAGGGCTATTTTTTTCATTTTACCATCCATCTTTAGCCATATCTGGTGTTGATGCAGCCATGTTTGAGCGAGCCATTGCATCTATTACTGTATAAACAGCTTGCTCAACACGTTCATCGAGGGGTTCTAATCTGCGACCTAAATAAGTCGCGTAAACAAGTTGGTTATTCATTATTAAAGAAAGTTGTGTACCCGCTTTTGGTATTACGGTTTCTTTTATTTCAATATTAAAACCAGCTGTTGAAGGGAGATCTCGCCAGTAGTTTGAAAATTCATAATAAAATTGATGACCAAAGCGGCTAATACTTCTATCAAGTAATAAGCCATCTATTTCTAGTTCATCCGCAGCATGAGTTGCCCCAGAAAAACATAGGAAAAGTGTGAGTAGGTAACGATTAAAGTTAATATTTTTTTTCATAATTTAAAAAGGGGAGAGGGTCGCTCTCCCCACCTCAACAATTACATTTGAGTAATTGTTGCTGCGTTTCCATCACCAATTTGGGTAACAGATACAGTGCTGTCAAAGCCAATTACTGAGCCTTCAACAATATTGTCGTTACCAATTTGAGTAACACTAAACGATACGTTTTCACCACCAACTAAAAATGCTGATTGTTCAACGCCAGTAACCCAGTTACCTTCACCTGTTTGTGAAATATCAATGCTGTGGTTATTGCCTTCAACCATCATATCAATAAGGTTTAACGTGCCACTTTGTGCAATATCAATTTGGTTATTATTACTATCTAAAATGCCAGCAAGGGTAACAATTGCTTCATTTTGAGAGCCGTCTTGAGCAATATCGATGTCATTATCGTTAGATGTAAGCGTTACATCTGGGTATGAAGATTGAACAAGTACGGCATTTTCATCGCCAGCTTGTACTAAATCAACATCATTGCCAGAGCCGTTAAAGTTAGCTAAGTGAATTGAGTTTAAATCACCTATTTGGGCTGATGTAAATTCATTGTCTGAACCAATTACACCCATGTAGGCTTCGTTTAAATCACCGTTTTGCATTGAAGTTAGTTCGTTGTTGTCACCAATTAAATCGGCTGTCATTAAGTTTTCAGCGCCAACTTGTGTTGCTGAAACCTCATTATTAGAACCTTCAAATAAGTTTGATTCAATTGTGTTAAGTGAACCTTCTTGATCTAAATCTATTTGGTTGTCGTCCCCAATTACAGTTGCAAACGTTACCGCATTAGTTAAGCCATCTTGCTCAATTTCAATTTCATTTGCATCACCAGAAATTGCACTAAATGCTACAGCATTACGATCACCTACTTGTTCAACTTCAAGCTCGTTGTCATTGCCTTGTAAACTACTTACTTTAAAGGTACTCCAATAACCGTCTTGAACTAAATCAAGAGTATTTTCGTCGCCTGTAAGCATCGTAATTTCTGCTTCATGCCATTCACCGGTTTGCAGTGAGGTAATTTCATTTGCGTTACCTTGCATATCCATGTTGTAGAACCAGTGACCACCAGTGCCTTGTTCAACATCAATAATATTATCATCACCAGTTACAATATTAATCGCTTCATTATTTACAAAAAAACCTTGGCCAAATTGTGAAACAAATAACATATTATTATTACCAGTCACTTCAGAGATAAAACCATTAGCAACGCCATCTTGGCTGTATACTTGCAGGTTGTTGTCACCTGTGGTGATTACTTCAGCATAATTACCAAATTGGCTCTGCACAACTTCAGTTTCGTTATTATTACCGGTTGTTGTTACAAGCATGGTGTTGCTATCACCATCTTGTGTAAGTAGTGCAGTATTTTCATTAAAAGTTTGGATAAGAGTCATTGAGTTTTCAACACTTGCTACAGAAACGTTGGTAGCAAGTTCTGAGCTTGATGCTGATTTGTTGTTAGTATCTGCATAAGAAGCAAAGCTAGTACCGATTGCAATTGCAACTGCGCAGCTTAAAAGTGATTTGTTCAACTTCATTATTTTCTCCTTGAAATATTAAAACCAAACACCTTAAATTTTATAGGTTTTATAAGGTATTTGCTGTGTCAGCATGCCGTGCCGATATAATGTTTTGTGATCCGCTTGAAAAGCTCTTAAAGTAAAATTTTTCGATGTAGTTAATAATTATCACTAAACGCTTTGTCATTATTTTTAACTTACGTTTAATAACTGTTAATTATTAAGTACCCAATTACTGTATTCCTCAAATGTATTTTCTGAAATCATCATTTTTTACCAATTTTTTAATTTTTATTTTTCAGTGGGTTATGGTGCGGTTGTTGAGGTTTTTTATTAATTCAATCTAAAAGCAGTAAAAATCTCCGACCCTTTATTAGGTAAATGGCTTTGCGTGAATTTCATTAAAAGGTCTGTCTTTAGTGTTTTTTTTATACTTTAACTGGTCAAAATTGTTGGTTTTAACAACGTTTTTATTTTTTAACTTGTTAAATGATTAGTTTGGTTGTTTCCTTAGGGTATGCCATGTGATCCCTTGTACTCGAAATAGTGAAAGAACGTGCTTAGAGCATCTAAGCTAACCCAACAAAACTATGGATAGAACAATGAAAACAAAATTATCTATTATTACTCTTGCCTTACTTCCGTGCTTAGCAGCTGCAAAAGTTCCTGATGTGGGTGTAAAGCAATCTGTAACTGCTAGCAGTGATTCTATAATTGTTAAATATAAAAGTAATGCAACGAAAGAAATGCGTAAGCAGGCTCGTTCATTAGTTAAAGCTAAAATTACTGATCTAAATAAAGATGAACTTGATGACAGCTATACGTCTTTACTTTCAGGTCGCTTAGCTAAGTTTAAAGTGTCGGGAATGAGTACTAAAGACGCAATTGCGCTTTTAAAGTCTCATCAAGCTATTGAATATGTAGAGCCTGATTACCAAGTAAGCATTGCACGTACGCCAGATGATCCTCGTTTTGATGAGCTTTGGGGCTTAAATAATGATGGCCAAACGGGTGGTACAGCAGACGCTGATATTGATGCAGTAGAAGCATGGGATATTTCGACAGGTAGCCGCGATGTAGTGGTAGGTGTAATTGATACGGGTATTGATTACAGCCACAGTGATTTAGCTAGCAATATGTGGGTAAATAGCAGCGAAATACCAGGAGATGGTATTGATAATGATGGTAACGGTTTTATAGATGACGTGCATGGTATAAATGCCATTACTGACAGTGGCGACCCTATGGATGACGAAGGCCATGGCACCCACGTTTCAGGTACTATTGGCGCAAGTGGTGGCAATGGTATTGGAGTTGTAGGTGTTAACCATGAAGTATCACTTGTTGGTTGTAAGTTTTTAGATGCTGCGGGTAATGGCTCAACATCAGACGCTATTAAGTGTATTGATTACATGGTTAGCCTTAAAAACTCAGGCGTTAACTTACGCGTATTAAATAATAGCTGGGGTGGTGGCGGTTACAGCCAAGCACTAGCAGATGCAATTGCATCAAGCGAAGCGGCGGATTTACTCTTTGTAGCCGCAGCTGGTAACGATACTATTGATAACGATGTTAACCCGCATTACCCATCTAACTACGAAAACGCAAGTGTATTATCGGTTGCAAGTACGGATCAAACCGATGGTATTTCATGGTTTTCACATTATGGTTTAACAAGCGTTGATATGGGCGCGCCGGGTAGTGCTATTTTATCTACTACACCAGGTGAGAGCTATGCATCTTACTCTGGCACATCTATGGCAACGCCACATGTAGCAGGTGCTGCAGCGTTAGTGTTGTCAATTAATCCTGAGCTTAGCACTCAAGAGTTGAAAGATTTACTAATGAACTCTGGCGATGCAAATGCTGCGCTACAAGGTGTAACGGTTGCAGGTACTCGTCTTAATGTTAACCAAGCGCTTATTGATGCAGACCCTACACCTGGCTTTAAAATATCAGCCGATCCACTTACGCAACAAATTGAAGCAGGCCAAGCTACAAACTACACATTTACAATTGGTTCAATTGCCGAATGGGATGAAGAAGTAACGCTTGAGTTATCAACAACATTAGGCGGCGCTTATTTATCATCGCTTACAGCGCGCCCAGGCGATGAAGTAATGCTAAATGTTGAAACCGATACTAACACTCAGTGGGGCGAATACGAGCTTACTGTAACAGCTACAGCTGCTGATATTGTTAAAGAGCAGTCAGTTAAATTAATGGTTCAACCTGTTGGTTTAAACGACTTTACTTACAGCAGTAACACAAGTGTTGATATTCCTGATAACTCGCCAGTAGGTGCAGTGTCAGTAATTAATGTTCCTGATGACTTAACAGTATTTGGCACTACTGCTGATGTAGATATTTCGCATACTTACTCAGGCGACTTAGTGGTTAAGTTAGTATCTGCTCAAGGCACACAAGTAACGCTACAAAGCAATGTGGGTGGCTCAAACGACGACATAGTTAGAAGCTTTACTTCTGAATCATTTAACGGCGAAGTTGCTACAGGCGATTGGACACTACAAGTAGAAGATACTGCCGCAGCCGATACCGGCACAATTAATGGCTGGTCATTAACGCTAAGCGCTATTGGCGAAGTTAGCCCACAACCACCACGTGCTAGTTTTGACGTTGAGACACAAGGCTTAACAGTTAACTTTATTGATTCAAGCACTGATTCAAATAACGATATTACACAGTGGAGCTGGAGCTTTGGCGATGGTGCAACATCATCTGATCAAAACCCTATGCATGTGTATGCAGCATCAGGTAATTACGATGTAGAACTAACGGTAACAGACAGTGAAGGCAATACAAGTACATCAACTCAAACGGTTGTTGTAAGTGATGTAGAGCTAGAAATTACCTTAAAACGTGCTAATAAGTCTCGCCTTGATACTATGCGTGTAGAGCTTAGTTGGGAAAGTGTTGGCGCTGAATCACTAAGTGTTTACCGTAATGGTGAGCTTGTAGATACTACTGCTGACAGAGGTCGTTACCGTGACTACGTACGTGGTGCTACATTACCATCGTACGATTACCAATTATGTGTAACTGAAAATGTATGTTCTAACATCATTACGGTTTCATTTAACTAACTACTCCTAAAGTGACTTTAAGCCCAGCATTGCTGGGCTTTTTTTATGTTTTAAAAAATATAAACTATGCTTTTTTATACGGATGGGTTTTAAGCCAGTGCTCGGCTATTTGCTCACGTGTGGCAAACCAAACCTGATCATGCGAGCGAGCATATTCTAAAAACCGTGCTAATGCTTTTATTCTTCCTGGTCTGCCAATTAGGCGACAATGCAAACCTATCGACATCATTTTAGGGGAGTTTTCACCTTCTGGGTCGCCTTCCTCGTATAGCGTATCGAATGCATCTTTTAAGTAATTAAAAAACTGATCCCCTGCATTAAAGCCTTGAACAGCTGCAAAGCGCATGTCGTTTACATCAAGCGTGTAGGGCACTATTAACTGTGGTTTACCTTCTTTAATACTGTAAAAAGGTAGGTCGTCGCTGTAATCGTCGGCATCATATAAAAACGAGCCATTTTCTACCACAAGGGCTGCTGTGTTAGGGCTTGTGCGCCCTGTGTACCAGCCTTTGGGCTTTTTACCTGTGAGCTTTTTAATTACATCAATGGCTTGTTGCATATGCTCGCGCTCGGTTTGCTTATCTATATTTTGATAATTAATCCAGCGCAGGCCATGGCTTGCAATTTCGTGCCCTGCTTCAACAAAGGCTTTAGCTACATCGGGGTGGCGCTCAAGGGCCATCGCCACTGCAAAAATGGTGACCGGTATATCGTATTTTTTAAATAAACGCAGTAGCCTCCACACGCCAGCGCGTGAGCCATATTCGTAAATAGACTCCATGCTTATATGGCGGTCTTCAACATGCGGGGCAGTGACTATTTCTGATAAAAACGTTTCAGCCGCAGCATCACCATGCAGCACGCAGTTTTCGCCGCCTTCTTCGTAATTTAATACAACTTGCACGGCAATACGTGCTTTATTGGGCCAATTTGCATGGGGTACATCAGGGCCATAACCAATTAAATCGCGCGGGTAGTTTTTAAATTGCTCACTCATTTTATTGCTCCTTTTTAAGTGCGCTGAGCCAAGAGCCTAGCGTTTCGCGCTCTGTGTCTGTCATTTTGGTCATATTGGCCAATGGCATATCTTTTGTTATAACCGCGCGGGTATGAATAAGCGTGCTGGCTTTTTTTACATCACTAATAGAGTTGAGCTTAAAGCCTAGCGGCGCTGTTTGAAAAAGCGCAGAAGTGGGTGTTTCGCTGTGACACCCAGTACAGTGTTTGCTGATTATATCCCACGCTTGTGCGTCGGTAATACTTGCTTGTAAAGGCGCGCTTTCGCCTGCATTTATTGGTGTACTGGGCCAAGGGGCTATGGCTAGCATAAGAGCAAAAAAGGCTGCAATACCGCTTACAAGTACTGAGGGCTTATTAACGCCTTGATGCTTTAAGTTAAAGTAATGGCGTATCCACATACCAATACCAAACAGCGCAATTAAAATAAGCCAGCCAAAGTTGTGGCTATACGTGTAAGGAAAGTGGTTGCTCAGCATTATAAATACCACAGGTAACGTGGCGTAGTTATTATGTATAGAACACAGCTTTGCCTTTAAACCTGGCGCTGAATCAGGGATTCTACCCGCTTCTACTTCACTCACCATATAGCGCTGGCCTGGCATAATAATGTGATACACATTACCCACCATACACGTGCCAATAAGTGCACCTACATGAATATAAACAGCGCGGTCGCTAAATAATTGATCAACCCCAAAAGTCCACAGAGCTAATAAACCAATAACTACAGCAATAAACACTTTGCCGTTTTCGACCAGAGGGGTTTTACACAATAAACGATAAACACCATAGCCTAAGCCAATAAAACCAAGTGATGCGCCAATAGCTGCAAATTTACTTAGCTCACTTTTACTGTTATCAATTAAGTAAACATCGGCGCCAACATAATAAAGTAAGCTAAATAACAATATACCGGTGATCCACGTTGTGTAGGCTTCCCACTTAAACCAGTGCAAAGTATGCGGCATTTGTTCAGGGCCATTTTTATATTTAGCTACTTCGTAAAAGCCACCACCATGCACGGCCCATAAATCGCCTTTTATGCCTTTATCTATTTTCCACTGCGGTGGTGTTTGTAGGTTGTTATCAAGCCATGCAAAATAAAATGAAGCGCCAATCCATGCTATACCAGCAATAACATGAAAATAACGCAGTACTAAATGAGTAAGCTCAAATAAATAGTTTTCCATAACGGTTAAGCCTCTTCTAATACCGGTGGGCGGGTGTCTGAAAATTGATTGTTATCATCGCGCTTATACACACTTTTACCCATAATGTAGGTTTGCTCAACGCAGCGGTCGTCGCCTAGCATCATCATTGCAAATAGTTTTTCATGCAGGGTTTTGGCATGTTGTATTCTAAATTTTAAAAACGAAGTTGCCGAACAATCCATTACAATAAAATCGGCCTCACAACCGGCTTCAAAATTACCAATTGTCCCTTCTAAATCAAGTGCTCTAGCACCGCCTAGAGTTGCTAAATACAGCCCTTTAAATGCTGAAAACTTTTGACCTTGTAATTGCTGGATTTTGTACGCTTCGTTACCTGTTTGTAGCATAGAAAAGCTTGTTCCTGCGCCTACATCGGTACCCATGCCTACGTTTATGCCGTGCTCTTCACAGGCTTTTAAATTTAATAAGCCAGAGCCTAAAAATAGGTTTGAGGTTGGGCAGTGAGATATTGCCGCATTGTTATCTGCAAGGCAGCAAAGCTCGCGCTCAGATAAATGAATACTATGGGCAAATACCGAGCGTTTACGTACCATTTTTGCTTGCTCGTACACACCTAAGTAATCTTTGGCTTCTGGAAATAGCCCTTTTACCCATTCGCATTCATCTTTGTTTTCCGATAGGTGAGTGTGCAGGTAGGTGTCTGGGTATTCTTCAAGCAACTGAGTGCATTTTTGAAGTTGCTCAGGGGTTGATGTAGGAGCAAAACGCGGCGTAACTGCGTAGCTTAGCCTGTCAACATTGTGCCATTTTTTTATTAGGGCTTTAGATTCGTCATAACTTGTTTGCGCACAATCAGATAAGTCGTCAGGGCAGTTACGGTCCATCATTACTTTACCGGCAATCATGCGTAAATTGCGTTTTTGTGATTCTTTAAAAAACGCATCAACCGATTGCGGGTGCACAGTACCAAATACAAGGGCAGTGGTTGTGCCATTGCGCAGTAGCTCGTCTAAAAAGCGATTAGAGATCTCTTTTGAATAATGCTTACATGTAAACTTTTTCTCTGTCGGGAAGGCGTATTCGGTGAGCCAACTTAGCAGTTGCTCGCCGTACGCACCCACCATTTCGGTTTGTGGTAAGTGTATGTGGGTGTCAATCATACCAGGCATAACGAGTTTGCCATCGTGGCGGATAACACGCGCTGATTTATCAATTGTTGGCAGTATGTCGTGCTCGTAACCAAGTTTAACTACTTTGCCGTGCTTGATAACTAATGCGCCTTTTTCAAAAAAACGATGGGCGTTTTCGCCAGCAATGGCAGGGTCGTCAACAAAGTCGAGTATATCGGCACAAACTACTGTTAAGTCATTATTGTTTTGTGTGCTCATAGTTAGCTACCTCTGTATGTAGAGTAGCCAAACGGGCTAAGCAACAATGGGATATGATGATGTTTAGTATCTTGTAATCTAAACGTTATTTGCGCCTCTGGGTAAAACGCAGGGGTAGGTTGGTTTTGGTAATAACTATCTAAATCAAATACTAGCTTATAAGTTGCAAATTCTAATTTTGTATTTAGCCAGTCGGTAATTCGCCCATCGGAATCGGTTTTGCCTTGGGTTAGTTGTACCCATTCGTTATTTGTAAGTTTAAATAGCTTAACAGCAACGTTTGCTGCTGGTTTTCCGGTGCTTGTATCAAGTATATGGGTAGTTATAGGGCTTTTGCTCATAGCAGTGACTCCAATCTTATTTTTGTTATTTTGGCTTGTTCGCCCGCGGCTATATTTAGCTCTGTACTGCGGGTGTTGTGTATGCGCTGCTCTATGAGTTCGAGCATTTGTTCGGCCGTTTTACCGGTGGCGCACACAATAAAAATAAAGCCAAACTTGTTCAGGTACTCTTTATTGAGGGCAATCATTTTGGTAAGTACGGCTTCGTTTGCTTTGCTCATACCCGATTGCTCATGCCCCGCTTTTTGTGCGGTAGCAGCGTATTTTTTGCTAAGGGTTGATAAGTCGCCTATTTGCGGGTGGCCTTCAAAGGCAGCTAAATAGTCGCTTTCGCCAAGGCTATCCCATATGCTTTGTGCGCATTCAAACAGCTGCTGAGCACTTTTAAATGGCATTGCTTTTACCATGCCCGCCACCCAGTTAGGGGCCGCGCAGCAATGCTCAAGTGCTTGTTTTACTTGTGCATCATTTAGCGTATTTATTTGTAAACTACTCATGCGTTTACTTCCTCTTGCGTGGTGCTAATTAAGGCATTTTTTAGTGTGCGCCATTGCAAGCCTTGGCGTTTTGGCTCTTGGGTTTGCATAGCCTGATAAAGGCCAATTAGCTGTCCACTAATCGAAATAGCCACTTCCATTGGTAATTTGCCCGAAATGTTATTAAGCCCAACAGGGCAGGTCATTTGCTGTATTTGATCGGCTGTAAAATCGCGATGTGCTAGGCGCTGCTTAAAGCGTTTGGCTTTAGTGTCAGAGCCAATTACACCAAGCCAATTGGCATCGGCGCGTTTAATAATGGCTTGGGTGAGTGCAAAGTCGAGCTGGTGGTTATGGGTCAATATTAAGTAGTTGTTAGCTTTAGGCGCACGTTTTACTTGCTCTGTTGGTTCTTCATCAACCACTTTTACTACGTTATTTGGAATAGCCTGTGGGAATACATCGGCGCGGCTATCTATCCAGCGTATGCGCATAGGTAGTTGTGCCAATATACCAATAAGCGCCTGTGCTACGTGGCCTGCGCCATAAATGTCTAAGGTAAAGCGCTCGCATTGCATGCATTCAAGCATAACGGTGGCAGCCCCGCCGCAGCACTGGCCTAAATTTGCACCTAGGTTAAATTGCTCAATTACTTGGGCGGCTTCGCCTTTGGCAAGTAGTTCGCGGGCTTTTTCTATTACTACGTACTCAAGATGGCCACCGCCAAGGGTGTCGTAAATATGCTCGCCGCTTATTACCATTTTAGAGCCTGTGCCGCGTGGGGTTGAGCCATTGGTGCCAAGTACCGTGGCAATTACATAGTTAGTGCCGCTTTGTTCGTGCTCGTTTATAGCCTGCGCCCAATTTTGCGTATGAAAACCCTGAAACGACTCATTTAAATTAGTCATGTTGATGCTCCTTAAACCAGCTAGCGGTTTGCTCAATTGCACTCAATACTCGCTCTGGGGTTGCGGGTGTATCCAGTGGGGCGGTGTATTTATAATCAGCCACACTGCTTATTGCATTACGAATGGCGCTCCATACACTAAAGGCCAGCATAAATGGCGGCTCGCCTACGGCTTTTGATCTAAACACGGTGGTTTCTGGATTTGCTGAGTTATAAAGATTGACGTTAAATTCGGCAGGGGTATCGCCAATGGCTGGTATTTTGTAGTTGGCTGGGCCAAAGCTTGCAAGCTGGCCTTTATCATTCCATTGTAAGTCTTCGGTTGTTAGCCAGCCCATACCTTGCACAAAGGCGCCTTCAATTTGGCCTATATCAAGAGCTGGATTAATTGAGCTGCCTACATCGTGCAGTATATCAACGCGAGTTACCGTGTTTTCGCCCGTAAGCGTATCTACTTCTACTTCACTCAGTGCAACGCCGTGTGCGTAGTAAAAAAATGGGCGGCCTTCGCCTTTGGCTCTGTCGTAATGAATTTTGGGTGTGGCGTAATAACCGGTAGATGAAAGCGATATACGATTCATGTAAGCAAGATTCGCAAGTTCGCTAAAGCTAATTTCCCCTTTACTAAAAGTAATGAGGTTATCTTTAAATACAACAGTGTTGCTGTCTACTTCAAAGTGCTCGGTAATAAAATCAATTAAGCGCTCTTTTATTGTGTTTACTGCATTTAGCGCCGCCATGCCGTTTAAGTCGGTACCACTTGAGGCCGCTGTTGGCGAGGTGTTTGGTACTTTGTCTGTACGGGTAGCGCTAATACTTACAGCGTTAAAATCAACCCCAAAACCATGAGCCACAATTTGTGCAATTTTAGTGTTAAGCCCTTGGCCCATTTCGGTGCCGCCATGGTTTAAATGTATTGAGCCATCGCTATATACATGCACAAGTGCACCAGCTTGATTTAAGTGTTGTACAGTAAACGATATACCGTATTTAACCGGCGTCATCGCAAGGCCTTTTTTGATAATAGGTGACGATGCGTTAAATGCTTTAATAGCATCTTTACGTGCCCAGTAGTCACCCGACTCCTCAAGCAGGCTTATCATATCTATTAAAATATGTTGCTCTACGGTTTGATGGTACGGCGTGGTGTCGCGGCCTTTTTTGTATAAATTAAGTTTTCGGATCTCAAGCGGATCTTTACCTAATTTGGCGGCTATATCGTCCATTATTAGCTCGCCCATAATCATGCCTTGCGGGCCACCAAATCCTCTAAATGCGGTATGGCTTACGGTATTTACTTTACAGCGATTACCCTTAATTGTGGCGGCTGGGTAGTAGTAGGCGTTATCGACATGAAACATGGCGCGGTCTACAATTGCATCTGATAAATCAGGCGAGTAGCCACAAAATCCGTTTACGGTAATGTCGGCACCTTCTATTAAACCATTTTCGTCAAAACCAACATGATAGTGATTATAAAACGGGTGGCGCTTACCGGTTAATTTAAAATCGTCGCTACGGGCTAGGCGCATTTTTACTGCGCAGCCAAGGTGGTAAACCGCAAGAGCTGCAAGGCATGCCCATGGTGCGCCTTGGGTTTCTTTGCCGCCAAAAGCACCGCCCATACGGCGGGTTTCTACGTTTACAAAGCTAAATGGCTTTTTTAAAATTTTAGCAACTAAGTGCTGCACCTCAGTAGGGTGTTGCGTAGAACACTGAACATGAATACCCCCGTCGTTATCAGGTTGCGCCAGCGCTATTTGGCCTTCTAAATAAAAGTGTTCTTGCCCGCCTATGTTTATTTCGCCTTTAAGCTGGTGGGTTGCGTCATTAATGGCGTTTTCGCTGTTACCACGGTTAAGTGAATGGGGCGGCCTTACCCAATGCTCTTTGCTAATGGCTTCTTTAATATCAAGTATTGGAGTAGTTTGCTCGCACTCTATAACCACCAAGCGTGCAGCGCGGCGCGCTATTTCATAGGTGTCGGCAACGACAATTAATACAGGTTGCCCGTGGTATTGAATTTCATGGCTGGTCAGCAGTACATCACCAGGAAATACCGGGCCAATATCTAATTTACCCGGAACATCTTCGGCCGATAAAATACGTTTAACGCCTTCAACTGCCAGTGCGAGACTTGTATCAATTGATTTAATAAAGCCGCTTGTAACAGGGGCGAGCACTGGGTAGGCATGCAGGCAACCGTAAGGCTCAGGGTTATCGTCGGCAAAATTTGCACTGCCACAAACTTGTTTAATAGCGCTTTCGTGATATTTAGATTCTCCAACGCTACCACCTTGCGCTTTTAGTTTATCCATTTCAAAGTGACGCATGTGAGATCCTCGTAATGGCAATGTTGTTATTGTTGCGTGCTTGTGGCTCACAAAACTCAATACCAATGCGTTGTAATAAGTTTTTGCTTACCGTGGTGCGATAATGCGCACTGCTTCTTACATCGCTCATGGGCGTAAAGTCATCGTTAATAGCCGTTGCTGCGTCTATAAAACTACTTACTTGTAATGATTGAGATATCAGCTTTTGCTCAATATGATGTGCGCGCTTAGGAATAGCAGCCATACCGCCCATAGCGCAGCGGGCTTGAGTAATCATGTTTTTTGAATGCTCTATAGCAAGCACCAAACAAACGGTAGATATATCGTCTTCAAAGCGTTTTGATATTTTATGACATGCCAGTTTTAGCGACTCTGGGCGCTTTGGAATGGTGAACTTACTAATTACTTCATCGCTTTTAAGAACCGTTTTTTTGTAATCAATAAAGTAGTCGGCAACTTTAATAGTGCGCGTACCAGCGCTGCTTAATAAATCCATTGATGCATTAAGAGCGATTAAAAGGGGAGCGGGATCGCCAATAGGAGAGGCATTCCCTATGCTGCCACCAAGCGTGCCGCTGTTACGTACTTGGCTTGATCCTAAGCGTTCAAATAGCTCTTTTGACTCTGGGTAATGGTTATAAAATACTTCAACAAATTGGCTATAAGGTAGTGCTGCACCAATGTGTAACTCACCGTTATTATCTGCCAAGGTGCAAAACTCCTTTACTTGGCTAAGGGAGATAATTACATCTGGTAAGAGCATGTTTTGGCTAAGCTCAATGGCAAAGTCGGTGCCACCAGCAACTAAATGTGCATAAGGATAAAGCGCTTTTAGCTCAACAAGTTGCTGGGCAGTTTGTGGTAAGTAAAATTTACGAGGACCATTTTTTAAAAATGGAATATCGTCATCATATTGCGTATTAAGTGATGCTTTAAATTGAGCGGCCATTGCTGAGTACGGTTCAGCTTTACGCTCATAGCTATAGGCTTTTTCGGCTGCAAGTAATATAGGGCTATAACCTGTACAACGGCATAAGTTACCGCCAAGTGCATGAATAACCGCTTTTTTACCAGGGTACGTTGGCTCATTAATATAAAGAGCCAACAAACTCATTATTATACCGGGCGTGCAAAAACCACATTGCGAACCATGGCACTCTACCAGTGCACGTTGTACGGGATGTAAATCGGTTAAGTTTGGGTATAAGCCAGTAGTCACAGCCTCTACCGTTACTATATGTTTTGCATGCGCATTACCTAATAACAATAAACAGCTGTTCATTGTTTTGTATTGCCAACTAGTTTGCCCGTTTGCATTTATACGCTCTTCACCCACTAATATTGTGCACGCACCACAGTCGCCAGTTGCACACCCTTCTTTGGTGCCCACTTTCCCTTTTTTGGTGCGTAGCCAGTCCAAAATGGTGAGACTTGGCGAACATTCTTGTACTTCAATTGGCGTGTTATTTAATAAAAATTGAATCACACAGACCCCCTTAATTTTTATAAAGCCCTGATACATAAAGGCTTGGCGTATGTTTTTTCTTGTTGTTTGCGCACGGGTAAGAAAAATACTTTTTCATCTTGGTAAGTATATTGCAGTTACCATGCCATTGTTGACCGGTTGGTCAGTTGATGTTTTGAGTATGCTAAATTGCTCATTAAGTACAAATAGGCCTAATAATGAATAATAAATACCGCCTTACTATGCAGGGAATGACAAAGCAGTATCCCGGATGTATAGCCAATAATGACGTAACCTTAAAAATTAAGCATGGTGAAGTGCATGCCTTATTAGGTGAAAACGGTGCAGGTAAAAGCACATTAATGAAAATGCTTTATGGTGTGGTTAAACCTGACCAAGGGGACATGTTTTTCAACGGCCGTATAATGAATATAAAAGAGCCTGCTGATGCGCGTGATTTAGGCATCGGAATGGTGTTTCAGCATTTTTCGTTATTTGAAACACTTACGGTTGCCCAAAATATTGAACTAGCGTTAGGTGATTTAGCAGGGCATAGCAGCACGCTTGCGGGTCGAATTACAAAAACATCAACACGTTATGGTATGCCATTAGACCCCCATAGACTGGTATCAACACTTTCAACTGGAGAGCGCCAACGAGTAGAAATTGTTAGATGCTTATTATTAGATATTCAGTTACTTATTTTAGACGAACCCACTTCAGTACTTACTCCACAAGAAGTCGATGCATTATTTAAAACCCTAAAGTCACTTAAAAAAGAAGGCTGCTCTGTGCTGTTTATCAGCCATAAACTGCACGAAGTGATTGAGTTATGTGACAGTGCGACCATTTTGAGAGGCGGGAAAGTAAGCGGGCATTGTATTCCTAAAAACGAAACTAGTGAGTCAATTGCTAGGCTGATGGTAGGCGACAACACGCCAATTAGTAACCAAACTCGCAGAGCTTTGGGTACTGCGGATTTTTTAACCGTTAATAATCTAACCACCGCCGCACAAGCATTATTTGAAACACCCCTTAAAAACATTAACTTTGCAGTACAGCAAGGCGAAATAGTGGGGATTGCGGGTGTTGCAGGCAACGGACAAGAAGAGTTATTAAAAGTGCTTTCGGGGGAGCAAATTCAAGCTAGTAGTAGCGCCATTAAATTTAAAAATACCGTAGTTGATGCACTGTGCCCGCTAAAAAGGCGCCGCCTTGGGCTTGCATGTGTGCCAGAGGATAGGCTTGGGCGAGGAGCCGTGCCCACTATGGATTTGGCACAAAATGCATTGCTTACTAGTTTTGATAGTGGACTAGTTAAAAATGGCTTTTTAGTAAAACAAAAAATTACTGAGCTTGCTAATAAAATCATTACAAAATACAAGGTTAAAACGCCAAGTTTTCGCACTCATGCAGCTAGCCTTTCAGGTGGTAATTTACAAAAATTTATTATTGGTCGCGAGGTAGAGCAAAGTCCAAAACTACTCGTTATGTCGCACCCTACTTGGGGTGTAGATATAGGTGCACAGGTGGCGATACATGAAGCTATTTTAAAGCTTCGCGACGAAGGGTGTGCGGTACTCGTTATTTCAGAAGATTTAGACGAACTTTATAAAATTTGCGACCGCATTGGCGCAATTTGTGATGGCAAACTGTCTCCTATTTTAAATACCGATACCGTACCGCTTGTGCAGTTAGGGCAGTGGATGGCTGGCGACTTTAGCGATGTTTTTAATAACCAGCCTAAAGTACACACACCACAAGGGGCACTCGTATGATTAAGTTAGAACCACGTGTTGAACGCTCACCAGCGTGGAGTTATCTCTCTCCTGTTTTAGCTATTTTACTCACATTAATAACCGGTTACGTGGTGCTTGCCTTATTAGGGCATGATCCTCTAAATGCCCTGTATACATTGCTTATAGCACCTGTTGCCGATTGGTATGGTGTAACAGAGCTACTTGTAATGACCATTCCTATTTTGCTATGCGCCTATGGCTTAGCGCTTTGTTATAGAGCATCGGTTTGGAATATAGGCGCAGAAGGGCAACTGCTTATTGGTGGTGTATGTGCAAGTGCTGTAGCCGTTAACTTTGTTGACTCAACAAGTGCTTTTGCAATGCCACTTACATTATTCGCTGGTATTGCTGGTGGCATGTTGTGGGCGGGGCTTGCTGCTTTTATGAAGCTGCGTTTAAACACCAATGAAATTTTAGTCACCATAATGCTCAACTACATAGCAGTAAATATATTGCTGTGGGCTGTTCATGGGCCACTCAAAGATCCTCACGGTTATAACTTTCCTGAAAGTGCATTGTTTGGCGATAGCACGTTATTGCCTGTTTTATTCGACGGTACTCGATTGCACTTAGGCCTGGCGTTTGCGTTATTAGCGCTATGCGCCACATGGGTTTTTATTAGTAAAACCTTTATAGGCTTTCAAATACAAGTACTTGGGCTTGATGCATCCGCGGCCAAAATGGCGGGTTACAAGCGAGCATTATTAATTGCCGGAGTGCTAGTTATTAGCGGGGGCTTGGCGGGGCTTGCTGGAGCGGGCGAAGTAGCTGGGCCTATTGGGCAGCTGGTTCCGCAAATATCACCCGGTTATGGCTATGCCGCCATTATTGTTGCTTTTTTAGGGCGACTCCACCCAGTAGGAATTACGTTTGCGGGTTTATTAATGGGGCTTATTTATATGGGAGGTGAGCTTGCGCAAATTAACATGGGATTACCTAACGCTATAACCGGTATTTTTCAGGGGTTAATGCTGTTTTATTTACTCTCGTGCGATGTGCTTATTACTTATCGCCTTAAATTTTCGCTGCCATTTAAACAACAAAAAGCGCAGCCAATACATATTGCACAGGAGTCTTAAATCATGGAATTAGATGTAATTACTAATATTTTATACGCCACTATTCGTACAGGCACTCCCTTATTGCTGGTGGCGCTGGGTGAAATGGTATGCGAAAAAAGCGGCACCTTAAATTTAGGGCAAGAAGGCATGATGCTTTTAGGCGCAGTGGCAGGGTTTATAACTATGTACCAATGCGACAACCTATTTATTGGTTTTACGGTAGCAGCTTTGGTCGGGGTTATGGCCTCACTTATTTTTGCTTTTGTAGCACTTAATTTAAATGCTAGCCAAGTAGCGGCAGGTTTAGCGCTGACTATTTTTGGTACAGGCCTCTCGGCATTTTTAGGTGCTGACTATGAGGGAAAAACCATTAACGCGTTACCTACTTTAGCAATTGCAGGGTTTGAGCATATTCCGGTTTTAGGCAAAGCGCTATTTTCGCAAGACGCCATTGTGTATTTAAGTTGGGGTTTAGTGCTTGGTGCGTATTTGTTTTTTAAATACCACAGAGCAGGGCTTGCAGTACGAGCTATTGGCGAAAACCCAAGTGTGGGTAATAACTTAGGATTACCTGTAATGCGTACACGTTATTTAGCCGTAATGTTTGGCGGCGCACTGGCTGGCATTGCGGGCGCATACTTGTCGTTGGCTTATACACCACTTTGGACTCAAAACATGACGGCAGGGCGAGGTTGGATAGCCCTTGCGCTCGTGGTATTTGCAAGCTGGCGTATTGAGCGCGTAATGCTTGGCGCTTATTTATTTGGCTTTGCCAGCATTATGCACTTAGTGGCACAGGCTTTTGGGTGGGCTGTGGAGTCTAACTTACTGGCCATGTTGCCTTATGGTGCAACACTTATTGTACTGATTATGCTAAGTAAAAATAAACAAAAATTAAAAATGTACGAACCCATGTGGCTAGGTAAACCTTGGCACAAGGGTCATTAAATTAATTACAAAATCAATAAGGCAAATCACCTGCTACAACAGGATATTAAAAATATAACACGGAGAATAACAATGAAAAAACTTATAACAGCAATCGGGGTTGCATTGAGCTTAGGCATAAGCGCATCTGCTATTGCAAAAGATAGCGTAAAAGTTGGCTTTGTATATGTAAGCCCCATAGGTGAGGCCGGTTGGACTTATACACATGACTCTAGCCGCCACTACCTAGAAGAAAAGTTTGGCGACAAAATAGAAACTACTTTTGTTGAAAGCGTACCAGAAGGAGCGGATGCAGAGCGTGTTATTACGCAACTGGCTAAAAGCGGGCACGATTTAATATTTACCACGTCGTTTGGCTACATGAACCCAACACTTAAAGTGGCTAAACGATTTCCTAATGTAAAGTTTGAGCATGCCACAGGCTATAAACGCGCAAAAAACGTAAGCACTTACTTTGATCGCATTTACGAAGGACGCTACCTAACAGGTGTTATTGCAGGACACATGAGTAAAACCGACAGCATTGGTTATATTGCTGCGTTTCCTATTCCGGAGGTAATACGCGGTATAAATGCATTTACGCTTGGCTTGCGCTCAGTAAAGCCGAATGCAAAAGTAAAAGTAGTGTGGGTTAATAGCTGGTTTGATCCGGGTAAAGAGCGCGAAGCTGCCGATAGCCTAATAGATCAAGGCGTTGATATTATTACTCAACATACTGATTCGCCTGCACCACTGCAAGCAGCGCAAGCCGCTGGTATTTACGCTATTGGCTACCACTCAGATATGAGCGGTTATGGTAAAAAAGCACATTTAACGGCAGCGGTTCATCACTGGGATGAATTTTATGCAGAGCGCGTACAGCAAGTACTTGACGATAAGTGGCAATCGCAAGATATATGGAAAGGGATAGGCTCAGGGATGACTCGCTTGGCGCCGCTAAGTAAAGATATTCCAAGTGATGTAGTGAGTGAAGTAAATGCTATTTCAGAGAAAATTGGTAAAGGTGAATTTCATCCATTTACTGGCCCTATAAAAAATCAGCAAGGTGAGCTGATTATTGATGCGGGTAAAACAATAGACGACAAAACGTTGTTGGGTATGGATTTTTATGTTGAGGGCGTTGAAGGGCAGCTTAAATAAGCGGTTAACGCAATAACAATGAGTTAATCACTTAGACAAATACAGTGGCTAACTTGCAAAACGTAGAGGTTTATATGTCAATAAATACAAGCTCGTCTGACGATATTATATATGCAGTTGATGACAAACCAGGCGTAACTGAATCATTTTTTGCCGCACTACAGCACGTACTCGCAAGCTTTGTAGGTATTATTACACCCACGCTTATTATTGGCGGTGTGCTTGGTTTAGCTGCTGAAATACCTTATTTAATTAGTATGGCATTATTTGTATCTGGTGTGGGCACGGTTATACAAGCGCGGCGTGTTGGCCCTGTGGGTTCAGGATTAATATGTGTGCAAGGTACAAGCTTTGCCTTTTTAGGGACTATTTTAGCAACAGGCTTTACCGTTAAAGCCACCGGAGGCAATAACGACGAGGTCCTTGCCACTATATTTGCAGTGTGCTTTTTGGCCGCTTTTGTTGAAGTATTTATTAGTTTTTTTATTAGTAAATTAGGCAAAATAATTAAGCCAGTAGTTACTGGTGTGGTCATCACTACTATTGGTATTTACCTAATTAAAGTAGGTATGACTGATATAGGTGGCGGGCAATGGCTACTTACTAATATGCCTGAAAAATTTGCTTCAACGAGCAACTTAATTGTTGGTTCTTCGGTTGTGGCTTTAGTGGTGCTGCTTAATGCAAGTAAAAACCAATGGGTGAGGCTAACGGCTGTGGTAGTTGCAATGATACTTGGCTGGTTACTTGCGTTTGTATTAGGTATCGCTAATTTTAAATTAGGTGAATTTGACCTAATTGCTATCCCACTGCCTTTTAAATACGGCTTTAATGTTGATTTTGGTGCACTCATAGCCTTTGGTTTTTTATACCTTATTACTGCAATTGAATCGACAGGCGATATTACTGCCAATTGTGCGGTTTCTAAGTTACCTGTTAGAGGACCTAGTTACTTAGCACGTATTCGCGGCGGTATTTTAGGTGATGGTGTTAACTCGATGATTGCCGCTTTATTTAATACTTTTCCTAATACTACTTTTAGTCAAAACAACGGCGTTATTCAGCTAACTGGAGTTGCCAGCAGATATATTGGCCTGTGGATAGGCAGTATTTTAATCATTCTTGGTTTGTTTCCTGTGATTGGCGCTGTATTACAAAATATACCTAAACCTGTTTTGGGCGGTGCAACGCTTGTAATGTTTGGCACCGTAGCAGCCGCTGGGGTCAAAATACTCGCCAGCGAAAAAATAAATCGCAGAAGTTTACTTATTATTGCGGTGAGTTTGGGGCTCGGGCTAGGTGTTAGTTTTGTACCGGAGTTGTTTGCAAACGCACCTAAGTTAGTTACTGCCATATTTGGTAGTGCAGTGACGGTGTCGGGTATCACCGCAATAATAATGACGTTGGTACTACCAGAAAATTACTCAGCAAGTACGGATCATCTTAACTAAACTAATAAAAATAATAAAAGGGATTAACAATGAAAATCAAAACAATAAAAAAATTAGCATTAGTAACTGCAATTGCAATGTGCTCTACAGGTGTATCGGCTAAAGAGCTTTGGTCTGATTTTAGTATTACCGCAATGACAGGAGCCGACTACCTAGAGCCGTTTTCAGGGGAGGAAGATGATAGAAGTGTTGTTACTATAGAGCATGCATCGGGACATACATGGGGCAGTACGTTCTTCTTTATGGATAGACTAAGTAATCCCGATGAAGTGTACGGTGAGCTAAACATAAACCCTACTCTTTACAAGCCACAAAAAAGCTTTGTTAAAGAGGTGTTTTTAGGCCTACAAACAGAGTATGGCTCGGGAGATACGGATCAAAATAACTATTTATTAGGGGGCGGTGTATCACTTGATGTACCTGGCTTTCAATATTTTAATGTGGCTTATTATCGTCGTTTTCAAGATGATATAGGTATTCAACGTGAAGATAATAACCAAATAACAGTCACGTGGGGCTACAACAAAGGTAACTTTAGATACGATGGCTTTTTAGATATTGTAGATAGCACCGACACAATGTTTGGTAAAAGTGAAGGTGGCTTTAACTTTACCTCGCAGATTAAATACAATATTGCCCCTATGCTCGGCTTAGATACAGGCCGCCTTGATGTGGGTATTGAGTATGTTTATTGGAAAAATAAATTTGGTGTAGATGGTCAAACCGAACATAATCCAAACTTGCTAGTTAAATGGCATTTTTAACAGCAAATTGAATGGTATTTAATTAATAATTAAAGGCTACTTTTTAGTAGCTTTTTTATTTGATAATTTTAAATAATTGAATAGCTTAAATTAATTGTGTTAAATTACTTTTTAATAACACTATATGGATTTTTTGCATGGATTCTGAAATTGATTTTTCTACCTACACTTTAGATGAGCTTTACTCATCAGCGAGAGCCTAATATTTTATTGCGGATTTAATAATGTATCAAACGCTGTTTGATTAGCAAAAGTTACAAAATGGCGTATTTCACTAAATTGGTAATTGGTAATATAATTAAAAAACCTTACCGATTTTTTTGACTAGTAACCAAGGATGATTATGAAAAACAACACACAGCTAATTTTAGCACTAGCGGCCTCTTTAATTTGTTACTCAACATATATTGTATTGATAGATAAACCTTTTAGTTTGCAAGCGCTTAACCTGTTTTTATTTCCCGTTATTTTATATTTTGTGTTTATTCGTTCGCGTAATGTTGAGCAAAGCCCGTTAAAGGCTGTACGCGTTGAGGGGCAAATATTATACGTTTATAAGCAAGTGTTTAATATTAACGATATTAACAAAGTCGTTATCGACAAAACTAAGAGGCACGGTGTATTTGCACTACCGTATAATCAAGTTGATGGTAAAACAACTGAGTTTATTTTCAATAAAGATGCGTTTGAATCTTTAAAATCCTACCTTTTACAAAACATTCCAAATGTAAAAATTATTGAATAAAGTAAAGAAGTAACAATGAATTTAAAGAGCATATATTATTCATTGGTTTTCTTACTGCGGCGAAAATCAATGAGGTGATAAATGAGAATATTTAGGAAAACAAACGAGTTTGATAAACTGTCGAGGTGTTACGCATGTATTAAATGTGGTACTTGGGTGAGCATAAAAGCCCAAAACTGTATGCAGTGCCAGCATAGTTTTACCAATAATGATAAAAGCTCAATGCAAACACTCTATAATCAAAATAAAGAACAAAACTGGCAACATGCAATATTGCCTATTATTTTTGTAATATTGGTAATAGCTTTATTGTTCATTTAATTTCTGCTTAAAATTTAAAAGTGCTCGACTGCAACTCTGTGACAAAATCCCTCTGTACTTTCACGTGTAAAAACTACCCATAATTAAAATAATTACTCTTGTTAACCCTTCACTAAATATCACATAGCTAACGTTTTTTAATAAATGAAATAAGCTTATAAATTTCAGTCACTTAAATTATGAGTTTATTTATATTTACTCAGTTTTTTGGCACGTAAGTTGATACAACTCCTAATAAACTTTAAAAAGGAATTACCATGACTGCTGAATACTTTATGGTACTAGGGTTACTCGGTGTTGCATTTTTTGCTGTTGCAGGGGCATTGCTTGGGTATGAAAAAAACATTAGTGGCTTTGGCGTCGTAGTGGTTGCAACCGTTACTGCACTAGGGGGCGGTACCCTCAGAGATATACTTTTAAACAAACCGGTATTTTGGATTGCAACCCCAGAGTATTTATATTCAACCTATGGGGCCGTTATAGCAACAATTGCCTTTATTCGATATTTACCGCGCGTTAATAACTACTACTTTTTATTGGTAGACGCTGTGGGTATGGCGCTATTTAATATTATGGGGATAGAAAAAGCACTCATTAATGGCTCTGGCATGGTGGTCGCAATTACCATGGGTATCACTACAGGTATATTTGGTGGTTTAATACGTGACGTAATTTGCCGTGAAGTACCAACTGTTATGCGCAGCGAACCTTACGCCTCTGCGTGTTTAGCGGGTGGCGCAGTTTATGCTGCTTTATTTAGCCTTAATGTAGATTACATTTGGTGTATTTTAGGCTCATTTTTCACGACTATCTTTTTAAGATTAGGCTCTTTGCATTGGGGTTGGCATTTAACTATTTTCAGAAAAAAAGACTTCAGAGATCAAAGCGACTAATTTTAGCTACGAGTAGCTCGCGTTTGCATGTGGTACTCGTAATTATCCTCATCCGTTATAGTAAAACCCAGCCGCTTATAAAGTCCTAATGCTGGGTTGTTTTTAAAGCACGGTGAGTTTAATGGGTTTTGACTGCGCATTTGTAATTACTTGTTCAATAACCGCTTTCCCATACCCTTTATTTTGATTCAATGGATGTATTTGTAATTGCATTATTTCAACGTGTTGAGCGTGCGTTTGGTATTTTAAAGTACCAATTGGTACCTCATTTATAACTATAAGATGGGAGCAGTCATATTGATCATTAAGCCTTAAAACATGCTGTTGATCTGTTATACCAATCCGCAATAATACTTAATCATTTTGCGGGGCTAAACGTGTCGCTACCTGCGTTAAAAAATACTCATTTAGAACAACTAAATAGCGAATTTTTTGCCTAGCTATCAACACGTTTTTCCAGCCTCAAAATAGATCACTTAATTAAGCGAATTGGTATTAAAAATAACCCGGCATTTTCTAAGTGTTCAACCATAGTCAGCTTTCTGAGGCTTAATAAGTAGTCTCGGTCTGAATATGCTGCCTTTATGAATTTAAAAAACATAGTGCTCCCTTCTAACAGCCTTAATGTTTATATTTGTAGAACGAACCAAAATAAGTGCGCAGTATTAAATGTGCAAGCCAAACTAACAAAGGCAAGACTACCAATACCCAAGTGCTTTCCACCAAAGCCCGCCAATAACTCCCCATACACTTAAATTAATAACGCTCATTATAAGGCCCATTACCCACCAGTCTTTTAACGATACATAGCCTGAGCCAAACACTATAGGTGATGTGCCTGTTGCGTAATGTGTTAACGACATCATGAGTGATGAGGCGCCAGCTAACAGTAAACCTAAAAATAAAGGCGGAGCGCCAAGCGCTAAACCTGCGGCGTAAAATGCGGCAAACATAGCAGTGATATGTGCTGTGGTACTGGCAAAAAAGTAATGAGCATAAAAATACACAGCTACCAATATAATAGCCGATACAATCCAGTCAAAGCCCAGTTGCGCAATGTTGCTCTCAACAAGTGTTGAAAACCACGTTACCAAACCTAGTTTATTTAAAAAAGTGGCCATCATTACTAATGCAGAAAACCAAACAACGGTATCCCACGCTGACTTTTCTTTAAGTACATCGTCCCAGCTTAATACACCAGTCACTAATAAAACCGACAAACCCAAAAAAGCCACTGCGGTTGTATTAACTGCGTATTCAGCCCCTAAAATCATTGCAGGCACGCCGGCCCATAAAATAAGCAGCATAGCAAAAACACCCACCATTATTTTTTCGCCATAACTCATTGGGCCCATTTCAGTTAATTTAGATTCTGCGTAGGTTTTAGCGTCGGGCGTACTTTTAACTTCAGGTGGGTAAATGGCATAAACAACCAAAGGCACAAGGGCAATACATAGCAAACCAGGAACAAGCGCTGCCAGCGCCCACGTACTCCAAGTAATACTAATATTTGCACCAGTAGCATCTGCAATCAGCTTTACAATTAGCGGGTTAGGAGCCGTGGCGGTAATAAACATAGCTGATGTAATAGGGTTTATATGGTAGCTAACTAAAGCAAGGTAGTGGCCAATTTTACGAGATGTGCCTTCCTCAGGGGAAGAGCCAAAGCTTGTTGCTATAGACTTCATTATTGGGTGAATAATAGCGCCGCCTCGCGCGGTATTACTTGGCGTTACAGGCGCTATAACAAGTTCAGAAAGTGCGAGTGCATAGCCAATACCAACTGTTTTTTTACCAAAAAGAGAAATAAAATTATAGCCAATACGATTTCCCAAACCAGTTTTAGCTAAACCCCGAGAAATAATAATAGCAATACCAATCAACCAAATTAATGAGTTAGAAAAGCCACTTAATGCATCTTTAATAGCGCCAGATGGGCTGTCATTAGTTACGCCGGTTAACGCAACAGAAGTAATAGCTAAAATAGCAATGGCACCGATAGGCATTGCTTTACCAATAATGGCAACTACAGTACCAATAAATAAAGCGAGCAAATGCCATGCGTTTTCGGTAACACCTTGCGGAGGCGGTACAGCAAACCAAAGTAGTAAAACAATGGTTATAGAAATCAGTCCAGAGGTAACTCGAATATCAGTACCCTTCATTAAAAATGTCCCTAAGTTTTAGAAATACATGCATTCTGTTTATTGAAAAGGCGACATTATTCTACTTCATTTAATAATAAAAAAGATGACGCACATCATATGAATATTAGACTTATTTGATTTTATTAATAAAGAGGTAATAAATCATAAACTAAAGTGATTGATCACATTACCCTATGAGAGCTTACGTTGTGCTTAATCAACTCTTATTTTTTAAGAGTTAGCTTGAATTGTTTTATAGGTTCGTAAGGTCTTTGTAAGTCTTAACGAATACTTGGAAATACAATGAACTTAAAACTAACCAACAACGTGATTACTTTTTTATTAGCGAGTAGCTTTTTACTACTTGGCTTATCGTTTGCGTTAGGAGCAAACCCTAATACGTTAACGGCTACGTTTAGTTTTTACGGCGTTGATTCGCTAATGTCTGTATCTGCGTTAGGTTTAATTAGTGGCTCATTTATGATTGCCTTAGCGTTTGCCACCGTGCTCGCTCGCCTTAAACTAATGAAACCTACACCAGCACTTTTACTTGCAGCAATTATAAGTTTAGTAGCATTACTTACCTTGTTTGCCAGTAACCGTTGGATGGCGCAACTTGGTGGCTTTCCAATCATTGGTAGCGGGCAGGGCATAATTAAATACTTCGCTGTAGTGCCTTTGTATTTGTTTTTGTTTTATAAAGACAAACTTACCGACAAACAACACGTACTATTAAACTTTATACCTGTTGCTATGGTTATATTATGGATTGGCGGCATGAAGTTTTATGAGTTTGAAGCAAAAGGCATTGTAAGTTTAGTAGAAACCTCACCGTTTATGTCGTGGTTATACACGGTATTTAGCGTACAAGGCGCGTCTAACATGATTGGCGGGTTTGATGTATTATTTGCTGTGTTATTGGGCTTAGGGCTATTTTTAAATAATAAAAAGCTAATTATTGTAAGTGGCTTAGCGTGTTTAAGCGTATTTATGATGACCCAAACATTCTTAATTACCGCAACCGGTGCATTTAGTTCATCCACTTTATTGGATCGTTTAGGGCAATTTGTAATTAAAGATTTGTGGTATATAGCCAACCTTGTTGTTATTGCTTTTTTAATGATTTTTAAGCCGACTAAATAAAGAGAGCGTTATGATCAGTTGCAACCAATACGACTACATCGAAATTGCTTGTATGCACCATTTAAGCATTGAGCTTATATTAAAAAATGGTGATGGTGTATGTGGGATAGCAACTGACACAAAACGCAATGCTAATAGAGACGAATGCATAGTTGTTAATGTAAATAGCGAGTTGAAACTCATTGTGCTAACTACAATCAGCGTACTTAAAGCGCATGAGAAAAACCCATACTTTGACCATGTGAATTTTGAAGTAAAGTAAATGCCTCACTCATTCGTTTTTATCATAAATAAAGCTCTATTTTTGTTTTGTCCAATAACATTATTAAACACCGTTTTGGTGAAAAATTACAAAGGTTTTTTTGTAACATATTTAATTACTTGTTTACACTGAAGTTGTTTAGTGGAATTATTGAACACTGTAATATACGCCGTTTTGGGGTGCTATAAATCCCCAAAGTGGTGCTCAATAAGCTGTTAGGTGTTTAAGGATAAGTATGAAAAAGTATCTACCTTTAATCATATTAATAATCTCTGGTTGTGTTGGTATGAAAACTTATAAAGGTGTCATAGTCCAATATAGCGATGTAAGCAAAAACTCTGATGGGACGTATTCAATTGAGGTTCTTGGTCATACCGATCTTAATGAAACAGATATGGTCGAATTGGTAGAGCTCAAAGGAAAAGAGTTATGCAAATCTAGTGATATATACGTAAAAAAATATAAAATGGGTACTTATGGCTCGCATAGTCAGTTTGGTTCTGTCTACCCACCAAAGATTAACGCAACAATTGACTGTAGTGTAAACAATGCATAACAGGCTGTTAAACAAGGATAAAAATAGTTGGCTTTGTTCCTTTGTTGCTAATTTAACTAACTATTTTCTGCCTGTTAACAGGCTCTTTATATAACTACGTGAGGAGAGATGATGAACAAGGAAACTATAGGGAAATACGTCGCAGTTCTGGGATTATTGCTTTTCTGGGCACCTCTTTGGGGAATTGTTGATTCGTATTTAATTATGTCCTCTTCATTTCAAGAGATAACGCTGTTTGGAAGTAATGAACCTAAAATATCACAAGAAGAAATGTCATCAACAGCTTTGTCTACAGTAACAGGGTTCATCTTATTTTTAGTTGCACTTTGCTTTTTAACATTTTCCGTTGTGGGCTTAAACTATCGAACTAAGTGGCTTTTTTGGGCACTAATAATATATTCAACATTGTTACTCTTCATGTTCCCTGTTGGTACAGTGTTAGGAGTAACTGTGCTGGCAGCGCTAGTTTTGAACAGAAAAAAATTTGGACTTGACGGTGACCTTACATAACAAAACCATTAACCGGATTTGTGCAAGAGCGCCACAAATCTGGTTATGGCAGGCGTTAGCTTTCTAAGAGGGTTTCGAGTTGAGAACAATATTTAGCTTTATTTTAGCCTTTTTAGTTGTTGCATTTTTAGCGCCAATGGCAATTGAAATGAAATTTACTATTATTCCTTTTGGTATATTTATTTGGACGTTAATAGTTGTTCTAATTTTAGTTCCAGTAACAGCATTTCCAATTTATAAATTTATCACTAAAAGTTGTGATTATTCGCTAAATACAGTGCTCAAATCTTCAGTTATATCTACTTGCTTAGTTTCTTTCTTTTTTGTTTTCCCTTCAGGTTTAGATAGCTCAATTATTAATGGTAAGGTATTGGTCGAAAATGGTTCAATTACGTTAATAGGTTATGGATATAGCTTTTTACAATTGTTTTTATTTTCTATAGTAGGCCTTGTTGCTGGTATTGTATTTTACGTTTCAAAAATAGAGTTAAACAAAAGCTAAAGAATTAGGATGAAATTCATTCTAACTTTTACATAAATAATAAATTAAAGCAGCGGGTTAAGTGAGTTTTATAAAAATGAATCACGCAAAAAGCTGAGCTACAATGAAAGAAAGAGTACAAAGACACTCACACTAAATTATCCAGTAATACCCTCCAAAACATCAATTAAAACAACAGTTAACAATTTTTTATATTCCACGTGAAATACAGTAATAGATTGAACCTAAATAGGAACTCAGCTATGATTTGTTTACCAATAAAAACAAATAAAAAAACGAGTTGATCTACAGGCTTGTTATATTTCACGGAGGATTTAGGTTGTCATTTCCAACTTTAGAGACAAATCGCTTAAGGTTAGATCAATTATCAAAAGAAGATTCAAATAGTTTGTTTGAGTTGTTCTCGGACAATTCAGTTGTAGAATATTATGATTTAGAGGCGTTTACTGAACTGTCACAAGCCAGCCATTTAATTGAGTTTTTTAACGCTCGTTTTAAAGAAAACTCAGGTATTCGTTGGGCTATTCGCCTAAAAGAAACAGATCAACTTATAGGTACTTGCGGCTTTAATACTTGGAGCCCTAAAATGAAAAATGCTGTTATTGGATATGATTTACTGCCTAAATATTGGGGTAAGGGTTTTTCCACTGAAGCAGTTCATCGAATAGTTAAAGCCGCATTTTCAGGTGACCTATCTTGCGGTAAACTTAATCGTATTCAAGGCGATACTGTTCTTGGAAACTCTGCATCTGAGTCACTCCTTTTAAAAGTTGGGTTCAAAGAGGAAGGTATAAGGCGTCAAAGTGGTTACTGGAAAAATCAGTTTCACGATCTTAAATGCTTTGGGTTAATTCAGTCCGAGTACTCTGAAATACGGCAAGTTAGGATAATAACAAACAGTTAGCATACTAAATTTCCAGTAATACCTTCCAAAACGTCAATTAAAACAACACCTAGTCCTCTTTTTATATTCCACGTGAAATGCAATAACGATTGAACCAAAATAGGAACTCAGCTATGGTTTGTTTATCAAAAAAATAAAAAACGAGTTAATCTACAGGCTCGTTATAATTCAAATCTGATAGGTGTTTATGCGTTATATATATTTTTTCTTACTATTATTTTTAAGTGGTTGTGCTTCAGCCCCAAGAGATGCTTTAACTTTTGACCAGGTACAGCTACCTCAACCAAATGAAGAGCAAAGTGTTTTAGTATTCCATAGGTTGTTAACCCCACCAGCGGCATCAGATATGCGTGTAAGTATAAATGATAAAAAAATTGTAGCACTACCAAACAATACTTTCTCTTACATAAAATTACCTGCGGGTAATTACGATTTAAAAATTAGCTGGAGCCCACTCACAGGAGTGTGGAGTAATACAAAACAGCTAATAATTGCACCTAATCAAACTAAATATTTACAATTAAATAGCAGTGTTTATACGGCAATGGGTGTTGAACTAGGTTCGAGTAAACATGATCAGTCTAACAAAGAGGCCGCAGAGACCTTGTTAAGAGAGTGCTGTAAATATGTACAAGCTACTGAACTCTAATAGTTGCTTAAACGGACTTCTAATAGTTAGTTTTTTGTTCGTACCTAGCTTATTGTAACCAGCTATTTTACGCTGTTTAATTGAGGCGTTGAGATTGTAGAATTACTCTTTTTATGAAAACAGCCTGTTTAATGGGTAATACATTTATTACACATTGCTTTAAAATGCTTAGAGTTAATTAAAGAAACTAATTAATTGAATTTGGCTATAGAAGTTATTCTACAGCCTCGTTGTATTGCTAAAGGATTATCGTGCAATGCTCTAGGATTGTACTCTTTTCAGTAGGCTTGTATTTATTGCTAGTTGCTTTATCAACAATAGCAACAAAGATTGTTGGCTTTGATGAAATGACTCAAAGTACCTCATTAACTTTTACTTATTACGTCCTCGGATTTGTAACCTCTTTAATCGTTTATTGTTACCTAGGCTATAAGCAAACAGTGAGTCCGTATAAACAAGCCTTTTTAGTTGCGGCGGTTTATTGGTTTATTGATCTAAGTGTCGGTGCCTTACTATACATTTTATTAGAAATATCAATGGATCCTCTGATATATTTAATTTCAGCTTTGCTGCATGTTATTGCTGTTTTATTAGGTACATTACTTGGTATTCAATTACGTCGAAAATAGTTGAGCGTAAATAAACAAATCGTAAAGCAGAGCAAAAACAGCTGGTTTTTGCTTTTTCGCCCTAACCTTAGATAACAACCTTACGGCCTATTTATTCGGCGTAAGTAAAAAAGGAATTTAAATTTGCTATTCGATTGGTTTAGCTCTGAAAAGCCAAATGTTTATTTGGGATCGTTAGCTGTAGCTAATAACAGCCATTTTTCTAAGGTAGAGTCGTTTTTTTATATAACGGGCGATTCACTACAAGATCATATGCACAAGAAGCTTGAAGATATTTTTTGTCTTCACAGTATTTCGTCTATTAAAGAGCCTAAAAAGTCAGATATTGGTTTAGATGTTGTTATAGTTACTTTGCATGGTGGTGATGCATTCACTATAGATTTTGATACAGCTATTATTCCGCTATTTTGGCGACCAAAAGTTAAGTTAGTATCGCGCTTGTATAATATTAAACACAATAAGACGATTAAAACGTTCAGCGTTTCTAAATCTGTTACGTGGCGCGAATTCATAGCTAAAAAATTTAGCTTAAGAGGCTTTTTTCGTTGGGGTCCTTTGTACCATAACGAAGACATGGAAATACTGTTGTATAAAGCATGCTACGAGTTATTAAATAAAATGCGAAAGGCTATTTAACCAGTAGCCAATAAGAATAATTAAAATAAGATAAAATAAAAATACATTTTGCTCTTGGTGAACATTATTACAAACAAAAGAGGAACTCAGCTATGGTTTGTTTATCAATAAAAATAAATAAAAAACGAGTTAACCTACAGGCTCATTATTTTTCGAACATCGAGGATATTTATGGAAATTGAATATATTTGGGGTGTTTTAGCGGTTATTGCAGTTTTATTTATATTAATATTTGGTAACTCAATACCTAAGCATGGCAGCGTAACCGAAGGTGATGTTATTGTTGCTTTAAAATCAGGTCATAAAGTTAGAGCAATAAAATATTATAGATCTGTTCATGGTGTAAGTTTGAAAGAAGCTAAAGATGCTATTGAAAAATTAACTTCAAAAACATAAAAACATGCCCTGAAGTGAGGGCCAAATAAAACTCAGCCATTAATTGCAAGTTTTAAAAGTGGTGAGCCTCTTCGTTTTCCACCACCTAAATACAACCCTTATCCATTTGAATACCAGCGATCTAATAATAAATTGGGCTATCCCACTTATTTTCACTTCAGCGATATCATCAAACGCGCGCAATATCCCTTAAAACCAATACCTAAAAAAATAACTATGGGAGGTCCTGTAGTCAAATAACTATATTTTAGTAAACACTAGTTCATATTACGTCACGTAATATCCATACAGAACTTTAAGTTAAACATACGTTCGTGCAGCGTTCCCATTTTTATTTGACTCAATTTATTGGACATTCTTTTTATGAAATTAAAGTTATTTATCGCAATTATTTTTAGCACTTCGATGTCGTCTTACGCGACAGAAGCAGTAGATAAAACGGAGTTTTCATTCGAAGACTTAAAAGCCCTAGCAAAAGCCTCAGCCGAAAAGCCCTATACGCCAACTAAGGTTCCAGCGCCGGAGTTAATCGATAAAATTACCTATGACGAACACTGGAAAATACGTTTTAAAGAAGATGAAACCTTATACCCAAGTGGAAAAAAGGCGCCCGTACAATTATTTTACCCTGGGCGATATTTTCCTGAGCCAGTAAGTATTTACATCAGAGACGATAAAAATCAGGTACAAAATGTACCTTTTAGTAATGATGTTTTTGATATGCCTGATGACAGCCCAGCTCACGATCTCCCAGAAGGATTTGGATTTGCAGGTTTTAGAATAATGCGCCCAGATATGAAACCCGATTGGATATCTTTTTTAGGCGCGTCTTATTTTCGTACCGACGGGCCAGAGGGGCAATATGGACTGTCGGCTCGAGGTATTGCAATTAATACGGGTATGAATCAGCCAGAAGAATTTCCGCGCTTTTCTGCATTTTGGATTGGCCCCGCAGAGAAAAAAGGTGAAAGTGTGTCTGTTTGGGCATTGCTTGAAGGGCCTTCTATCACTGGTGCTTATCGATTTGGTTTAAGCAAAGATAACAAAGAAGCCAAAGGCCATATTACCTCTGTAACGGCAAATTTGTATATGCGCGCCGATGTTGAACGCTTAGGCGTAGCACCGTTAACCAGTATGTATTGGTACTCACAAAAAGATAAAACAGAAGCTAAAGATTGGCGCCCAGAAATTCACGATAGCGATGGCCTTGCGATTCACACAGGATCGGGTCAATACGTTTGGCGCCCATTAAATAATCCTCAGTCGGTGTCAACCAATAGCTTTATTGATGAGAACCCAAAAGGGTTTGGTTTAATCCAAAGAGATCGTGACTTTAATAACTACCAGGACGACGGCGTATTTTACAATAAGCGTTCATCAGCGTGGATAAAACCTACTGACGATTGGGGCAAAGGCGCAGTACAGTTAATCGAAATTCCTACAAAAGATGAAACGTTCGACAATATTGTTGCCTATTGGGTGCCTGAAAAAGAGGCGCGCAAAGGTGATGAGTTTACCTTTTCTTATGATATTGAATGGCGTCCACTCGATCCAAAATCAAAAAACCTTGCAAGCGTTGTAAATACTCGCCAAGGCTTAGGCGGAATTCCCGGCCAGCCTATTCCTGAAGGCGTTAACAAGATGGTGATTGATTTTGAAGGTCCAGTATTTAAAGGCTTAGATAACAAAAGTGGTATAAAGCCGATTGTTGAAGCCAGCAACGGTGAAATACTAGAACCTATTGGAGTTTATCCGGTAGTTGGTACAAACCAATGGCGATTAGCGTTTGACTACAAACAAGCTAACAACAATCCGGTGAACATACGCGCGTATTTAGTTGATAAAAATGATGAAGCTATAACTGAAACATGGGTAAGTGATGCAAAGGTAACGATTAAATAAGACCTTAAATAAGCATTAAAGTAAAACGGGTGGCTATATTTTGATTTTCTTGTCAATTATAGCCACCATAATGTCTTTTAAAGCGCCAATCAAAACACCATTAAAACTCCCTTTTATATCCCACCTAAAATACAGTAATCGATTGAATCAAAATATGAACTCGGCTATGGTTTGTTTATCAATAAAAATAAAAAAACGAGTTAACCTGCAGCTTGTTAGCTGTTTCGAGGGATTGTATGTTTTTTTTGAGTAAATTATTTTGTTGGGAGCGAGGCCGACAAAAATCAGGCTACGATAAAATGTTGATTTGTGGTGCTACGTGGCCAATTAAATTTGATACATATTTGCTTAAATTCCCACAAGGAAGTGAAATAGCACCACACACAGACAAAGTTGAATCTGGTAAACACTATCGATTGAATATAGTGCTTAAAGAAGCAGATTTGGGTGGTGAGTTTATTTGCAGTAATCCGATATTTGAAACAAAGCGGGTTAAGCTATTCCGCCCTGATGTAAGTGAGCATCAGGTATCAAAAGTTATAAAAGGTAATAGATATTTACTCAGCATTGGGTGGATAAAAGGGAGCGCTAAATGCTAGATTTAAGACCTAATTGTGAATGTTGTGATAAGAATCTACCTGCAAAGTCCACAGAGGCTTTTATTTGTTCATTTGAATGCACATTTTGTTCTGGCTGTGCTCAAACGGTATTAAATAACGTGTGCCCAAACTGCTCAGGTAATTTGGTTCAGCGGCCCATTCGCCCTTTGGCTGCACTAAAAAATTACCCAGCATCGACTAAGCGGGTGTTAAACGAAAGTGGTTGTGCGCCAAACACATAAAAACATAAAGTATAATAATTACATTTCTGGGTATGGAGATCTGATGAGAAAATCCTTTGAATTTACCGTTAAATCAATCAAAGTTAAAATAATTAACTCTTGGTTTAGTGGTGCTAAATTATATGTGAATGGTGACTTACGAGATACTGACAAAACTTTGTTAGCTATTAGGAATAATACTTTACTATCTGCAAATTTAGGTGAGTTGGGTGTTCTAGAAATCAAGCCATTATCGGGGCTAATTACCGTTGAAATGGATGCATATTTGGTCAATGGTACAAACATTCAACATGTATATAGCTCACATAAACGCCTTAGCCTAAAAGAGCAAAGGGCAGCTCGATAAAGCTACTTTAAATAACGTATATTCCTGTGTTTTCCTGCATTTACCTGCCTTCAGTAATAACCTCCAAATGACTTTGAGGAGGTTTAAGCCCCTAAGCATACCAAGTTAATATACTTGGTTTACTCGATTACCTTAAAATCACTCAAACTCTTTCACATAAAGTAAAAGCGCGCTGTACATTACACTGAGTGCCTTTGTTACATCGCTGTCGATAACCGCTTCTGCTGGGTGATGGCTTATACCGCCAGGGCTGCGTATAAACAACATGCCAACGGGGCAAATTGGAGCGATTGCCATTGCATCGTGCCCTGCGCCTGAGGCAAGTGAAGGCGATGCTTGGTTATTGAGTTTACATGCGCTTGAAAACAAATGCTGAATAGTGGTGTCGCACGCTACGGCATCGGCGGCATGCGTCCATTGCCAATCAAGCGTTAAATTGCGTTTGCTTGCTATAGATTGAGCGCTGTTTTGTATGACGCTTAGTAAGTTAGCGAGATCGGTGTCGCTTTGTGCGCGTGCGTCTAGGCTTATGGTTGTTTTGCCTGCAATCACGTTTGTAGCCCCAGGGCGAGACTGTATTTGCCCTACGGTGGCAACTTCGCCATTTTTAGCATTACTTGCTAGTTTTTCAATTTCGGTTACTAATTCAGCGCAGCCTGCTAGTGAATCCTGCCTCAAGTTCATTGGCGTTGTACCCGCATGACCGCTTTGCCCTGTTAGGGTAAGCATGGCGCGTTTTGCTCCTGCGATTGCAGTTACAACCCCTAACGCCTGATTAACCGATTCGAGCACCGGACCTTGTTCAATATGAGTTTCCCAGTAACCTAGTAATTCGTTTTTGTTTAGTGCGGCCTTTGCGTAGTCGTTAGGGTTTAGGCCAAAGTCGAGCATGGCTTGGCGCATAGTTATGCCGTTTGTGTCTTCAATGTTTAGCCACTGTGGGTCAAATTCGTTAGCGAGGGCTTTTGAGCCAATTAAAGTTGTGGCAAAGCGGGTGCCTTCTTCATCGCAAAAGCCCACTACATCTAAATGAAAGGGCAGGTCGAGCTTTAACTTATGTGCAAGCGCTGCAATTTCTATTCCCAGTAGTACACCTAAAATACCATCAAACGCACCTGCATTTGGAACGGTGTCGAGGTGCGATCCTATAATTAAACGTTTAGCATGTGGGTTTGATGATTTTAGTCGCCCCCAAAGGTTACCCACTTCGTCTTGCCACGACTGCATGCCTGCCTCAACCATCCACGATGCAGTAACGGCGTTACAGTCTTTGTGCTCTTTTGATAAGTACACGCGGTGAATACCGCCTTGCATTTGCGATAGTGCGCTGAGGGTTTTACAGCGAGATAAAGCGCGTGTTGCGTATTCATCAGCAAGTTCTTTATCTAATAAAGGGCTGTGTTGTGGGCATTCAATCGTCATGCTAAATCCTTTTTTTATTTATAGTGAGCAAGGGCGGCAATAGCGGCTTCGCCTTTAGGGCCTTTGTAACCGTTGGCATGTAAGCAAGCGTCTAAGCTTGCGAGTGTTTGTAATACAGCATCTTTGCGGGCGTTGTAGCCCATAGTGCCAATACGCCAAATTTTGCCATGCAGCGGGCCAAACGAGGTGCCAATTTCTATTCCGAAATCGGTTAGCATTTGTCCGCGTACGTGATCGGCATTAATGCCCTCGGGTATATACACACCCAGTACGTTGTTCATTTTATGTGTTAAATCACCAAATACATTTAAGCCGAGCGCTTGAATGCCTGTTAGCATGGCATCGCCATGTAATTTGTGGCGCGCTACGCAGTTATCCACGCCTTCTTCAATAACAATGCGAGCACATTCTGAGGCGCAATACAGCATGCTGGTGGCTTCGGTGTGGTGGTTAAGGCGCTCTTCGCCCCAGTAATTCATGATCATACCTAAATCAAAGTAGTTTGAGCGTACAAAGGGCTCGGTGCCGTCGGTATGCTCCGCTGTACGAATACCCGCCTCTACTTTTTTACGTTTTTGGATCCAATCAGCGCATTTGTCGCTCAGTGTTAATGGCGCTGATCCAGAAGGTCCGCCTAAACATTTTTGCAGGCCAACCGAAAGTGCATCGAGTTTCCACTCATCGGCAGGAAGTTCGTTACCCACAATGGAGGCGGTAGCATCACAATAAAATAGTACATCGTGCTTTTGGCAAATATCGCCAATATGCTCAAGAGGTTGGTTCATGGTGGTGGATGTATCGCCTTGTACCATAGCAAGTACATGGGGTTTTACATCAACAATGGCTTTTTCGATTTGTTCTGGCGTAAACACTTCGCCCCACGGTACTTCTATTGTGTGCACCTTTGCGCCAACGCGTTCTGCTATTTCAGCAAGTAGGTGGCCAAAGCGCCCCATAATTGGCACAAGTACTTTATCGCCTGGGCGTAAAATTGAGCATAATACGGCTTCAATCCCTGCGCGCGATGTGCCATCTATTAGCATGGTCCATTCGTTTTTAGTTTTAAAAATTTCGCGGTAACGTGCCATGGTTTCGTTCATAAAACCGGTCATTACTGGGTCGTATTGGCCTATAAGCTGCGCCGACATAGCACGTAAAACACGAGGGTCGGCATTAATTGGGCCTGGTCCCATTAATAAACGCTGTGGTGGGTTTAAGGTTTGAACTTGCGTGTTATTAAACATATTTTAGGCTCCCAGAGTCTGAATAAGCATGCGTATGCCGGTTATCATTAAGACAACGGCAAAGGCGCGTTTTAGTTGTTTTTGATCCAGCTTGCTACCAATTTTTACGCCAATAGGCGCAAATAAAATAGTCAACGGAATAATAAGAAAAAAGGCAGGGAGGTTAACCAACCCCCACGTACCTAGGGGAGCATCGGTTGGCGTTGTGCCAATACTTAATAAGGTAATAACGCCAGGTAGTGCAATCAATAAACCAAAAACGGCCGCAGTACCTACTGCAACATGGGCGCGTACATTAAATGCGTTTAGCATAGGTACGCCAATAGTGCCGCCACCTATGCCAATCATTACCGACAAACCACCTACAATACTTGCCATAACCCCTTGACCAAATTTTCCTGGCAGTTGTTTTACAAGCGCGGGTGCGCCGGCTCTAAATAGCATGTTTAAACTGACTAAAATAGCAATACAGGCAAACATAAGTACCAGTGCATTACCGCGTATTGAGTGCGCTAAGTAGCTGCCTACAACGGCCATAACTAAAATAAATGGTGCCCAGTATTTTATTAGCGCAAGGTCAATATTCCCTTTGCTATGATGCGAGCGAATAGATGAAAGCGAAGTAGGTACTATGGTTGCAAGTGATGTAGCGGTGGCTATCATCATTGCCGACTCTGGGCTTACGCCAAAACCTTGCAGTAAAAAATACAGCACAGGGACGATAACAATACCGCCGCCTACACCAAAAAGTCCTGCTAAAATACCGGCAAAAATACCGGTTGCTATTAAGGCTACTATAATTGGCCATTGATTTATTATTTCTGACATTGTGTTCCTGCTGTAGTTACTGTTGCACGTCCATCTGAACGAGGATCTGTTGCAGCTTCAAGGCTTGTAGGTGTATCTAAAATAGCCCCAGCGTGCCCCATCATTTCGTTATTATTATCAACGCTTACCCAATCGTGGTCACGTTGATTTAATTCATGTTCTATATGAAAAACTAACTCTTTTTCAATTTTTAAATTTGTACTCGTATCGCCCCATGTTCGTCCAAGTAACCAACGAGGGTCGCTAATTGCTTGTTTTATAGATTTATTTCGCCACGCGTAGCCTGCAAAAACAGCGGCTTGAGTTTGTGGCTGCCCTTCACCGCCCATTGTTCCGTAAGCAAGTCGACGACCATCGCTAAACTTTGCCAGTGCTGGGTTAAGTGTATGAGCGGGCTTTTTATTTGGGGCAAGGGCGTTGGTATCTTGATTGTTTAAACTAAAGCTTAAACCACGGTTATTCCACACAAAGCCGCCTTCACTCATTAATATTCCGCTGCCAAATTCCCAGTAAATGCTTTGAATAAAGCTGACTAATTGCCCGTTTTTATCTCTGGCTGCCATCCACACAGTATCGCCAGGCTCTGCGTTAAATGGCCATTTTTTGGCTTTGGCCATATCAATATTGTTAGCAAGTTCGCTTAAGCGATTATCGGTTAGTGCGTTTTTATAATCGTCTCCTAATGCTTCAGGGTCAGCCCAAAGGGTAGGGCGATGGGTAAAGCTTTGTTTAGTTGCCTCAACAATTAAATGTGTCCAGTCGGCATCGGTTTTAGCTAAATGCTTTAACTTATTTACGGCACCAATTATTTGTAGTGAATGCACGCCCTGTGTTGGCGCGGGTAAGTTGTAGCAATCAATACCACTGAGGTTTGCATTTAGCGCAGTAACTACCTCGGCTTTAGTATTTGCAATGTCACCTGCGGTAATTGAGCTGCCTGCTTTTGCTAAGTCGGCGGCAAATGAGTTGGCAAGTGCGCCTTCATAAAATGCGTTTAAGCCATGTTTTGCTAGGTATTCAAACGTTGCTGCAAGTTTAGGGTTTTTAAAATGCTGGCCTGCTTGTAAGGGCTTGCCATTGGGTATGTAGAGGCTTTTAAACGCCTCATTGGTATTGTTAGCAGTGGCTAGTTTTTCGCAGCCTGCTTGCAAGCTTTTTGTAACTGTAAAGCCCTCGCGCGCAAGCTCAATAGCGGGTGCTAAAATTTGTGACAGTGCTAGTGCTGCGTGCTCATCTAGTTCAAGCGCCTTTTGCCAACCGCGAATTGTACCCGCTTGAGTCAGTGCGCTTAACCCGCCGCGCTCTGGTATTTGCGCGAGCGAGTTATAGGGCGTTGTATTAGTTGCTGCAGGGCCGCAGGCGTCAATAGCGGTAGGCGTTTTTTGGTTTGGGTTATCGATAAGCCAAAAGCTGTCGCCACCAATTGAGTTCATATGTGGATATACAACGCTAATAGCAGCGGCAGCCGCTACCATAGCCTCGGTAGCTGTACCGCCTTGTTTTAGTATATTTATACCCGCCTCAGTGGCCGAAAAATGAGGCGCGGTAAATGCAATGTTGTGTGTGGTCATACCGGTGTGTCCTGTTTAAAGTGTGCAGCTAGGTGCTTAACGCAAGCAAGTAGGCTTTTATCGTTACCGTGGCTCATCATTAATGAAAAACCATACGGATGATCATTTGCTAAATCAGCCAGCGGTAAATGCACTTGCGCTGAGCCACTAAGCCCTGCAATTGCCGAAAGCGTAATAATTTGCATGCGTAAGGCGCTTGTGTCGGCGCCTAATTTAGGTGCGGTTGTGGGGGTGGTTGGCAAAAATAAACAGCTGTTTGTATTTAGGTTTTTAGCTATTAGTGTTTGCCATTGGGTTTGTACTTTTAGTGCTTCTTGTTCTTCTTGAACAGTTAGGGCAAGCGCCATATTAAAACGTGCCGCAATTGCTGGAGCAAACTGGGGAAGTTGCCCCGGCAATTGAAGCCAGTCTTTATGCGTTTTTGCGATTGCTCGCCCTTGCAGTACTCTAAAACTATCAGCAAGTTCATTTAATAAGCTGCTGTTAGGTAGTTCAAATTCTTTATGGTGCTTAAAATTAGGCTTGGTTTTTTCAAGCAATTGTTTAAGTGGGGCTTGTAAAACAGGGTCAACGAGTTCAAATAACGGCTCGCAAATAACTAAGGTATCAACGTTATTAATAGCTTGATTTGGTAGCAGTACATTACCTACATCGCTTAATAGCTCGGCGCTTTGGGTAAGCCAACCTATGGTATCAAAAGGCGGAGCCAACGGTATTAGGCCGTCTTTTTCAATCACGTTATGGCTTGGCCTTATGCCATATAAACCACAATAGCTGGCGGGTATTCTAATTGAGCCGCCGGTGTCGGTGCCTAAGCCAATATCAGCTAAGTTAGCAGCAACTGCAGCAGCAGACCCCATACTCGAACCACCGCAAGCATGCCCTTTTAATTTAGGATTTTGCGCAGCGCCATAATGTATATTATTACCCTCTAAGCTATAAGCCAGCTCGTCAGTATGGGTAAAGCCTATAAAGTTACAACCAGCGGTCATGAGCTTATTAACCGAGCTTGCCGTATTTTGAGCCGGTTTAGCTGTTTTAAACCAGTGTGGGTTGCCTGCGCTGTTACGCTCGCCCTTTACTGCAAATACATCTTTTACAGCTAAGCGATTGTTTGCAAGCACTCCAGAGTGGTTTGTTTGCCACAGGGTAGGACCGTGATTGCAAAATATACCTTTGTTGTTTTTTTTATCACTCATTTGCAGCTCATTATTATAAAACTGACCAAGTACTTACTTATTAAGTTAAGAGTGATTAAAAAGCGGGCTGGTTATTATGAATACCAATTTTATTAAAAACATGATCATTTTATCGGATTAAATAGCGCACTCACTGCGTCATTTTCTTCGCGTTATAATAGATCACTAATTTAATGCAATTGGTATAACTCCGCTTTTTAATCGGTAGTTTTGATTTTATAGTGCTTAGACTAAGCAAGAGGAATGCCATAAATTAAAATCCTGTCCAACTGGTCAGGATTTAGTGGGTTGTATGAGATTTGTAAGTGTGGGCTGTAGAAATAGTGAGATTAAAATGAGCTAAAACAAACCAATTTGGTGCGCAGATGCACCAAGTTGGTCTTTATTTATATGGCTTTGAGTGCTAAATAAGGGGCGTTTTACTGATGATTAAACCGTTAATATCGGCGTAAACCCAATCGTTAGGTTCAATAGTAGTGCTAAGCATGGTAACAGCTTGGTTTTTATCACCAAAGCCGCGCTTTAAGGTACTACGCGGTGTAGAACCTAGCGCCATTACAGGTAAGTTCATCGTGGCGAGTATTTCTATATCTCGGCAACAGCCATTTATTATTACGCCTTCCCAGCCATTACTTAAGGCACGCTCGGCCATAATATCGCCTATAAACGCAAAGCGTTTGCTCGAAAACCCGTTTATAACCAATACTTTACCTTCACCATTTTCATGCAATATATCGGCGGCAAAAGAGTTGTCTTCTGGGCAGGTAACGGTAACTACTTTGCCATAAAACGTGGTTTTTTTACCAAAGTGATAAAGGCCGCTGTCTGCTACTTGCACGTTATCGCGATGATCGTCAAATAAATCGGGTGTAGTAAAGGATGTCATGGGTTAAGTCTCACTTTGCTCAGGTATTTTAAGACCAATACCTTTTAAAATTATGTGGGCAATTGATTGCGTAATTTGTGCCACATCGGTTTCGTCGTACTCTAATTTGTTCATTACGAGTAAAACCTCAGCCTGAAAGTCGGCGTAATATTGCGTGGTAGACCAAATAGTAAAGAGCAAATGGTAGGGATCAACCTTATCCATTTTATCAGCGTCCATCCATGCTTGAAGTACATCAACCTTTTGTTTAACCCAAGGGCGGGTATTGGTTCTAAAGTAGTTTTGTAAATAGGGTGCACCGCGCAGTATTTCACTGGCAAATAAGCGAGATTGCATTGGCTGATTTACGGCCAGTATTACTTTGCTTTTAATATAGTTATAAAGCACGGTAGCTGGATCGTCGTTAATTGTGACGTTATCGAGCCCTAAGTTCCAATTAGCTATTATGCGGTCAATCACAGACTCGTACAGACCATCCTTACTTTTAAAGTAATACAAAATATTAGCTTTTGGCACCTGCGCTTCTTTAGCAACCATGCTCATACTTGCTCCGTCGTAACCTAATTGCGAAAACAATTGCTCGGCGGCATCTAAAATTAGTTTTTGGTTTTTCTCGCGTGTGACTTCTTTTTTATTTGGCTTTATTTGTGTGGTCATTATAAAGTTTGCGTGTTTAACGTATTGATTGATTGTAGCTTTACTGACCAAAAGGTCAATTACTAAAAAGGGTGAATGCTAAAAACAAATGAGAGGTTTAAGCTATTAACTTTAGGGTCTGTTGATCTTTGCGGATTAAAATTTGTTCAAACTAGGGGCTATTTAATCGCGGCGCGAGATTTGTAACCTAGTGGGCTAAGTAAAAACCGAGCAAAGCTTCCGCGTCCTGCTCACGCCCCTTACCTACATCCATGTAGGCAACAAAGAGTAAGTAGCCCCTAGGAAGAACCCTTTGGGCAGCGCCTGTTTGGCATTAATGCTACGTTATCGCCCATTAATGGGGAATAACCACACTATATAGGCTCTGCCTTGCCTAAATACCAAACAGACTGCTGCAAATTCAACCTTGAAAGAACAACAGACCCTTATTGTTTAATTAAATAATTACTGTTAGTTTAGTTTCAAATTTACGAGTAGTACTTTTGGATTGGCAAATGGATTTTATAAGCAAAAATAAATACACGCTTTATGGAGTCGCGGCCATATTACTGTGGAGTTGCTTAGTTGCATTACTACGGGATATTTCTGAGTTGTTTAGCCCCATTGGTGGTGCGGCGGCTATGTATTCTGTCAGTGCGATATTTTTAATTTTGGTTATGGGAGTGCCCAAGTTTAGTGGTTTTTCGAAACGTTACTTGGTAATAGGTACTTTATTATTTGTATCGTACGAAATTTGCTTGGCGCTTTCTATTGGTATGGCAAACAGCCGTCATCAGGCAATGGAAATGGCGGTTATTAATTATTTATGGCCCACGCTGACTATATTGCTCTCTATTATTATTGGTCGTAAAAAAGTAAGTTACTGGGTTTACCCAAGCATGATCATTGCTTTTTTAGGGGTTGCTTGGTGTATTACAGGCGATCAAAAAATGTCACTCGATACGCTTGTTACTAACTTTGCTGATAATCCTGCTACTTACTTAATGGCATTAGCTGCAGCGTTTATATGGGCTATTTATTGCGTAGTAACGCAAAAGCTGAGTAATGGTAAAAATGCCATTACGTTATTTTTTGCGGTTACGGCAATGAGCTTGTGGGCGCAATATGGTTTTAGTAATGAAGCGCCATTAACGTTTTCACTGGGCTCAAGCATAACATTGCTATTAGCTGGTGTAGTAGTGGGGAGCGGTTATGCACTGTGGAATCAAGCTATAATTGGCGGTAACTTAATGCTGTTGGGGACGCTTTCGTACTTTACACCGGTGTTTTCTACTATTATTTCGGCGTTGTATTTATCTATTACGCTGAGCGCTTCGTTTTGGCAAGGGGTTGTACTGGTAACAGTGGGCTCGCTAATTTGCTATTTTGTAACGCAAGAAAAGCCTAAACAACCTCAAATAGCTTCTGCAACATAAGGCTAATTTTATTAAAAATAAGCCCTATTATTTTAGGGCTTTTTGTTGCGTGCAGATTATTTTGCATTATTTACCTGCGCTAGTAACTCTATAACTTTTTGTTGACCAAATGTTTGTGCAAATTGCTCTGCTGTTTGGCCTGCTTTGTTTTGATGCGCGTTATCGCAATCAAGTGATACGAGTGTTTTAGCTATACTAAATTCACCTCTAAAAATAGCGGCCATTAGCGCTGTGTTGCCACGGTTATCTTCTAGACAGGCATTAGCGCCTAAGTGTAAAAGTGTGTTAACCGTGTTTTTATTACCATGGTAAGTAGCAATCATTAACGCGGTGTAGCCTTTATTGTTGTAGCTGTCGATAGGAATACCGGCATCTACAAATTGCTCTATTACAGCTGTGTCGTTTGTGCGTGCTGCGGCAAAGTAATAAGCAAATAAACTATCGTATTGAGTTTTTGCAGAATGTTGGGTTTCAGATTGCGTACTGGGTGTTTGTGTATCTGATGTATTTTGAGCGTAAACGCTACTGGTAAAGCTCAGAAATAGAGCGACTATAATTAATAAATTACGCATAACAATTGTCTCTTATAAAAGAGGAAGGGTTTATTCCTTCCTCATGATTGTGGTTTAAATAGCTATTTAGTTGGGACTAATTGCTTTTAACTAGTTGCTTATAAGTTAGCGGCTAGTTGTTTAACCATTTTAAGGTCGCCGTTTACAGCTTTAGTTAAGCGTGTACCGTACTCACTATCAGCTTTATAAAAGTGGCTAAGCATTTTGTGTTTAACACTGCTGTTTTGCACTTTGCCTAAATCGCCTGCTAGGTTATTAATTAGGTTTGTACGTTCTTGCTTGCTAAAACCACGGTATATAACACCTGCTTGCGCGAAGTTTTGCTGCTTTTTAATCGCAGCTTGTTGTACAAAGCCTTTTAGCTCTGTGTTACTTCTACGTGCAATTGGGTTTTCAGCTACGTTTTCTTGGCTTGGCTGGTAGTTCACATTGCTTATAGTGTTACCAATATTCATTGCGCCGTCTTGGTTGTAGTTAACCACTTCAACTTTTGCACGGTTAATTGGCAGTTGCTGGTGGTTAGCACCTAGGCGGTACATTTGTGTATCAGCGTAAGAAAACATACGACCTTGTAATAGTCTGTCTTCTGATGGCTCAATACCTGGAATAATGTTTGCCGGTGCCATTGCTACTTGTTCCGTAGATTGGAAGAAGTTAGTTGGCATACGGTTTAGGGTCATTGTTCCTACTTTAGTTTCTTTAATGTCTAACCACATTTTTGTTGCATCTAACGGGTTGTAATCAAAGTCATCAAGCTGCGATGGATCAAGCGTTTTAATGTACAGATCCCATTTAGGGAAATTGCCTTTGCCAATTTCGCTGTAAAGGTCGCGTGTTAAGTGTTGGAAGTCTTGGCTTTGCACTTTAGCTACTTCTTTTGCGTCAAGGTTATCAATACCTTGTTGGCTTACCCAATGAAACTTAACGTATTTAACATCGCCCGATTTGTTAATCATTTTGTATGAATGTACACCCCAACCGTCCATTTTACGAAGACTTGCTGGTGTACCGTAGTCGCTGTAAACCCACGTTAGCATTTGTGTAGAACCTGGTTCGTGCGAGAAAAAGTCAAATACGCGGTTAGGATCTTGAATGTTATCAACCGGTGATGGCTTTAACGAGTGAACCATGTCTGGAAATTTAATCGCATCGCGAATAAAGAACACCGGTAAGTTGTTACCTACTAAATCCCAGTTACCTTGGTCTGTGTAAAACTTAGTTGCAAAGCCACGTGGGTCACGCAGTGTTTCTGGGCTGCCTTTTGAGTGAATTACCGATGAAAAACGAACAAATACGTCTGTTTCTTTACCAGCTTTTGCAAACGGTGCTGCAATTGTTAAATCATCTAGCTCTTTTGATGCTACAAACACACCGTGTGCGCCAGTACCACGAGCATGCACAACACGCTCAGGAATACGCTCACGTGCAAAGCGTTGCAGTTTTTGAATTAGTTGCACGTCTTCTAGTAATACACTGCCACGTTCGCCAGCAGTAATTGAATTTTGGTTATCGCCAACAGCTGCGCCGTTATCTTTAGTAAGAGTTGTTGCTGCGCTTGCCGGTAATGCCATTGCAAGTGCCAGTGCAGTTAGTGTTAATTTTGTTTTGTTTATTTGAGTATTCATTGTCGACCTCATCTATTTAAAAGTGCCGGCAGTGGTGCAGGCTGTTAATCTGTTAACGATAGTATTAATTTTATTAACTTCGGTAAAACTGATTAATTAGATTGATGTAATTTGTAAAACAGATGAGATGAATTTGCAGATACACTTTTTACATTAATGTAATTTTTTTACTACGACCTTAGTCGCAATATGCTTTTATAAAATTTATTAAATACAAAGGTTTTTAGTTTTATCTGGCGGTATTTTCACCAAGCTGGTGCGTTTTATACTTACAGTGTGTTGACATATTCGCACAATAAAGGGAATATGCTCAACCAGTGAGCTTATGCCCATTACTGAGTTGCACTAAAAAGTTGCACAATATTAATCGCGCTTAACTCGTTATACTTAAATTAGCTAAACCAAACAGTGTTAATAAGGTGACAAGATGAATACTAATATTGAGCTAGTGATATTTGATTGTGATGGCGTTGTTATTGATAGCGAAATTTTAAGCGCACAAGTACTCATTAATATGCTTGTTGAAAAAGGCGTTGAGATTGACCGCGCTTATGTACAGCAACACTTTTTAGGCTGCAACTTTAAAACAGTAAGCCAAAAAATAGCGGATGCATTTAATGTCACTCTTCCTGAAAGCTTTGAAGGTGACTACCGCGAGGCACTATTAAACGAATTTGAAACCGGACTAACCACGACTGATGGTATAGAAGACGTACTTAACAATTTAGCTGTGCCTATTTGTATAGCTACAAGCAGTAGCCCAGCACGCACCGCAAAAGCGTTGAGCGTAGTGAGTTTAAGTAAGTACTTTAGCGATACGGTTTTTACCAGCAGCGAAGTTAAGCGTGGTAAACCGGCGCCTGATTTATTTTTACATGCAGCTAAGCAAATGGGTGTAAAGCCAGAGCATTGCTTAGTAATTGAAGACAGTAAAGCCGGCGTAAATGCAGGAATTGACGCCAATATGCAAGTACTGCATTACAGCGGTGGGCAACATATGCAAGGCTCTGTTAATCATGTACACAGTGCTTACCCAAATGTTGATCATTTAACGCATTGGCAAGATTTTTTTAGTGCATACCCTGCACTTAAAAAGCAGTAAACACGCAGCTTTTTAAATAAACAAAGTTTTAAACGCGATTTGCTCGCCTTACACACTGACAGGCAAGCAAACGCAAAATATAAATGTAGATGGTTTTGCTTTACTAAAAATAAAACAAAACATGGCAAAAGATCATGCGTTTATAAGCCAAATTATAAAAGGCAAAGTATGTAGGTACTATGCCAATCTGCTTAAATATAGAGTGATTTAACTTGTTAAATTATTCAAATAGTTATGCAGATTGGTATCAAATGCTTTGCTGTTAACATTAGGAAATACCATGGCAACGAGTCCACACACACAAACATTTAAAGATGTAAACGAAGAGCAACTTCCTGTTGCTAATAATAAGCTTCACGGCTGGAAGCATTTTGCAGGGCTATACGCCGGCGAACATGTTGCGGCTACTGAATTTGTTATTGGTGCAACGTTTGTTGCATTAGGCGCTTCAACCATCGACATTCTACTGGGTTTATTAATAGGTAACCTGTTAGCAATGTGTTCTTGGTGGCTGATTACTGCACCCATTGCAGTAGAAACCCGCTTAAGTTTATATAACTACTTAAACAAAATTGCTGGTAACTCAATGACCAAGCTCTATAACTGGGCTAACGTGGTTATTTTTAGTGTTATATCGGCCGCGATGATCACGGTATCCTCCACCGCCGTGCGGTTTTTGTTTGATATACCTGCGCAACTTGATTGGTATCCAAATAGCTTTTGGTTTGTAGCCATTGTTTTAGCTGTTGGCTCCATTGTTGTATTTGTTGCGATGTATGGCTTTTCTACGGTTGCTGACTTTTCAAAGCTGTGTGCGCCGTGGCTATTTGTTATATTTATTGCAGGCTCGTTTGCGTTATTCCCTGAGCTTTCAAATCACGTATTAGGTTCTACCTCTTTAACTAGCTTTAGCGACTTTATGACCATAGGCGACTCCTCCATATGGACGGGCACCAATGCCGATGGTGAAAAGGGCATTGGCCTATTAGAAGTGATTGGCTTTGCATGGGCTGCTAACTCAATAACTCACTTTGGTTTAATCGACATGGCTATTTTTAGATTTGCTAAACGCAAAAGCTATGGTTTGTTTTCTGGTGTGGGCATGTTTTTTGGTCATTACTTAGCGTGGATCTCTGCCGGTATTATGGGCGCAGGTGTTGCGGTATTACTTAAAACAACTATTTCATCACTTGATCCGGGCGATGTTGCATACCATGCATTAGGTTGGACTGGCTTTGTTATTGTAATTATTGCCGGTTGGACTACAGCTAACGCAAACCTTTACCGTGCAGGCCTTGCAGCGCAATCTATATTTGTTAATCAATCACGTGAACGCACCACCGCTATTGTAGGTGTTGTAACCGTAATTATTGCATGTTTCCCGTTTGTATTTTCTCAAATGCTTCCGCTACTTACTTACGCAGGCTTATTAGTTGTACCAGTAGGCGGCATTGTGTTTGCTGAGCATGTGTTATTTCCTAAAATTGGCCTAACACGTTACTGGGCTAAATATAAAAATATTACCCGCAGCGTACCGGCTATAGCATCTTGGGCGTTAGCACTTGTGTTTGGCTTTGGCTTAAACGCAATTGATGTAATGTCGTTTTACTACTTGTTTATTCCTACATGGATTTTCACCATTGTTGTTTACACGCTTTTAGCTAAAAAATACGGCGCTGGTGACGACTACACACAAGAAATTGCAGCAGAAAAACAAGAGCAACGTGATATTAAAGAATATCAAGCAGCTGAGGCTAAAGACATTCCAAAGCCAGTAATTGACAGCTCTGTATTTACAAAAGTACTTAACGCAGTTTCTACGGTTTCACTGGTTATCATTTTCATATTTGCCAGCCAAGTGATGTTTTTCAGTGAAACTATGAGTATGTACAGCGCTAATAAATCGCAATTCGAAATAGCCTGTTTTATTTGTACTGTTATTTATTTTGTTACTGCGTACTGGTCGTTAAAACGCCATAAAGTACTCAACACAGCATCGTAATACAGTATCGTAATTTATATTTTATCTTTGTTTAGTAAGGTCACACCATGACACAATACCAACACACTGACGCTCTAGTTACAGGGCTAAACCAACAGAGCTTGGCTCAATTACCAAGCCATGTTGATACACCAACCTACGACCGTAGCGCAGTTAAAGCCGGTATTGTACATATTGGTGTGGGCGGTTTTCATCGTGCTCACCAAGCAGTGTATGTCAACGAGCTTTTAAAAACTCCGGGCTCTGAGCAATGGGGTATATGTGGTGTTGGCCTTTTAGAGGGTAACCGTGGTCTGCGTGATATTTTAAAGCAGCAAGATTACCTTTACACGCTTACTGTTAGACACCCAGACGGTACAATAGATAACAAAGTAATTGGCTCAATGATCGACTTTTTGTTTGCTCCAGAGGACAAACAAGCGGTAATTAATAAGCTAGCGCACAGCGATACTAAAATTGTGTCGCTTACTATTACTGAAGGCGGTTACAACTTTAACCCTGCAACGGGCGAGTTTGATTACAGTAATCCAGATATTATTAACGACATTAATAACCCAAACTACCCAATTACAGCGTTTGGCTACATTACCGCTGCGTTAAAATTGCGTAAAGAGCAAGGCCTAGGCGCGTTTACAGTTCAGTCGTGCGATAACATTCAGCACAACGGTAACGTAACACGCAAAATGCTTTTAGCCTTTGCTACAGAGCAAGACAAAGACTTAAGTGAGTGGATTGAGCAAAACGTATCGTTTCCTAATGCGATGGTTGACCGTATTACGCCGGTATCTAAAAAGAGTGATATTGATTACGTGGTTGATGCATATGGTGTTAGTGACGAGTGGCCAATTACCTGTGAGTCGTTTACACAATGGGTAATAGAGGACACATTTAGTGACTCTCGTCCAAATTGGGATGTTGTTGGTGCTCAGTTTGTTACTGATGTAACGCCTTATGAAACCATGAAAATACGTTTACTTAATGCAGGGCATTCTGTACTTGGTTTATTAGGTTCAATCCATGGCTATGGCACTATTGACGAAACGGTATCGGATGAATTATTTGCCACATACCTACGTGCTTTTATGGATAAAGAAGTAACCCCAAATCTTGAACCACTTGAAGGCATTGACCTTGAAAGTTACAAAGATACGTTAATAGAGCGTTTTGCTAATCCTAATATTAAAGACAGCCTAGCGCGTATCTGTAGTGAAAGCTCAGCTAAACTGCCTAAGTTTTTAATTGCCACAATTAACGAAAACCTAGTACAAGGTCGCGATGTGTCACTGGCAACGCTTGTTATTGCAACTTGGTGTTTATACAGCGATAAAGGTTTAAGTGAAAACGGCGAAAAGCTTGAAATTCAAGATGCGATGCACAAAGAGCTTAATTCTTACGCGCAAGAGACTCAAACTAGCCCGATTGCATTTTTAAAGTTAACGAGCTTGTTTGGCAAGCTTGAGCATAACGAAACGTTTACTGCTGAATATAAAAAGTCGATTGCTGCGTTGTATGCACCTAATAGTAAAATTAAAGCCATTATGCAGGCTGTACTTGATCAAAAGAGTAACTAATTATGAGCATTTTAATTAATCATAAATCAGGCGAAAACGTAAGTGTTAGCTGCTTTGGCGAAGTGCTGTGGGATTGTTTTGATTCAGGTAAACGCTTAGGTGGCGCGCCACTTAATATGTGTGTGCGTATTAACTCACTTGGCATTAAAGCCGACATGATCAGCGCTGTTGGTAACGACGAGTTAGGCGCTGAGCTACTAGGCGAAATTACTAGCAAGGGCGTAAGCTGCGAATACATTGCTATCAATAGTGACAAAAAAACTAGCACGGTTGAGGTAACGCTCGACAGTGGTGGCTCTGCAAGTTATGAAATAGTGGCAGACTCTGCGTGGGATAATATAGCGCTTACCGATGAGTTACTTAGTAAAGTTAAAAGTAGCGATGTATTTGTATTTGGCAGCCTAATTGGGCGAAGCGAAGCGTCTTTAGCAACGTTAAATCAACTCGTTGATGTAGCAAACTTTAAAGTATTTGACGTAAATCTACGTGCACCGCATTACAAGCTAGAAATACTTGTAAATTTAATGAATAAAGCAGACTTTATTAAGTTAAACGATGAAGAGCTATACGAAATTGCAAAAGCGATGGGTTGTAAGTTTCATTCGCTTGAACAAAATTTAGCGTTTATAGCACAGCAAACAAATACCGATTACTTATGTGTAACCAAAGGTAGCCACGGTGCTTTATTAACAATCAAAGGCGAGAATTTTTATAATTCAGGTTATTTAATTAGCGTAATTGACACTGTTGGCGCAGGGGATTCGTTTTTAGGTTCGTTAATTTATCAGCTTTGTAGCAACGACGACGCGCAATATGCCGTTGACTTTGCATGTGCCGTTGGAGCAATGGTCGCCGAAAGTTCTGGTGCAACACCTACTTTAACGCATCAACAAATTAGTGAGTTTATGAACCCACTTTAAAAAAACATTGTGTGTGAAAGCGGTTATACGTAAAAGTTTAACCGCTTTTTTTGTGCCTAAAATAAGACATAGGCGATAAGTGAGTGTTAAGTGCGCAGGTTGCGTAAATAGTGGCTTATATCGATTATTGTATTAGCTAAACGTCTTATTGTTTGAGGGTTAAAGCTTTGTTATCGTTCGTCGATTATTCACGGATTGAAAAGGCGGGGCGACACACAATGCGCTCTATAACTAAAATACAAAAAGAGAAACGTGCTTTATGATCATCTTTTTTATCTGCCTCACTATTTTAATACTGGGCTATAAGTTTTACAGCCCATTTGTTGAAAAACAAGCCGGTTTGGATTCAACTGCTGACACACCACAAAAACGCTTTAGCGAAGGTGTTGATTACGTAGCTATTCACCCTGTACGAGCATTTTTAATTCAGTTTTTAAACATTGCTGGCGTAGGTCCAATATTTGGCCCAATTTTAGGTGCTTTATACGGACCAGTTGCACTAGTATGGATTGTACTTGGTAATGTTTTAGGTGGAGCTGTACACGACTTCTTCTCAGGTGTAATGAGTATAAAAGAAGACGGTAAAAGCCTACCAGAAATCGCAGGCCATTATTACAACGTCGTATTTAAAGGCTTTATGCTTGTATTTACTGCCATGCTACTGTTTTTTGTAGGTGTAGTATTTATTATGAGCCCTGCAGGTTTGCTAAGTAACCTTGATTTTTTTGAAGGTACAATACTGGCAAACAATACCTTTTGGGTACTTGCTATTTTAGCGTATTACTTTTTAGCTACCTTGCTACCAATTGATAAAATTATCACTAAGTTTTACCCAATTTTTGGTGCGCTAATGATTGTAATGACAGTGGCAATTGCTATTTCATTACTTATTAATGCGCCGCACTTACCTGTACCAAGTGACTTTTTAGCTTACTTTGAAGCTGATCACGCACATGACTTTTTAGAGCCAAACCCAGATGGATTACCAACATGGCCATTGTTATTTATAACAATTACCTGTGGTGCTATTAGTGGTTTTCACTCTACTCAAGCGCCTATTATTGCGCGCTGTTTAACTAACGAAAAATACGTACGTCCAGTTTATTACGGCGCTATGATGTGTGAAGGTATTGTAGGTTGTGTATGGGCACTTGCTGGTATTGCAGCGTTCCCAGATGGTTACGCAGGCTTAAAAGCATTGCTTGACCAAGGTGGTCCAGGCTTAGTTGTTAACCATGTAGCTAACAGTTACTTAGGCGTATTTGGCGGTATAATGGCAATTATTGCAGTAGCCGTATTCCCAATTACTTCTGGTGATACAGCGTTCCGCTCATTACGTTTAACTGTTGTTGATGCGTTTAATATTCCACAAAGCTTACGTAATCGCTTACTAGTGGCGGTGCCTATACTTGCTATAGCGTACTTTATGACGAAGCTCGATTTCTCATTAATTTGGCGCTACTTTGCATTTTCAAACATGCTGCTTTCTACAAGCGTATTATGGCTTGCCACTAAGTACTTGTTTGACCGTGGTACATTCCATTGGATTGCCAGTGTTCCTGCTGTTATAGCAACAGCGGTAACGGTTTCTTATATTGGCACTGCAGCAATTGGTCTTAACTTATCAAGCGATTTAGGTAAACCTATTGGCGCTGTAGTAACAGTGATTGGCTTAATTGTTTTAGCAATTGTGCACTCTAAGCATAAAGTTAAACCAACAGCGGTTTAATAATCACATAAGTTATTTCAAGCATTAAAAAAGCGAGCTATTGATAATCAATAGCTCGCTTTTTTTGTGTACTAAATTTAGGTATTACTGAGTTGCAAGTTCAAAGTAACTATTATCGTCGAGCGTTTTGCTTATCATCATAGCGCCCTCAAGCAGGCTTACTGTTTGAATAGCTGCTTGATCGGGGTTAGGCTCACCATTCGCTAAGTGTGCAGCGCTAAGCCATGTTAGGTTTTGATTAAAAAAGCGCTTTACTTCAAGGCGTACTTTATCTGGAAGGCTATCGCTTTCGGCTCCTAGCAACCCGCATAAACACATTTTTTTATCGGTTACTAATGCACGTCTAAAAAGCTGTGTGTACACATCAATAGGATTTTTACCGTTTGCTTTAAGCTCGCTTGGCTCGCCTAACGCTGCTAAAAAAGAATCAGTATATTGATGAGCCAGCTCAGCACCTAAATCGGCCTTAGTCGCAAAGTGATAGTGCACACTGGCGCTTTTAATGCCGACTTCGCAGGCTAGCTCTCTAAAACTAAAATTACTGTATCCGCCAAGGCGCACCTTGTTTTCAGCGGCTTTTAATAAAGCTTCTTTTTTACTCATTTTTAATATTTCCTATCTGCAGTAACACCAGTTTTATTAAAAACATGATCATTGTATCGCATTAAATAACACACTAACTGCGTTAAAAATTATTCATACAGAATAACTAGATGTCATGATTTTCGCCTCGTTATTGCGCTATTTTCCTAGCGCAATAATAGATCACTTATTTAATGCAATTGGTACAGCAAAATTATCGACCAGTAGGTAGTTATTTACAAGTGTTTTTACTTTTAAGCAACTCCATAATTTTATTATGAATTAAGTTAAATCCCATAAATCAAAAAAATTTAAACGTTGACTTAAATTTAGTTTAATATTATAAATTACCTATCGATAGGTAGGTTACGCCATTGGCTCACTTTTAAACAATAAAGATAGAGATTGCTATGAAAATTTATGATGTAGAAAACTTTCCAAATCCACTTCGTGTTCGTATCGCTTTAGCTGAAAAAAATGCCACTTCAAATGTTGAGTTTGTACCTGTTGATTTATTAAATGGTGAACACAGAACAAAAGCCTTTTTAGCTAAAAATCCATTAGCAGGTGTACCCGTATTAGAGCTAGATGACGGCACGTTTATATCAGAAAGTACCGCTATTACTGAGTATATTGATACCGCATTTGAAGGCCCATCTTTAATGGGTGAAACCGCAAAAGAGCGTGCAGTAATTAACATGATGCAAAAGCGTGCAGAATCTATGGTGCTTGACGCTGTGGCAACTTACTTTCATCATGCAACTGATGGCTTAGGTCCTGAGCTTGAAACATATCAAAATGTGGCTTGGGGTGAAAAACAAGGCGAAAAAGCGCGCCAAGGGTTTAGCTATTTTAATGATGTACTAGTGCAATCGGCGTTTGTTGGCGGCGAGCAGTTTAGTATTGCTGATATTACATTGTATGCTGGGATGGTATTTGCTGGATTTGCACAAATAGCAATCCCGAATGAGTTAACCCATTTAGTTGCATGGCAAGAAAAAGTAGCAAAACGCCCAAGTGTTGCAGCTTAATTAGGTTATTAGTTTAAAATTTAAGTGAAGTTACGCTTAGGAGCCAAATATGAAAATAGCTGCCGATTTTAGTAAACGAGTTGTGGTACATAGCGAATCACTTCCGTGGGTTGCATCGCCAATGGCGGGCGTTGATAGGCGAGCGCTCGATAGAGTGGGCGACGAAGTTGCTCGCGCAACGACTATTGTTCGTTATGCACCTGGCAGTGAATTTTCGCCGCATGTTCATACAGGCGGTGAAGAGTTTGTTGTGCTTGAAGGGGTATTTCAAGATGAACATGGTGACTTTGCGGCAGGTTCTTATATCCGTAACCCACCGCAATCAAAGCACAAACCGGGGTCTGAAAATGGCTGCGTTATATTTGTAAAGTTATGGCAGTTTCAGCCAGATGATCGAACCCACGTGCGTTTACAAACGGACTTGATGCAAAGTACGGCGCACCCTAGTTTTAAAAATGTAGCCGTAACCCCTTTATACAAAGACGATTTTGAAGACGTAAGCTTGTTGGACTTTAAGCCCAACGCCTGCATGGTTATAAGCGCAAAAGGCGGAGCTGAGCTGCTAGTACTTGAAGGCTCATTTGATGAGCAAGCCGATACCCTTGTAAAAAACAGTTGGTTAAGAGTGCCTATTAATAGCTCTGTTAACGTTAAAGCGGGAAGTAATGGTGCAAAAGTATGGCTTAAAACGGGCCATTTAACTGATGTAGAAAACCAGACATCTCGCGTACAAAATGCGTAATTGAGTCGTTTATTTGAGACTATTTAATGATCTAGCTCAGAACTATTTATTGATTTAGTTCAGGACTATTTATTGATTTAGTTCAGGACTAATTAATTTTAGAAGGTGTACTTTTACCACTCAGCCTATTTAAGGAGAGCAGTAATGGTACACACAACACATGGTTTATCGATTGGTCTTGAACGTGCAGGAAGAGAGTTTTTTTTAAAACTTAAAGCCGTTGGTACGCTTACTCACGACGACTACAAAATAATTACCCCAATGATAAATTCAGCTCTTGGCGAAGTTAAGCACCCAGTTGTAAACGCCTTAATAGATGGTAGCGAGCTTGAAGGTTGGGAATTACGCGCAGCGTGGGACGACCTCAAGTTAGGTGTTAAGCACTCTAAAGAATTTAAAAAAGTAGCTATTTACGGTAATAAAGAGTGGCAAGCTCGAATGGCCAAAATAGGTAACTGGTTCATATCGGGTGAGGTTCAATACTTTGAAAATGCTACCGCAGCCATAGATTGGCTAGACGAATAATAAATCCCTTCTTTCAAAAAATAGCGCTTACAAAGCGCTATTTCAACTCTTAAATAAAGGACTTATAGCGAACGTTTAATAGTTTTCGCTTATTGTTAAGTATCAATTTTATCAAAATACGTTACTAAGCTATCAATAAATGAACGAAGTGCAAGTGACTGATGTTTCCTAGAGCGGTAAATACCGTATATGCTCAAAGTTTGTGGTTTAAGGTGTGGTAGTAAATGTATTAACTTTCCATTATTTATATATTTCTGCGCAGCAAACTTAGGTTGTAGAGTTATTCCTTGATTATTAAGAGCAGCTTTTAACAGTAAGCTCGAATCATTAGCACTGAAGTTACCAGCAATCGCTACAGATACGGGTTTTTCAGGGTGTGAAAAATGCCACATACTTTTTTCAAACCGTGAATAGTTTAAACAGTTATGGCGACTCAAATCATCCGTAGTTATAGGCTTAGAGTTTTTTTCTAAATATTCTGGGCTTGCACATAATACTGAATGGCATTTCCCAAGTGGGCGAGCAATTATATTAGGATCTAAGTCATTGGTAATTCTAATTGCTAAATCTATTCGCTCTTCTACCAAATTTGTAACGTGATTACTAATTTGTACATCAATACTGACTTCGGGATGAGCGTGCAAGAATTGTTGCAACATATCTGGTAGTACATCATGTGCTAAAAAAGGCGAGCACGACAACCTAATTTGCCCGTTTAATCTGTTATTACTTTCTATTGGCGCACTGATGTTTTGGGCGATGGCAATGAGCTCTCGGCTATGATTAAGTACTTTTTCACCCTCTGACGTGAGTGTTATTTTTCTTGTTGACCGATGGAGTAGTTGGGTATTTGCCCACTTTTCCATTTGATTCAAATACCGTGTAACCATAGATCTAGACATATCTAAAGCACGGGCAGCACCGGCTAGACTTTTCTGCTCTACAATTTTTATAAATACATCAGCTGCAATAATTCTATCCATTCACTTTGCCTATATGTTCGATTTATGCAACAGATAGTTGCATTCTGCCTAGTTTTTCATTCTTAAATTGCAACATACAATAGCCTCATCTTAACGAAATAACAAACAGGCTACTGAGAATGAAAAAAGTTAAACACGTATTAGCAGCAACAGCTTTATTAGCAAGCACATTAATGCAACCGGTATTAGCGCAAAGTGAATTAGTTGTTGATGTATATAACCCACAAGACAAAAGTATTTTTGCTGTTTCATCAAGCATTATAAGTGGTGATAACGAAGTGTTATTAGTGGATGCCCAATTTCAGCGTAATGATGCACAAGCATTGGTTGAAAAAATAAAAGCGAGCGGTAAAACATTAACAGCTGTTTATATTAGTCACAGCGACCCTGATTTTTACTTTGGTTTAGATGTAATTAAAGCTGCTTTTCCAAAAGCAAAGTTATTAGCGACTAAATCAACAGTAGAGAATATTAAGCGCTCAATGCAAGGAAAGTTAAATTATTGGGGGCCTATTTTAAAGAGCAATGCACCTAAAGAACTTATTTTGCCAGAAGTAATGCTATCTAATAGCCTAACTATAGATGGGAAAGAAATTATTATTAAAAATTTACAGCATGATCCAAAGCATACTTACCTTTGGATCCCTTCTATAAAAACAGTGCTGGGTGGGGTTGTAGTATTTGATCAAATGCATGTGTGGTTGGCCGATTCGAGCACTGCTGCAGAGCGTCAAACTTGGCAGTCAACATTAGATAACATCGAGAATTTAAAACCACAGACTGTTATTCCAGGTCATTTTTTACAGGGCAGTAAACAAGACCTTTCTGGTGTGTCATTCATGAAAGGATACTTAAATAAAGCGGATAGCGCTGCAAAAAATGCAAAAAACTCAACTGAATTTGTAGAGATAATGACTCAAGCTTACCCTGATTTAGGTGCAAGAAGCATTTTAGAGTTGGGCTCAAAAGTGGTTATGGGTGAGATGCAATGGCACTAAGTGCCCTTGCGTTAAGCAATTATTTAGATAGGAAATATTAATGAAAAACGTAACGTTACATATAATTGTTGACCCTTTATGTGGTTGGACTTACGGCAGCGTGCCCTTGATCACCGCTGCTGAAAATATTGATGGTTTAATTGTAAAAGTACACAGTGGAGGTATGCTAACAGGTGATAATGTCAAACCTGTGACTCCTGCATGGCGTGAATTTGCACTTAAAAACGACAGTGTCATAGCGAAGAAAACCGGTCAGGTATTTGGTAGTAACTATACTGATGGGCTTTTAAAAACCAACGATATTATACTCAACTCGGCTCCGGCTATTACCGCTATATTGGCAGCGCAAGAGCTTGGTATATCAGGTGGGGAAATGCTTAATAGTATTCAACATGCTTATTATGCTCAGGGTAAAAACATTATGCAGCTGCATGTACTGACTGATATTGCATTGGAGCTGGGTTTAAACAAGGCCTTATTTGAAACCCACTTTAATGCGCTAGAAGGCGGTGCAACAGATCAACATATAGCACAAAGCCGAGGCTTATTGCACGATATTCATGGGCAAGGCTTTCCTAGTGCAGCATTTGAATTTAACACAGGTAAGTGGCAAAAAGCCGATATAGCCCATTATTATGGAAAAACTGAGCAGTGGGTTACCTACTTACAGCAATCAGTTGCGCTAGTATAGTGTGATGAAATTTCTAAATAATAAAGCTGTTTATATTACAGCTTTATTGAGCTTCCTTTTTATAGTGCAAGGGTGTGCAAAAATGAACAACATAGACATAATTAAAAGTACGTATGAAGGCAAAACATCACAAGAGAATGGGCAAAATTTAGTTGCTCATGCAAGTGATACTATTACTTGGAAAGAGGCTGACGGTTTTGCTTATGCTGGTACATACCATGGTATGAATGACATTACTGAACATGTTTTTCAAAAGCTTGCAAGCGAGTGGTATAACTACACGTTTACGCCACAAAACTACTTATCCCAAGATGATACTGTTGTAGTGTATGGCACGTACTCTGGTACTTATATTAAAACGGGTAAAAAAATGCAAGCTAGGGTCGCGCATATTTGGCAGCTTAAAAATCAAAAAATAACGCACTTTGAACAAATAGTGGATAGTAAAATGGTGTTTGATGCTATGCAGTAACTACGCGTTACTGCATATATTTGAACTTAAAAAACATTAGGTCTATTAAAGTACATCAGCCAGCACAGGTAATGCCGGAAATGCCCCTTTAGCTAAACACGCTTTAGAGCCACATTTAAGAGCGAAGTGCAGGGCGCCTTTTACGCTCGCTTTATCATTTAGTTTATCTGCTAGTGGTAAATCACTTCCTAAGTGATTTAAGTAGTATAAAACCCCCGCTATAAATGCATCACCTGCGCTTGTTGTATCTACGGCGTTTATTTTTGGTGCCGATTCGTTAAGTGTAAATGCGCTGTGGTAAACCGTGGCAGGCTCTGGTCCATCGGTTAAAAACACCAGTTTTACTCCGGTATTTAATAGCATTTGAATGTAATCATCGCTCGTTGTATCGCTATGCTGGGCTAAAAAATTAAGTTCATCACGCGAGAGTTTTACTATGTCACAATAGGTGTAACAGGCTTTTACATTGCTTGCTATATCGTTTGTGTTTTCCCACAAGCTGTAGCGTAAATTTACATCAAAACTGACGAGCTTATTATTCGCTTTTGCAAGTTCTAGCGCTTTAACCGTTGTGTTGGCAATTGCTGATTCGGTTAATGTGTTTGAACAAAAGTGTAGTGTGCTTATTTCTTGCCAATTTATATGCGCTAAATGCGCCTGCGTTAATAGTACATCGGCTGTATTATGGCGATAAAAGCCAAAACTACGCTCGCCGGTTTCATCAAGGCTTACTATAACCATGGCGGTTTGTGAGCCTGCAATGGTAAATAAATAGTCTGTATTTACATTATATTGCGCTAATGCATTACTTAATTGATTGGCAAAATGATCGTCCCCTTTACCACCACAAAATGCAGCCTCTGCGCCGAGTTTTGCGTAGCCAACAGCTACATTGGCAGGCGCGCCACCTGGTATAGGTAAATAGGCTGAGTTATTAGCATCTTGTGGCAGCATATCAATTAATAGCTCGCCTAAGCACAGGAGTTTAGTCATTTGGAATATCCTAAAAAGCCTAGCAAGGCTAGGCTAAAAAACGTGAAGGGTGTTATTTATTCATACTTTAAAAGGCGCTACAGTGACTACTCACCGCAGCGCAATACACACATTTAGTTAAAAGCGTATTTTAAAGTTACCGACGTTGTGCGGCCGTTAATAGTACGGGCACGAATAATGTTATTTTCAGGTACTGAACCTTCTTCTGCTTCTGTAATACCTACTGTATCGAAGAGGTTATTCACATTAAGCGCAATATTAAGGTTTTCAGATAAGTCATAGCTTACAAAGCCATTTACCTGTGTGTAGCCGTCAAATTGTAGATCGTTATTATCTTGAGCGTATGCATCGGTAGTACCAATGAAACTTACCCCTGCAGCGCCTTTTTCATAGTTGTAACGTGCCATTAATGAGTAAATTAAATCGGCTTGACGACGTGGCGTATTACCTACCACATCTGGATTAAGCGCATCTTTTGCTATTTCTGCATCGGTCCAGGTTAAATTACCGCGAAAATCCCATGCATCAATAAAGTAAGTAGATTCTATTTCAATCCCTTTTGCTTCGTATTCACGGTCAAAAAACGTTTGTGATGTTGCTTCAAAATTTTGCTCTTCAGTTTCGGCAAAAAACGCAGTAGCAAACACTGATAATGAATCAAAGCGCTTTTTAACACCAAACTCAAACTGGTTTACTTCATCAACAGCGTCTTCTTTTGCAACAGAGCCGTCGGCGCGTACTTTACCAAATAAAAGACGGTCAGCATTTGCACGCCCACCTTTACTAATACGTGCAAACGTAGCAAGGCTTGGGTCAATTTGATAATTAGCACCAATTGAATAAGAAGAATAGTTCCAGTCATAGTTTACTGGGCTGGCGTTGGCAATATCAATACCTGCAACGTTTTGCTCAGGGATTGATATTTCTCCGTCGCGGTTCATATCTACAGTTGATGTTACGGCACCTGCATAGTTACCGCGAGCTTCGCCACTGTCGTAACGGGCACTTGCATCAATGCTTACGTCGCCTAATTTAGTAGAGAATGCAACGTATGGTGCACGGGTGTCGTACTCTGTGTCGTAATCACGTTGGCAACAGTTTCCCCAGTAAGGTGTGCCATATGCATATAAACCATTTTCTGAAAATTCAGTACCGTCAGCTGCAGTAACATTTAATAATGCAGCATTGTCGCCTTTAAGCTCCATAAGGTATGAATTCCATAACCACGACATAGCAATGTTTTGTGTTGACGCGTAATAACCAAAGGTAATGCTGGTGTCATCATCAAACGATTTAGTTAGTTTAAAGTCGTTAACTAATGAATCGAAGTCGTTCATTGTTACGTCAAACGTATGAATTCGCATAGCAAGGTCGTCGTTAAATGCAGCGCCCGTGTTTGCGTTACTGAGTGTTGCGCCTACACCACCAATGCTCTGTGCAATAGATGATGCGCTGCCAACCTCTGCAGGAATAAGCGAGTTAAAGTTGCCGCTTATTGATGATTTACGAAAACGGTTTTCGATACGCCAATCGTTATCTAAATCAAATACAGCTTCAAAACCAACAGAGTCAACCTTTGGATTCATACCATCGCGAATATCGCCGCTACTGATTTGGTTTTCACCATTTAAACGTACTGTTTTAGTAAATAACGCTGAGTGAGGTGTGTCTGATTGCGCATCAAAGCCAGCAATAGAGTCACCATTTGAGTACATTGGCATAGGAAGGTAGCCAACACTCTTATCGTCTAAGTGTTTGTAATAAAGGCGAACGTAACCGTTGTCGAAATCTTTAGTAAGATTAGCTTTTATTTGGCCACCTTTATTAGACGTGTAACCTGTTTCGCGCGGGCCTTCGCCTTGTCGAACAAAGCCACCAACATGAAAACGCACGCTATCGGTTAAGTAAGTGCCGTATTCAAAGTCTGTACGAACGCTGTCGTAATCTAAGCCAAGTGTTGTAGATACACTGCCAGATTCGTTTTCGCCATTTTTAGAGATAAAGTTAATAATGCCACCAGGTGCATTACTTGCGGCAGTAGATGCTGAGCCACCACGAATCGATTCGATAGTTTGCACAGTGTTATCTAATCGCATAAAAATATCTGAATTACCAAAAGCGATATCACCGTATTGCAGTACAGGTAAACCATCTTCTTGTAATTGTAAAAATTTTGCACCGCCTGAAGCAACTGGCAGGCCACGAACAGCAATATTTGCATTACCTTCGCCACCTGTCGATTCTGCACGGATACCAGGAATGATTCTAAAAGCCTCGGCTGTTGAGCGAGGAGTAGACACCTGAACTTGTTCAAGTGATACGCTACTAACTGAAACGCTTGAAGCCATGATTGTTGTTCGACGTGGTACGCCGGTTACAACAATTGTTTCAAGACCTTTGTTTTGTGATGCTTCAGGTGTTGCTTGGTCTGTTTCTTGTGCGTTAACGCCTTGACTTACGGCAAGTGCTAAAGCGCTGATTAAATATAAAGGTGTATTGTGTGTTGTCATGTGAACGCCTCGTTGTGTTGAACCCAGTAGGATTTGTTATTTTCACTTAATCGATTAAGTAAAAATAACAAATATTTTACAATAAGCAAATTATTTTGTGTTTAATTTGCTCTTTTATTATTCATATGTTGATTTTAAAAGTATTTTTTATTGTATTGAGATACAAATTTATTAAGCTGTTGGGTTATTTTCTTGTAAAGCACTCATTGATGGGTCGCGTAAATAATTGAACAACATAGCTACAAATAAAATCACGGCAAACCCTGTTGCTAAGTAAAAGCCATAGCGCACATGGCCAAAGTAATCGCTGATCATACCCATAAATAAAGGAGCTAAAGCAGCCGATAATGCGGTAAAAAATAATATAACGCCGGCTACGGCTCCATGGCGCTCAGCAGGAAAACACGATATACCTTTAGAGTTTAAAGTTGGATAAACCATAGACATAAATAAACCTGAAAGAGGTAGTAACCCTACAGCCCAGTCAACGCCACCAATAAGTGTACCCACATAACAAAGCGCAATACCTAAGCTTAAATAAGCCATAACACCTTGCCAGCTATAACGATTTAGTAACCATACAGCAATAAAACGACCTGCAGCACGTAGTATAAAAAATATAGTAAGTGCATAAGTGGCAAGGAGTGGCCAAGAGCCTGTGTAGTCCTTTAATAGCGTTGGCATCCATACATAAATAGCCACTTCAGTCGCTACATAAAGTGCAATAGCTAAAGAAAAGCCAAGTGCATAAGGGTTTTTTACCATTTTCATGGTCGTGGCCAAAGAGGCTGGCTTTTCAGTTGTTTTAACTACGTCAGGGTAGTCTGCGCGCCATGCTAATAAAGCAAGGATTAAACACATTACGCCCGCAGTAATATACAGGTATGTCCAACTAACGTTTTGCACTAATAAAACACCAACTAGGGCAGGGCCTACAATAGCGCCAATGCCAAAAAAGCCCTCAACCTTGTTCATAGTTTTAGTATGGTCGTCGTTACTATGTGAAATATCGCCAAGCAATGCCAGTGCGCCGGTTTTAAATAAACCAATGGCCAGGCCTATGCAGCAAAGCAATACTAAAAAGAAAGTAAAACTGGTGCTAAATGCAAATAAAAAACAACTCGCGGAAAATATTAATAGACCTAGCATAATGGTTTTTTTACGGCCAAGGCTGTCAGCTAAAAAGCCTAAAAATAATCCACTAAAGGCAATGAGTGCCATAGGAGCGTAATGAAATGCACTAGCTTGAGTCATGCTCAAACCGAAATCTTTTATAAGTTCGGGGATTATCATGCCGACTGCGTCAGAGGTCATGGCAAACATAAAAAACATCATGTATGTAAGCCAGCGTATTTGTTGCAGTGGGTCGCTGCTTACGTGAGTGTGTGATTTTGTCATGTGTTTATTCCTCGTTAAATTCTCTATTAATACTTCGTAAGTCAGTCAGTTGCTTACTGTAGTATTACGTGAGACACGAAATTTGTATGTAAAATTATTAAAAATTACTTGTAAATTCTTACTCGCTAGTTAAAGATATATCTTAATCGATTAAGTTTCAACATGGTAATCACACAATGATGAAGAATAAAGTTCAATTGATCACATATGCTGATCGAATCACTGGCCAAAATATAGGCGCGCTAACCACACTTTTAAACGGCCCTTTAAAAGGCGTATTTGGTGGTGTGCACTTATTGCCATTTTACAATCCTATTGATGGCAGCGATGCTGGCTTTGACCCTATTGACCATAGTGAAGTTGATTCTAGAATAGGCACTTGGGAAGACATACAAGTATTAGGTAAAGATCTCGACTTAATGGCTGACCTAATTGTTAACCATGTATCGGCGCAGTCTTTTCAGTTTCAAGATGTATTAGCTAAAGGTAAGCAATCAGAATTTTGGGATTTGTTTTTAACCAAAGATGATGTATTTCCAAATGGTATGAGCGAAGCTGAGCAAAAAGCAATTTACCGCCCACGTCCTGGTAGTTGCTTTACCCCAATGAAATGTGGTGATGGTAAAACGTATGACTTCTGGACCACTTTTACCGATAACCAAATTGATATAAACGTAAAAGTAGAAGCCGGTGTTGCGTATTTAAATAACGTACTCACTAAATTTTCGGCTAACAATGTAAATATTATTCGTTTAGATGCGGCGGGTTACGCTATTAAGCAAGCTGGCACTAACTGCTTTATGCTTGATGAAACGTTTGGCTACCTAGATAACTTATCTAAGCAAGCAAACGATTTAGGCATGGAAACCATTGCAGAAATTCATAGCCATTATCAAACTCAGGTAGAAGTGGCAAAACGCGTAAATATGGTTTACGACTTTGCGTTACCACCGCTTATTTTACACAGCTTATTTAACAACGATGTAGATGCACTGCTCAAATGGTTACAAATTTCGCCACGTAATTGCTTAACTGTACTTGATACACATGACGGTATTGGCATTATTGACGCAGGTCCAATGGGCGACAAACCAGGGCTATTAAATGCACAGCAGATTGATAACCTAGTAGAAACAATGCACGCCAACAGCAACAACCAAAGCCGCCAAGCTACGGGCGCTGCGGCGAGTAATGTCGACTTATATCAAGTTAACTGTACGTACTACAACGCATTAGGCGCTAAAGACTTTGATTACTTACTGTCGCGTGCAATTCAATTTTTTGCTCCAGGTGTACCACAAGTTTATTACGGCGGCCTATTTGCTTGCGAAAATGATATGGAGCTATTAGCTAATACAAATGTTGGCCGTGATATTAACCGCCCATATTTAGATGCAAATATAATCGACAAAGCCTTAAATAAGCCTGTAGTAAAAGGTTTAATTGAATTAATTAAAATTCGCAATTCACACCCTGCATTTGCAGGTGAATTTAGCGCCCAAGGTGAAGGCAGTATGTGTTGTTTATCGTGGCAACTAGATGAGCAAACTATTTCACTGACTGTTGACTTTAAATTACGCCATGCACTTATTACGCAGGTAAACGGTGATGAAGAAACAACGATTAACTTAAATTCATTTTTAGCTTAATGTTATAAAAGTAATTTACAAGCGCCATGTAAAGCAAAAGCCAAGCTTAAGTAGCTTGGCTTTTTAACACATAAAACTATTACAAGGTTTGTAAGCTAACTACTCGCACCAATCTCTAATTCGTAACTGACTTCCTGAGTTTTTTCTTCTTTAGAAATAAATAATTCGGCGGCTATAACGCCTTTTTCTTGGCTGTTTTGATGAATGGTGGTTAGGCGAGGTACAAACCGGGCTGCTTCATCAATACCATCAAAGCCCACAATACGCAGTTCTTCACCTATCTTTATGCCTTGTTTTATTGCTTCTCGCATTGTGGCAAGGGCAATTAAATCACTCATACAAATAATAACGTTAGGGCGAGGGGAGGCACTTAAAACCTCTTTAGCAGCAATATTAGCAAAACGCTCGCTGCTTTCAGGAATGTTCCAAATACGATCGTCAGCCACCGTAATATTTGCCTCGCTTAAAGCGCGTTGATAACCACGTAAACGTTGATGCGAAATAGATTGTCCGGTTTCAAATTCGTGATGCTCATACACGCGGCATAATACGTTTTCATCAAGTAATCTAAGCCCTAATATAGCCACTTTATCGCTTTGATTATGCAGTACGTGTTTAGCAATTTCGTAACTTGCTTGCTCGTTATTAATATTTACAGAGGCATTGCGAGCAATATCAAAATCAATTGTCACTACATGTTTAGACACTGTTTTTAACTGCTCAACTAACGCGTTATTACGAGGGCGGCCATAACAAATAAAGCCATCTACCAAGTCGACCACGTTGTTAAGGTTACCGCTATTACCTGAAAACAATAAAACATTAATGCCGTTTTTTTCAAGCACCGAGGTAACACCGCGCATAAAGCTGCTAGCCACAGGGTCCGACACCATGTATTCCACACTATCGGGCAGCACTAAAGCAACAATATTAAATGTGCCATTACGCAAAGATTGCGCGGCCTTATTGGGCCCGTAATAGCCCAAAGTTTTACACGCTGCGAGAATATCGTCTCGGCGTTTAGCCGATAGCTGATCAGGGCGATTAAACGCATTAGATACTGTCGCGTTAGACACACCTAACTCTTTAGCAATACTTTTTAGGGTCCAGCGGGTTTGCTTACTCATACCAATTCTTTACTCAATACACATGTTAATAAACTAACATATTCAGCGCGTTAGCAAAGTAAAAATTAAGAGTATTTACCTTAGGTGTTTTTATCGTACTTTTTACAACCCGTTTAATACCTCCTTAGAGCACAGGCGCTTTTTGAAAAGTGTGCAAAGATGATTATATGAGCAAGTTTTTATAGTTTATTCGCTTTGTTCAAGAGGAAATTTTGCTTATCTGGAATATTATTGCTCTTCTCCATTTTGGTGTATTTTTACAATTAACATATCAATTCGCACTTAACTATTTGTTTACACATATTTATTTGATGGCTAAGATAAATGTATCGCAATATTAGGATATTTGTCGGTTTAATAAACGACAATGTCGTAGATAAAATTGATAGCACTATAAGTTGAGTGGGTTGCATAAATGAAGGTTTTAAGAAAAGCGGAACCCAATATCTATTACAAAGCAGAAAGTTTTCATATTGCTGCTCAGGTTTTAAATCAAGCTAATGAAATGCAATATAGAGGATCTCCATTTATTGTAAATGCCACCTTTGCAATTGAACTTTATCTAAAATGTTTTGATGGGCAAACTGTTTTTAATCAACCATCAGAGTACTGCGAGGGTGTTACCAAATATGAGAATGTAACTAGTGAAGGTAGCAACAGAGGGCATGACCTTGGCAAACTATTTAACCATTTAAATGATGCTAACCGCAAACAAATCAGTAGTGCATTTGAAAAGCGTATAAGTGGAATAACATCAGAAGAATTTTTTGAAAAATACCGAGACCATTTTGTTTCGTGGCGTTATGGTTTTGAGGGTAATGCTACTGTTTATTCTCCATCAGAAATATTAGTAATGCTAGAAGTCTTAAAAGAGAGTGCATCGCAATATATATAGTGCTAACAAGCACTTTAAACGGAACAAAAACAGTTGGCTGTTTCGCTCCGCTAAACAGTTATAGCCAACAACTTTTGTCCGCTTAAGCGGGCGATAGGTACGAATGTTAAGCTCAAGGGGTTGACTTTTTTTCTGTCTCTTATGATAAGGATGTTTAAATGAAAAAATTTATTATTTTTGTGTTGATGATTGCTTTTAATTCGCAGGCAGTTGTTAAGCGCCATGATATTAAGCCTGAGCTGTACGAACTAAAAAATGCTCCAGAATACTATGTAGATATGCCCTTTGAAGGGACAGCTGTTTTAATAGATAAAAATTGGTTGTTAGCTCCCGCACATGTAATTTACACATTTTATTATGATTATCTTGGAAAACCTATAGAAGTAGGTGGTATCGAAAATAAAATCGATAAAATAATTTTTCACCCAGAATATGTCCAAGACCAAACTGACTGGGGGGATAGTGATCCTCAACCATTGATGGATTTTTTAAATAGCCATAGCGATATAGCATTAATTAAACTTACCGATTCAGTAGATCATATTAATCCAATTAGACGTTTTTCTGGAGAAACTGAATTAGGCCTCGAAGTTACTGTATACGGTAAGGGAGCGGTAGGTAATGGTTTAACTGGAGAATTAAGAGAGACAAAAAACGCCGGTTTTTTAGAAAAAGTTTACAACTGGTTTCGACAAAAATTTACAGACTTGGCACCGACTCAAGAATTTAGGCAGCTTAATTATTACAACAATGTTATCACTAAAGTTGATGAACGCTGGATTAGATTTAAATTTGACGCAGACGAAACTGCTCTACCTTTGGAGGGGACTATTGGCTCTGGGGATAGTGGAGGTCCTGCAGTCATATTTACCGAAGATAAGCCAATCTTAGTAGGTTTAGCCAGCTGGGTGGAAATAGACTCTGCGTTAAATCAATTCATTCCCGGAAAATATGATTCAGTCGCAGTTTTTGTCAGAGTGTCATCCTTTAATGAATGGATCGATAAAGTAATAATAGAAAATGGCCATTAAGGTACAGAGTTGCAATAACATTGCACCGGCAAGAAGATTAAAAGGAAAAATATAAATGGCTAATTTTACTTCGTTCCATATTATAACCAATCATGTATTGCTCTGCGCTTTACTACTATCACCAATTATAAATGCTGCACAAGAACCCACTCTACCTACTACACCTGAGCAGTGGCGCAGCATAACAGAGCGCGATATTAACGCGGCTTATAGTATTACTGCACAAAATCATCCAGGTATGTTTGATGTTAATAACCCAACTTTTCCTGATTTATTAAAACAAGCAAAAGCAGAGGCGCTTGCACTCTCGTCACAAGCGAGTGGGCCGCAGGCGCATGTTGCGTCAATTGCACGTTTTAGTACTGTGTTACAAGATGGTCATGCTGGTGCGTTTTCAAGCGTAGATAGACCCGCGCGCCGCTGGCCCGGCTTTAGAGCTGTATGGCGAGGTGATGCGCTAAAAGTGTATTACAGCGAAACCAACAATATTAGTAAAGGCGACGTTGTAAGCCAATGTGATGGGCAAAGCACTGATACCTTAATGCGTGAGAGAATATTTAAGTTTCATGGTGAAGTTGCACAACCTGGGCATTGGTGGCAGCAAGGTTGGCGGTTACTAATTGACGAGGGCAATCCATTTTTAACCCCTCTAAAAAAATGTGAATTTGTTAAAGCCAATAGCGATACCTATACACACGTATTAAATTGGTCAGTAAGGCCTAAGTCAGCAAGCAAGTATTTAGAAAATGCTTATAACGGTGATGAGCTTCCCATTGATTTAACGTGGCCTGAAAAAAACATTGCTTGGATTGCTATGCCTAGCTTTTCATCAACAGATAAACAAACTGCTGCATACAATAAAGTGTTTGAAAAAATAAAACAGCAGCGTAGCAAGTTACTTACTGCAAAAGCCGTGGTATTAGATTTGCGTCATAACCAAGGTGGCTCATCTTATTGGAGCTCACAAATAGCCAAAGAATTATGGGGTGAAAAGGTAGTAGAACAAAAAGCAAATGATAAATCTCAAAACACGCAAGTGTGGTGGAGAGCATCAAAAGATAATACTGACCATGTAGTGTCTTTATTAGAGATTGTAAAAGATCAGCCTGAATTATTGAAAATAGTTAAAACCGTAGCAGCTGGTATGGCTTTATCACTTAAAAATGATGCCCCATTTTATGTAGAACAAGAAACTAATACGCTAAATAATATGCCACAAAATCCTTTAACTAGTGACTTTAAAACCAAGGTGTTTGTTATTGTTCCGCCGCAGTGCGCCAGTGCTTGTTTAGATGCGCTTGATAAGTTTAAGCTTTTTGAAAATACAACGTTATTCGGTGCGCCAAGCAGTGCTGATTCTATGTATATGGAAGTACGCTTAGCTGATTTACCTTCAGGGTTGGGGAAAGTGATTGTACCTAACAAAGTATACGTAAACAGAGCGCGAGGGGCAGGGTCTTACTACAAGCCAGATATTGCGTATAACGGCATTGATTGGACAACTAATGTGTTGCTTGAGCAGATTAAAAATCTGTAACTTGTATTAGTAACTCAAGCGAGCAACTAGGTTATTACTTTGTAAATACACTCAATTGTTCTTCAAGCCAAAGCATAAATGCACTTACGCGTTTGGGTAAGTGACGCCTATTCGTGTACAAAATATTGATTGGTAGGTCGGGCATCGCGTATTGAGGCAAAACCTGTATAAGTTCGCCAGATTCAAGGTATTTACTTATACCGTGAATAGGTGATTGAATAAGCCCGAAACCACTCAGTACTGCGCTTAAATATGCCTCTGAGGAGTTAACAGTAAGCTGGCTTTTCATCGTTATTGATTGCAATTGATTATTGCTATCTAAATATTCGAAACCCGGATCAGGGATACCAAGTGTTTGACTGTAGCGAACAATGTAATGATTTTTTAAATCGTTTAGAGTTTTAGGTAAGCCATGATTTTTTACATAATAACGGCTTACGCAATTTAAAACTTTAAAGCTACCCAAACGTCGTGCAATTAATGATGAGTCGGTAAGTTCGCCCACTCTTACTACGCAATCAAATCCTTCTTTAATGACATCTACTCGTCTATCGGAGCTGCCAAGTTCTATTTCAAGATTTGGGTGCATTTTTAAAAACGAACTTAAGTTTGGAATTATGGTATCTCGACTAACAGCTTGTGGCATATCTACACGTATTCGGCCTGTTAAACCTTTATCCTCAGTTACAAATAAATTTTTTAAATCGTCAGCGTCGCTGATAATTCCCAGTGCACGTTGATAAAATAGCTCACCGTCTGAAGTCATATTTACGGTGCGTGTAGTACGGTGTAATAAACGCGTATTTAATGTACTTTCGAGCATGGTTACTGCTTGCGATACACTTGACTTAGGAAGATTTAAGCTTGTTGCTGCTTTAGAAAAACTACTGAGTTGCGCTACTTTAATAAAAATACGTATTGCATTTAGGTCTTTCATAATACCGTTTATTGTTCGTTTATTTTGAACAGTGTAACTCTTTTCAGCCTGTTTATCTTTGTTGCTTGAAAAAATATACTGGCTTGGAAGTTATTTAACTCCCCGCTTTTATTTTCAACAGGATATAACAATGAACAAACGAATTGCAGTGATCACCGGTGGTAATCGTGGGCTTGGTAAAAGCACGGTGCTTTGCCTTGCAAAGCAAAATATCGATTGCATTTTTACTTACCGTCGTCATGAAAAAGAAGCAAAAGAGGTTGTAAAGCAAGTACAGGAGCTAGGCTCTAAAGCGGTTGCATTGCAATTAGATGTAAGTGATATGCTCGGCTTTGAGGATTTTGCACAACAACTACAAAATGTCCTGCAGACTCATTGGCAACAAAGTGAGTTTGATTACTTAATTAATAATGCAGGGGTGGGGCTTACTAGCAGTTTTGCAGACACAAGTGAATCAACTTTTGATACGTTAATAAATATTAACTTAAGGGGAGTATTTTTTGTTACCCAAACATTGTTGCCCTTTATAAAAAACGGTGGTCGTATTATTAATTTATCAAGTGGTTTAACGCGTTTTTCATTACCCGGTCATATTACTTATGCAATGACCAAAGGTGCAATAGAAGTAATGACAAGGTATTTAGCTAAAGAACTTGCACCTAAAAATATTACGGTAAATGTTGTAGCCCCTGGTGCAATTGAAACCGACTTTGGTAATGGCGCCGTTCGTGATAACGATGAAGTAAATGCGTTTATTACATCACAAACGGCAATGGGCAGAGTCGGTGTAACAGACGATATAGGGCCTATGATTGCCAACTTATTAGCGGACGAAAACCGTTGGATGACAGGCCAGCGACTTGAGGTATCGGGCGGTATGTATATGTAATCATACCAACCGACATGAATCTTTGAGCAATTTAGTGAATTAAATTTCACTATAATGTCGCTGAAATTTTTATTTAGAACAACTAGGTACAAAAATTTTTGCCTAGTTATAGCGTAATTTTCTTAACGTTAAATAGACCCCATATATAAACAGATTGGTACCATTTATTAAAAAATTATGACTTTAGACAATAAAAAACCGCTCAGTGAGCGGTTTTTTGCATTTTTTACTAAAGGAAATTTAGTTAGAACGTGTAACGAGCACCAATTGAGTAACGAGGACCGTATTGATTAGCAAATAAGAACTGCTCTTCGTAACGTCCGTAACCTTCTTCGGTTGCATTATTTAAGTTTATGCCATCAAAAAATACCGTTACGTTTTCGTTTACATCGTAGTTAACGCTCATATCCCATTGGCCATACGCTTTAGCATATTGCGGAGGCGCATCAGCTGAACCTTGCGCTTGGCCAACACCAATTAGGTATGAGTCGCGCCATGCATAAGTAATTTTAACTGATAGGCCGTCTTTTTCGTAAAAGCCTTGGAAGTTAGCTGAGTCACTTAAGCCTGTAAGCGGTGCTTGTTGATCAAGGCTTTCGCTATCAAATTCAACGTCGCCATCTACAAACGTTGCGTTAACACCAACACCAAAACCGGTTTCACCAATTAAGTGCTGAACAGCTACTTCAAAACCATCCACCGATTTACTGTCGGTGTTTTGTGGTTGGCTAATATTCCATGTAATTAGCGGATCGTCGCTGTTTGGTTCAATAACGCCATTTGCATTGCCGTAACCGCTGGCAATCATTTGTGCAAAAATAGCGTCGGTTGTTGCTTGCTCACCACGTGATTCAATATCGCTTACGGCTTGTAAGTAACGAGGGCCGTTTAAAATATCGTGCAAGCCATCAATAGTGGTTTGCGTAATAGTGGTTTGAATAAAGTTATCAACATCTTTTTTAAAGTAACCAACAGACGCGTAGCTGCCTTCTGCGTAGTAATACTCAAGTGATAAATCAAGGTTTGTTGATTCAAACGGCAATAAGTTTGTATTACCTTGGCTACCTGTACGAGAACCCGGTTTTGGGCTCCCTGTTAAACTACGGCCACCGGCTAAATTACCTAGTGGTGCACGCGACATTGTTTTACCCCAAGATACGCGGGCTACTACGTCTTCAGTTAAATCAACACTTACGTCGATTGAAGGCAGTAAAACATCGTAATCACCTTGTTGCTCTAAGAAGTTATCATCGCCGCCAGCAGCGTATTGCATGATCCACTCTGAAGCGCTGATCCAATTAACTTGATCTTCAACGCGTTGGCGCACAGTACTTGTTACGTCTGTTTGCTCATAGCGTAGGCCTGCATTTACTTTTACGTAGTAGTTACTTACGTCAAATTCCCAGCTTGATTGAACATAAAAGCTATTAGTGATTTCTTCTACGTAGCTTTCGCTGTCAATACCATCCATATATGCATTTGCGGCGTATGCATCGCCGCCTGTCACATCAGCTGTTAAGTAAGCAATTTGGCGCGCAACAGCTTCGTCAAAATCGTAGGTATAGTAGTAACCAGGTTGTAAGTCACTGCCGCCCCCTTCAAATTGATCTAAAAGGCCCGATGTATCGTGACGGGTAAACATGCCGTCTGGGAATATTTCTGTATACGACGGGTTAAAACCAGGGCCACCTACTAAACCACTCCATGCGGTGTAACCACCGGTGTTTTGTTCTGTACGTGATGCGCCAAATTTGACTTTAACTAAACCAATGTCATAACTTTCGTTATACCATGTTGTATGTAGCTGTAATTGTTCAATGTTTGATTCACCCGGTGAGTGAGTAAACTGACTAAAGTTTGAATCAATTTCGCCAGGCGTTAATTCACTTGTGCCATTTAACCAATTAACTTGTGCACTGGGTACTTCGCCCGTGCGGTAATCATAAATTTTATTAGCTAGCTGATCAGAACCTAAAATTACTTGGCCGGCACTTCCCAGCCCATTGTCGGCGCCGTTATCGGTTTCGTTTTTAGAGTCGTGGTAATCAAGCTCTACGTGCCACGTGTCACTAATTTCCCAATCTAGGTTTAAACCAAGTGAGCGCGCTTTTACTTCTGAAGTTCCTTTATTAGCTGTGAATGACGCATCGTTACCGCTAATATCAGCATAAACAGCCGTACCATTTTCATCAAGCTCGTAGCCATTAATATTGCTACCAAAGTCGTTCCAAATACCCCAACCAATACTTTGAGAACCTGTTACAGCTTTACTTGCGGTGTAATCAAGTGTTGCTACAAAGCCATCTACCGGTGCATATTGAAAGGTAACTTGTCCGTTTGTACGTTCACGTTCTACATCTTCAATAGAGTAATTCATGTCTTTAGGGAAGTAGTAGTTACCTGCAGGGTCTGTGCGGTTATCAACGACGTTGCTGCTATCTAATTCAGGTAAGTCTACGTTTGCCTGCCAGCCTTGAATATTGGCACTTTGTTTTTGAAAGTCACGCTCTTGGTGCGAAAACGAAAAACCAAAGCCAAAAGTGTCATCTACAAAAGTATTGCTGTAAACAGTAGAAAACTCTGGTGTTACGTCATCACCAGCTTCGTTTGACGAGTCGTGATTTGCTTTAACGGTTGCTGAAAAGTTTTGACCCGGCTTTTGAAAAGGGCGCGCAGTAGAAATATTAACTGTTGCACCTAAGCCACCGCTTGGCACGTCTGCACGTGCTGTTTTAAAAACTTCAAGGGCACTTACGCCCTCAGAGGCAACGTTTTCAAGATTATACGAGCGTGTATAACCTGTGCCCGGCATTTGGCGGCCATTTAAGGTTATTAAGTTAAACTCAGGGCCAAAACCACGTACTGTAATTTGGCTACCTTCACCGTTTGCACGGCTTACCGATACACCGGTAATACGTTGTAATGATTCTGCTAAGTTGGTATCTGGGAATTTACCCATTTCTTCAGACGAAATGGCATCTACAATACCTGAAGAGTCGCGTTTCATATCCATAGAACGAATAAGTGAACCACGAATACCTTTTACTTCAATAACTTCTACATCAGATGAAACGCTTGTTTCTGCTTCTGCCGCAATAGCTGTGTTTAATGTGCTCGCAGCAATGATGAGAGACACAGAAGCCGCAAGTTGGCTCTTTTTAAAATTGAATGTGTTCATAATAGCTCTGCTTTATAAAATGTTGTTGTGTAGCAATAGGCGCTAAGCGCCTATTGGTGTGTGTTTTATGGATTTGCAATAATCACGTTATCTATACGGTAAAGCGCGCCATCGCCCATGTCCCAGCTAGGAAAAACCATAATTACGTTTAATGCGCTAATGTCTAGGCCGGCATCAAATAATTGCTGAAGAGGGAAGGTGTATGTTTGCCATTCGCCCGTTACAGGTACTTGGCCTTCAACACTGCTAGATAAAGCAAGCTCTACGGCACTCGATGTAACAATTGATTCAATTTTAAATAGCCATTGTGCGTCAATATCTGAAGGGGCTGATACAACTTTCATATCAAATTGAACTACACCATTTTCAAGTATTGCAGAGGCATCAAACGATACGTCTTCATCAGCAATAAAGCCCATTACTGTTGCAGTAGAACCAATGCTAAATTGCGCTACTGCGCCATGCGCGTCATCATCGGTTTCTGTTGTTGGTGTAGAGCCACCACAACAATCCCAAATACTCCACTGATCGGCAGCTGCATCTTTAAATACAGTAAGCTCACCCGTTGCAGCTGGCGCTGCATTTGGATTATAAATCTTAACGTTATCTACACGGTAAACAGAGCCTTCACCTGCCCCCCACGCTGGGAAAATCATTAATACATCTATAGTACTTACATCTAAGCCAGCAGCTGCAAGATCAGACAATTTAAATGTATATGTTTGCCACTCGCCAGTAACTGGCGCTACGCCTTCAACACTTGCCGTTAATTCAAGCTCTACTGCAGAGTCTCCGCCATTTGACTCAACTTTAAACAACCACGGTGTAGCTGGATCGCTAGGAGTAGAGGTTACTTTTAAATCAAATTGAATAACGCCTTCATCTAAAATGCTACTAGCGTCAAACGATTCGCCTGCGCCTCCTGACGATGTGCGGCTATTAAAGCCCATCACAGTAGGCTCTGCACCAATGCTAAACTCTGCAGTTAGACCATGTTCTTCATCATCCATAGCTTCAACAGGGGTTGAGCCACCACAACAATCCCACATTGGCCATGCTAGATTTTGCTCATCAGTAAAAATAGTAAGCTCAGGTGATACGCCTAAGTTATCTTGAGTAATCTCAACATCGTCAATTAAATAAACAGCGCCTTCACCTGCGCCCCATGCTGGAAACACCATGATCACATCAATTGCACTAATATCTAAATTTGCTGCATCTAGATCTTTTAGTAAAAATGTATAAGTTTGCCATTGGCCAACAACAGGGCTTACGCCTTCAACACTGTCTGTAATCGGCATTTCTATTGCGCTAGAACCTTCATTACTTTCAAGTTTTACAAGCCAAGCTGCATCAGCTGTGCCTGGTGCATTTGTTACTTTCATTTTAAAGCGAACGTAACCTTCATCCAGCATTGGAGATGCATCAAACGGGCTGGCTTTTCCTGCTTCGTCAGTAATAAAAATCTCACGGCTAATAAAGCCCATTACAGTGGGTTCTGCACCTACTACAAATTCAACTACATCACCTTGGGTTTCATCTGCAACAATAGCGGGAGTAGAACCACCACAACAATCCCATGCAGGCCAGTTTGGATTAAATGATTCACCAAAAATAGTTAGTGGTGTTGCAATGCCTGTCGAAGGTGGGCTAGGGATTGGTGCATCGCCTTCAAGCAACGCATCGTCTAAGCTATTGTAACCTGGGCGAATAGTTTCACAGCCTTTACCTGTTTCAGGGTTTGATGCACATTGATAAACACGTACGTAATCAATAGCAAAGGTTTGGCCGTTTTCAAATGCGCTAGCGTCTACACCTAAATCATTTACGTTTTCAGGCCAGTCACCGCCTACTGCTAGGTTTAGCAATAAGTGAAAGTCTTTATCAAATGGTGCGCTATCCCAGTGAGTTTCAAGCTCGCCAGAACCTTGTTCAAAATATTCTGCAAACCAGCCACGATGTTTTAGACCTACAGCCTCGCCACTTGCATTAGTACGAACTTCAGATTGACGCTGAGTTGCATAAAGGTAACCGTCTACGTACCAGCGAATTTCACCTTCTTGCCATTCAACAGCATACGTGTGGAAGTCATCAGCAGGATTAGTATCTTCAGGGAATTTAAATTCTTGCCCTGTATAGCTGTTATCTGGCCACGCGCGTCCGTAATGAAGGGTGCCGTGGATACTAGACTCTATACCGCCGTCTTCATCTGGTGTTTTAAGGTTTACTGATTCTAAAACATCTATTTCGCCAGAACGAGGCCAAGTGCCGTAAACTTCATCAGTTGGTAGCATCCAAAATGCTGGCCAGCTACCTTGTCCTGATGGAAGTTTGGCGCGCACTTCAAAACGGCCATACGTAAAGTCGGCGTTATAACGCGTATTTAAGCGTGCTGAAGTGTAAGGTTTTTCTGCACCTTCCTCAGCGGGTAGGGCAACAATGTTTAACAGACCGTCTGCAATAAATGCATTTTGCTCGCTGTCGGTGTAACACTGTTTCTCGTTGTTACCACCGCCATCGCAGTTTAATTCATAGTTCCATTTGTTTGTATCAATGGCTGAGCCTTCAAACTCGTCGCTCCAAACCATTTGCCAATCTGAAACTGGCTCAGAGGCATCTACATTTTCAAAATTTGATTTAGTGGCAGAGTCGCCACCACAGCCAGCTAACGTAACTAAAGAGATAGCGGCAAGTAAACGTGTAATGTGCGTTGTTTCAATGTTCATAACTGAACCCCGGTTTCAACAGATTATTGTCAGATTAATTGTTTTTTGAGCTTTGTTTTTTCATTCTGTAAGCGCTTACATTTTGATATGTGTTTTGTAAGCGCTTACAAATGATATTGTGGAGTACGCAAATGGTCAACATATTTGTTTATTTTATTTACAATTAGTTTACGGTAAGACCAGTTTACCAATTTTAGATTGTATATAAACTGCAGTTTATACAATTAGTTATGTTGTTTGTGTTTTTTGATGGGAGCGTGAGCGGAATATTTTTTACGTCAAAAAAGTAGGGAAGGACTTAACAATTAAAAGGTTAGTTACAGGTATATTTATAGTATTTAAGGAGTATTTTGTTATACCAATCTACATAAAAGCAATTTTAAGTGGATTGGTATTATATGAGATAAAATATGCTTGTTTTTACTTGTTTTTACTTGTTTTTACTTGTTTTTAAAAGGCATTGTAAGTAACCCCAAAAGGGACGCATTTTGGTTTTGGCTTGGGTATTCTTTTAAACCAATATTTATATCTGTGTCGGCTTTTGTTGCTTTATCTTTGTAGCTACCAAATAATTTATCCCACCAAATTACACTAAAACCATAGTTTGAGTTAGTTTCGCTAACCACTTGGCTATGGTGAATTCGATGCAATATTTGCGTCATTAGTATTAAACGCAGTGGTTTTTCAATGGCATTAGGTAGGCGTATATTTGCATGATTAAATAATGCTAAACCATTAAGTGCTATTTCAAAAATAAGTACCGCAATGGCAGGTACGCCAAGAGCAGTTATTGCAATGAGTTTTATAAGTATGCTCAGTACAATTTCGATAGGGTGAAAGCGCAGCCCTGTACTGGTATCTACGTGTGCATCGGCGTGATGTACACGGTGCAAGCGCCATAAAATAGGCACGTTATGAAATAACCTATGTTGCCAATAAATTAATATATCGAGTAAAAGTATGCTCAATATAATAATTAAACTGCTTGGTAGAGCTATTTGATTAAATAAGCCTATGCCGTGCTCTTGATTGTAAAGTGCTACGGCGGTTAGCCCAATGGGAACTACTAAGCGCGCAACAACTGATGAAGCAAACACTAATCCAAAATTAGCAAACCAACGTGTACTGCTTTTTATTGGTGATTTACGCGCTGGTTTTTGCGCTTCAAGCAGCATCATTATAACTAAAATGCTAAAAAAGAAGCCTAGTCGCCACCATACTTCATTAGTCATTTATTACCTCAGAATTTGAACTGCTAGGCACGTTTTCAGCTGCTTTGTTAGCATCGGCTTCTTGTTGCTTAAGTGTGTGATAACCGCCATGTATACGGGTAAAAATAGTTATGCCACACGCAATAGCAAAAATGCTCGCCATAACCGCAAAGTGCTGCGGCCAAATACAAAATGCAATAAATAGCGCTATTGTTTCAGTGCCTTCGGTTAAGCCGTTTAAGTAGTAAAAGCTTTTGTATTTAAATTGCGGTTTTTCGAGTTTAAATTTTTCGGCGGCAATCGCAAAAGCTAAAAAGCTTGAACCCGTACCAATAAAAGTAGCAAGTAATAACGATCCCGCTATCGCGTTTTGCTCAGGGTTTGCCAAAATAAAGCCAAGCGGAATAGCCGCGTAAAATAAAAAGTCGAGTGTGATATCTAAAAAGCCACCTGCGCTTGAACTTTGGTTTGCATAGCGTGCTAATGCGCCATCAAGTCCATCTAAAATTCGATTTAAAGCAATGGCAACTAATGCGCCGTACCACATTTCAAACGCCAGTAATGGCACTGCTAATAAGCCAACTAAAAAGCCAACTACGGTTAGCTGATCGGCGGTTATGCCGCGTTTATGCATAAGCATAACCACAGGTGTTAACAGTGGCTTAATTACAGGGGTGATAAATTTGTCTAGCATGTTTGTTGCCTTATGCGTTTAAAACTATTCATTAAAGTCATGTATTAAAGTGCGCTACTTAAAGTAATGAGTTTGCCATTTGCAGCGTCGGCATCGCTATGATCATGAGTAACCATAATTGCAGGTAGCTTATGATCGCGTATTTGGCTAAACACGAGTTCGCGTGTATCAACACGCAGTTGGGTGTCGAGTTTGCTAAAGGGTTCGTCAAGTAAAATGGCTTTAGGTTCGCTCAGCAGCATACGTAATAATGCAACACGAGCTTGTTGCCCACCTGAGAGGTTGTCGGGGTGACGATTACCCATGTCTTTAAGGCCGACTTTCTCAAGTGCGTGTTCTATTTTTTCAAGGCGTTGTTTTTTATTGCCTTTGGGCATTGCAAAGGCAATGTTACCAGCAACAGTTAAATGCGAAAACAATAAAGCGTCTTGATAAAGCACTCCAATATGGCGCAAGTGTGGAGGGGTGTTATCGATATTTTGACCATTAAGCCACACCTCTCCATTGGCCTTAAAGCTACTTGGTAAAGTACCCGTAAGCCAATTTAATAAGCTTGATTTACCACTGCCTGATGGGCCCATAATAGTCAGAATTTCACCGCCATTAACTTGCTCGTTTAAGCTAAGTAACAGTTCATTTTGGCGATAAAGCTGACAATTTTTAATCTGTAACGATGACTGCATTAAAAAACCTTAACCCTGATAGTGTTAAACATGGGTGCTTTACATATGTGCACGTTTAAACACGTGCACTTTTGAAAAAATATTTAGGTAAACCCCATGCCAGTATAAATCCAATAAGCGGTAACACCATTTGCATAATAGCGTACACGGCACTGGTGCGTCTGCTTGCGCCATTGGCAAGCGTAACGGCTTCGGTTGTTATTGTGGCTATACGCCCGCCGCCAGCTAAAAGCGTGGGGAGGTATTGTCCAAAACTAATAGCTAAGCCCAGTGCGGCTGCAATTAAAATAGGGGCAAACAACTGAGGTAGTTTTACTTTAAAAAACACCTTACATGGCGCTGCGCCTAAGCTTGCTGCAACATGAGCAAAACGAGGATCTAAGCGCCTATAACTGCTCGCAAGTGACAAAAACACATAAGGCAACACAAACAGTAAATGCGTAAGTACCACATTAAAAAATGCGGCTTGGTTATTTAACAATTGCTGTATCCATACTAGCCCAAACAAAAAGGCAATACTGGGTACTAATAACGGTAAGTAAATAATTAAACTGGTAAAACGAGAAATAGGTTTGTCACTCAATTGCTCTGATTCTAAACACAATAAAGTAAGAATAATGGCAAATAGTGTGGTTACTAAACCGATTGCTAGCGTATTAAAAAGCGGGCTGCCCATTTGCATTAGCGCACTTTTAAAATGCAGTAGCGTAAATTGCTCAGGCATTGCATCTGGAAAGCGCCAAAAGCCTGCAACCGACCACATAACTAAACCAATAAGTGACAACAGTATAAAGCTAATTACTAATGTGGTGAGTACTACCGTTATTTTTTGCCAATAAAAGCCGCCGTATTCGCGCACCCCATTAGTGAGAGAGTCGCTAAATAACACTTTTACGGCCTTTTCTGCGCCAAGCCAGAGCGCTAATAACCCGCCTGTAACAGCCAGTTGTAATAAAGCACCTGCAGAGGCTTTAATGCGCAGGTTTAAATCAACATCGTTAAACCAATGCATTATTGCAACGGCTAACGTGGGTGGTGTATTTGGGCCTAAAATGAGTGGCATTTCTACACTGGCACTTGCATAGGCAAGCACGGCTAAAAGGGGTAAACGCAGCAGCGGATAAAGACTTGGCAGTATTACTTTAAAAAAGGCGGTCATTGGGCAATAACCCAAGTTAAGCGCAACCTTATGTTGTTGGCGTAATTTTTTGCCAAGCTCAGGTTGAGCAAGTACGCCCAGTGCCATTAATAATAAAAAGGGAAGCTCTTTGAGTGTTAAGCCTAAAATAATACTAATACCGAACGAATCATGCGGAAACATGCCGTTTGGTGCAAGTTCCCAGCCGCTTAACCAAGGCGACGCTAAGCGTGAAATCATACCTGAAGGGGCTATTAAAAACCCCACCGCAATAGCGGCTGCGGCATGAGGTATAACTAATATAGGGCTCAATAAACGCTGAATTTGGTTAAGCCACGGGCTGTTAAAAAACGCAGCTAAAATCATTAGGGTAATGATAAATGCAAGCAAAGTACTTATTAAGCCTGTTGCAACGCTTAAGGTAACCATTTGGGTAAGGCCAGGTGTTTGCCAAAGGGCATTAAAACCTTGCAAGCTAAACGTTGTTTGCTCAAGTACGGGCGCATAACCAAAGGCAGGCAGCAATACGCTAATTAAGCCACCAAGTACGGGTAATATAAGTAAAGCGAGTAAAAATCGCGGGCTAAATTTTACAATGCGCGTAAACATATCGGTGCTGCACTGCGTTGTTGCTTTGGTATTTACTGCTACACTTTTTGAAATGACGCTCATTGGCTTACTCCATAACGGGTTTGCCAACCTTGCATAATGGCGTTTACCCAGCTTGGACGAGGTTCGCTCAATGTGCGTTTAATACTGTTTAAAGGCAGTGCACTTGGATGCGGTTTAGCTGTTTTAAATAAGGCTTGCTGATCAGGTGTTAACGTTGATTGAATAAGTACGCTTTTATCGCCCCATATATGCGCTTTTTGTTTTTCAGCTTGCGCCTCAGGGCTCATTAAAAAATTAGCCACTAATTGCGCACTTTGCTGGTGGCTTGCATTGTAAGGGATTGCCACGAAATGGGTATTACTCAAACTGCCATCACTCATTGCGTAACTGCGAATGCTGTTTGGTAAATCATAGCGTTTTACAGCAGCGGGTACTTCTGGTGCTGAAAAAGTAAAGGCTAAACTCAACTCTGTATCGTCCACAAGGCGGCGCATTTGAGCACCACTTTGCATAAAATGAGTGCCACCACGCCAAAGAGTTGGGTGTAATTTATCTAAAAAGTCCCACAGTGGGTTTAACACTTGCGCTGTATTTTTAGTTGTAGCTGGTTGGTTTAGCTGCGCTTTAATACTTTCGCTGCTTTGCTGATGCAGTACAACTAAGGCGTATTTTAAAAAGCTCATACCTAAAAAGTCAGGCGGCTTTGGGTAGCTAAAGCGACCAGGGTTTTGCGCGCTCCAGTTTAATAATTCGTTTAATGTCGTCGGCAATTTATTGTTTGCCTTACCATTTATTGCAATGCTGTCGTAATAAAATGTAAGTGACGCTTGCCCCCATGGAGCCTCCATACCATTGGTAGGTAAACCAAAGTCAAAGGTTACAGCAGGGTTGTTAGCCGGATCGGTTAATGCAAAGTAGGGGAGTTTATTAGCCCATTCTTTTAAAAGCAGAGAGTGCTCACTCATGGTGGCAAAGTTAGCCCCGTTGATCCACATTAAATCTACGCTGCCTTGGTTGTTATTGTTTGCTGATTTTTCGGCAAGTACACGGCTTACTGCTTCGCTGGTATCGCTTAATTTTACATGCACTAGGTTAATGTTGTACTTAGTTTTAACTTGCTGAGCTGCCCATTGAATATAGGCATTTATTTGCGCGTCGCCGCCCCATGCATAAAAGTATACATCTTGATTGCGACCAAGTGTTTGAACTTGTTGCCAGCGAGATCCCTGTTGTATGTTAATTACTAAATTACTTTTACTATTTGAGTTAATAGCGGGATTAGCAAACGCAGTGCTCGAAAAAACAGCTAAATTTACGATTGCACAAACGCAAAACGCGACACAGCAAAAGCTGTATCGCGTCAGTGTTTGCCAAAACTTAATGGCGAACATTTAAATCCCAGTTGTAGTCGAAAAATTTAACTTTCATGTCATCATTCTTAAGTGCTTTTTGCTGAGCGGGTATCAGTTTAAGGGCATCAGGATACTGCAAGAAAAACTGCTGTAGCGTGTTTGCACCTCTAAAGCCTTTTTCAAAGTCATCGCCGTACCACTTAAATATTGAAGACACGCTTAGCGTATTTTCTTGAGCCATATTACGTGTCATATCAGATAAAAAGCGCACCGTTTGCTCTTGCAATTGGCTTTCTAAATCAGTGGCTGTATACGCTTCTTCTCGAAGCGCTGGACAACCAATACTCGCGCAATTTACCGCAAAGTGAATGCGTGGGTCGTTGTATTTACCGCTACCACGTATTAAACCATGCTCAATATCATCAAGGCTGCGAGTTTTGCCAAGTAATGGCACAAACTCTTTACTCCATGGTGAGCTAAAAAAGCTCCCTAAGTCTTTAATTGATTTAAGATCTGGGTACTTTGTCAATATAAGTTCAACAGTCCACGCATTATAAGCATTGATTAAAAAAGCGAGTTGCTTAGGCTTTTCCCATGCGTCAAATTCGCTTTGCGTTACAGCTGTTAACGAATCTAAATACGTTTTTAGCTGTGCATGCTCACGTTTTATGGCAGCGTAATCAACCTCAGTACTGTGATTATGGTTAATAGCGACAACATGCTTATTTAACAATGCATTCCAGCTATCGTGCATATTTTGGGCTTGGGCCGAAAATGACGTTGTAAACGATGTTACAACTAAAGCCGAACCAAGTAGTAATGCTTTTAGAGGTGTTTTAAACATAATTAACCTCGACGCCAAGTATGGTATTTTTCAAGCATGTTAAGCACTTTTTCAGGTGCATGAGCGCGTTTCCACTCGCCTGCTGCGTACTTATTACCTTCAGCCCAAGTAGGATAGCTGTGTATAGTACCGAGTATTTTATTAAGGCCTAAGCCGTGTTTCATTGCCAGTACAAACTCAGCAATCAAATCGCCAGCGTGTTCAGACACCACGGTAACACCGAGTATTTTGTCTTTGCCTTTGGGTGTAATCACTTTAATAAAGCCTTTTGTAGCGCTGTCGGTAATTGCGCGGTCTAGCTCTTCAAATTCAAAGCGAGTAATTTCGTAATCTATGCCTTTGTCTTTTGCGTCTTGCTCGTTTAAGCCAACACGTGCTACTTCTGGGTCAATAAACGTAGTCCACGGAATAACACGGTAATCTACTTTAAACTTTTTAAGGTGACCAAATAAGCCATTTACCGCTGCGTACCAACCCTGATGAGCGGCGACGTGCGTAAACTGGTATGGACCTACAATATCGCCAGCTGCGAAAATATTTGGGTACAGTGTTTCTAGGTATTCGTTAGTTACTACTGTGCGGTTTGTTTCAATGCCTAGCTCTTCAAGACCGTAACCTTTAAGGCGTGCACTTCTACCAACGGCACATAATAGCTCGTCGTATTCAATATCTATTTCTTTGTCGTTATGTTTAACAACAATATATTTTTTACCATCGCGCGTTTCACAGCGAAGTGCTTGGTGCGATGTTAAAATATTAACGCCACTTTCGGTTAACGCTTCGTGAGCAAAAGTAGACACTTCAAGATCTTCTTTGATCATGATGCGCTCCGCCATTTCAATTTGCGTAACGCTTGAACCTAAACGAGCAAAGCTTTGTGCTAATTCGCTACCAATTGGACCACCACCAAGTACTACAAGTTTTTTAGGTGCCTCATCTAGCTCTGCAAATTTATTCCACAATGTATCGCTTGTTACATAGCCAGTTTCTTCAATACCAGGTAGTGGCGGTACAAATGGGCGTGCGCCAGTTGCAATAACAATAGTACGAGCGGTGAGTGTTTGCGTGCCACCGTCGTTAAGTTTAATTTCTACAGTCCACGGGTCTATTAATTTACCGTAACCTTTTACAACATCTACGCCTAGGTTGGTGTAACGCTCAACACTGTCGTGTGGTGCTACATCGGCAATTACTTTGTGTACACGTGCCATTACTTTTTTGAACGAAAACTGCGGTGTCGCATTTTCTAGGCCGTAGTTTTCACCATGGCGAATTTGTTCTGCAATTTTAGCGCTTTTAATGACTGCTTTACTTGGAACACAACCATAGTTTAAACAGTCACCGCCCATTTCGCCCGCTTCAATAAGGGTTACTTTTGCTTTAACAGCAGCGGCTATATAACTTGTTACCAAACCACCTGCGCCTGCGCCAATAACAATCATGTTACGGTCGAATTTTTTAGGCTTAGTGTAGTTTTTGTATACGCGACGCTTTTTAAACACGTTTAAGATTCCTTTTGCAATGAATGGGAATATACCCAATAAAGCGAATGATAAGATTAAGTTGAATGATAAAATTCCAGATAAGCTTTCTATTTGCGCCAGTTGTGTACCTGCGTTAACAAATACAAATGTACCGGCGAGCATACCTGCTTGGCTTACCCAGTAGTAAGTCCAAGACTTTATTGAAGTAACACCCATTAGTAAGTTGATTAAAAAGAACGGAAACACCGGCACTAAACGAAGGGTAAATAAGTAAAATCCACCTTCTTTTTCAACGCCTGCATCAATGGCGGCTAATCGCTCAGGAAAACGTTGTTTAATAGTGTCACGTAGTAAGTAACGCGATACTAAAAAAGCAAGTGTTGCGCCAATAGTTGAGGCAAAAGATGCAACCAATAAGCCTTCAACTAAGCCAAACAATGCACCTGCGGCAAGTGTTAAAATAGCGGCGCCTGGTAAAGAGAGAGCAGTTACTACTACGTATAGTAAAAAGAACCCACCAATAACGAGTAACGGTGACTGCTCTTTGTATTGGTTAAACTGATCCATCGATCCTTTTAAGCCATCAAGCGTAAGTAGTTGGTGTAAGTCAAAATGAAAGAACAGGCCGACGGCGGCCGCTGCAATCAATAATAGAAATATTTTTTTAATCATGTTCTCTCTCTTAAAAACTATGCGTAAGGGTTAACTTGGCGTTAATTGGCAACTCAGGAAAAGCTAAAGTTGCACCAAAGTAACCGCCTTCAAATACTGGGCGCCAGTTTTTTTGATTCGTCACGTTGTTCACATCTAATCGTAACTTGGTATTAGGCGTAAAAGCATAGCTAGTATTTACGTTTAGGGTGTACTGATCACGAATTTTTACTGTCGCCAAAAAGTCTAATGGGTAACTCTTTGTATATAGACCTGAAAAACCCGTTTGCCATTTCGAATTAATTGAATAATTTCCGTTAAAGCTGAAAGATTGCTCAGGGATGCCCTGAACTTGGCGGTTTGAAGGTGCAAACGCGGTAAAGCTAGGTGCGCCAACACTGGTACCTGCAATAATATCTGGACGTGAGTTGTCAAATGCATCTGCTACTTGCGCTGAATCTTGGCTACTTGCAGAATTATCGTAGCGAGCGTCAATATAGCTGTAGCCGGCACTTAACCAATAAGGGTAAGCATCATAGAATACTTGGCTTTCAAAGCCGGTAGTACGAATGCCGGTATTACTACCATCGCGATTACGTAAACTACGACGTTGGCTAAACACTGCACCATCGGCGTACCAATCACTGTCGGTTGGTGCGTATTTTAAACCGAATTCAACTAAGGTATTTTCGGTTGAAAAGTTTTGCGCGCTAATCGTGTTGTCACCACCAAGAGACGTGCCGCCAGCCATGCTATTTGATGTGGCTTCGTTGTAACTTGCTGCACCATAAGTGGTGTAATCACCATTTAATCGGTAATTAAAGCTTACTTGCCCCGAATGTAGCTTATCGTTAATGCTATCGCTCGCTGCAATTTCACCCTCTGGTGCTATTGGGTCGTGCGCGTCTACGTCATAAAAATCAATGCGGTAGCCAACACTTGTATGAAACTTATCTGTCCAATCTGAATCTTGCTGAATAGCAAAACCCGTTTGCCATGAGCGCGAATCGGTAGTGTCTGATAAGTTAAAGTCGCCGCTGCCATCGTTATTAATATCGTACTGACCACCAGGGGATACAAATACACCTGGGCTAATTTCAATTAAACGCGCTTGTTGTGAATCAGTTAAAGGAATGCGGCGATTTGAAATTGGGCCAGTTAAATCAATAGGTAGGTCGGCTTCTGTTGTAAATTGGCTGTAGCCTAGCACGCGGTTGTAACGCACATCAAAAGCAAAAATTGTTTGCTGTTCGTTGCTCCATTGGTAAGTCAGTTCGGTACGGTTCTGCGCGGTATCGGCACCATCTATAATTTCAACAAAGCTATTTTGTGCAATTTCTTCGCGTTGTAAGTGCTGAAAATACGTAATGTTTTTTATTGATGCGTTGTTTGAAAGTTCACGCTTATAAATACTGTGTAGTAAATAAGTAGTGGCTTCGTTTTGATTGTCAGGGTCGGTAAGTACTGTACTACGGTCTATTTTTACTTGCCCAGTAGGTGAAACAATAGAACCTGCCGCTGGAACTGTACTGCCATTTACTTGCACGCCTTGGCCGGTAATATAAAGGCCATTATCTATTAGCGCTTGAGTAGGGCGGTTAATACCTGCGTTATCGGTAAATTCAACTTGGTATAACTCAAAGTTAATATCCCAGCTGCTCTTGTCATCAGGTAACACCCTAAGTGCTGCAAATAGGCTGTCGCTTTTCGTGCCCGAAAAGTCGTAGTAACTGCCGTTATCAATGTGTTCAGCGCTTACTCTAAAGCCTACTTTGTCTTTTACTATAGGTGCACTGTAATCAACTAAAACACTGTACTGATCCCATCGTCCTGCAGATACCGTTGCTTTGCCTTTACTGTCGTCAGTTGATGCTTTTTTAGAATGTAAGTTTACAAAACCACCGTTGCGTTGGCTTGAACCAAATAATACCGGTGGCGCGCCTTTTACTACATCTATTTGTTCTACAGAGTTGAACGATAACGGCACACCGAAGCCATTATTACCTGCTTGGCGGCGTGTACCATCTTGGAAAAGCTCACCTAGTTGCCCACGAATAGTAGGTAAACTAGGTGCTCCAAAACCACTGGCTGAATAGGTATTAGGACTTACTGCAAGTACATCTTGTAAAGTCGTAATATTGAGTTGTTCTATTAACTCGCTTGAAATTGGTGTTACTGAACGGGCTATATCTTGTAGAGCTAAGTTGTCGCCAAAAGGGCCGTCTACAGTGGCATTTTTAACCGAAAGACCTTGAGATTTAATAACTTGGCCTGCCACCTCAATACGCTCAATTGCGCCTTCTTTTGCTGTTTTTGATTCTTCGGCTGCAAAAGCATTAAGTGGTGTATTTAATATGGTGGCTAGGGAAAGTGCTAAATATGCGTGTTTCAAACGTTTTCTCTCTACGGTTAAAATGTTGTTGGCGATAAAGACCGAAAGGATTAAAAATAACTTTCAGTAAAATTTTGATTCTTTTTGTTTTTTAGAACATAACAAAACAGATGCATTATAAAGATGGTAATTAAGTAGTATTGTTTTATTAGTTGATAAAATATTAATACAGCGATTGTACTAGACTGAATGTAAATATATGCTTTTAATAGAATTTTTAATTATAGACTACTTTCAACCTGCTAACATTTTAAAAGAGTTAACTTTTATGCAGCATTTTTAAATTACTTAAATAAGCTTCACTTTTAGTACTGCATGGCTTAACTAATGAATTTAATTAAAAATTTTTGAAATAAAAAATAACTTATACGGTCTAGGTTACTTCTAAGTTTATTAATATTCATTTAAGGAAATTTTATGACAGGTTCAATGAATTCTGATGTGCAAAACCGTTTGCAGTGGTCACTTTTATCTTTGCGTTTAGGCGTGTTTATTGTAATGGTTATGTGGACATTCGATAAGTTTGTTAATCCTGGACATAGCGCACGTATTTTTGAACATTTTTACGGTATTAGTGGCTCTACAGATATAGTGGCTTACATTATTGGTGCGGTGCAGTTAGTGCTTGTTTTAGCATTTTTAGCGGGTATTAAAAAACGCATTACTTATGGTGTGATTTTTGTGATGCATGGTTTGTCTACGCTTTCATCTTACAACCAGTACATAGATGGCTTTAATAACTTATTATTCTTTACTGCATGGCCAATGTGGGCTGCGTGTTTTGCACTTTACTTACTACGCGACCAAGACGTGAAATTTACTGTAAAGTAATAAAGTACATGCAAAAAAATTGGTTATAAGCCATAAGGCTTATAACCAATAAGTACACAGGGAGTGTGTGGAAGTCGGTTTGCATGTTATGCAACTAATGCATTGCGTCGTTGTATTGCTCAGCAAGGCTCTCTTTTTGCCCTTCGGTAAGTGCTTTACCCGCTAATTGAAACACTTCGTGTTCTTCTTCACTTAAATGATGATGTACCAAATGGTGTAGCTTTTTAGCTGCAACTAACCATGCAGACGAGCTCATTTCGGTATCTTCAAGTTGTTCAATTAATTCATCAATTTCGTGATGTTCAGCTACGCTGTGGCGCGCTTTTTCATGAGTTAAGTCATCAAACATAAGTGGGTTATAAAAGTAACGTTCTTCAAATTTTGCGTGTTGTTCTAGTTCTGTTTTTAGCTCGTCCATTAGCGTGTGGCGCTGCTCTGTTTCGCCGTGCGTTTGAATAAGCGCATCTACTAATTCTCGTTGTTTGTCATGATCGTGACGTAGTGCTTCAAAAATATTCATAACTAATCCTTTTACAATTTATTTGCTTATATCACTAATGTGCAAACTAAATGCCAAATATTAAGTTGATGTATTTTATTGCTTTTATTTTGATTTTTTATTTTTATGCTCATATCACTGTAAATTTTACAGTGATATGAATGCAATAATTTCAGGATTTTACATAGTTCAATTATAAAGGGAGTATAAATCCCTACAGAACCTTACAAATATTTACTGGTTGTTGATTTTATTGCAGTGATAAAGTAGCAACATTATTTAGGTACAACCTATATGTATTACTCCCACATATAATACATATAGGTATAAATGCAGGTAGCACGTTAACTGAATAGGATAGTTTAAGGATGAACATAAAAAGCCCCGTCGCCGCATTATTGCTGTGCGCTTTACTGAGTGCATGTAGTACAGCCCCGCGTTCTGACCCTAACTTATGCATTGAAGAGGCTGAAATGGTTGATCGAAATGGCGCTCAAACAAGCTCACAGGTTTACAATCAATGCATTAGCGCACAAATTAAAAAGGATGAAAAAAATAACACTTTTTTTGATGCCATCGGTACGTTCTTTTTTGAATTTTTTGTAATGGTGGTAGAAAAGTAAATAGGCTAACTTGCAACTGTAATTTAAAGTAAATAAGTTGCGTAAAAATAGGATTAGTTATGAAGCAATTATTGATAGCAATTCCACTTTTTTTATTACTAAGCGCTTGTGCGGCAAAGCCTTACGCAGGCTCGGCAAAATGTATGGAACAAGCAGATATTGCATACGAAACCGATACACTTAAAAATGAGACATTAGATAATGAATGCAAAGCTGCAAAAGTAAATACGCCTAATAAAGAGCTTGAGAATCATGGCTTGGTTGATAGAAGCCTTTTACAGCTAATCGTTAGCTTTTTAAATGGCGTATTTTAATAGTAAAAATATAATTAAATAAGGTATGTATGAGGGAAGAACTAAGAGCAAAAATAATTACCGTGTGCGATAAAAAAATAGCAGTTAAAGGCGAAAATGTAGGGCTTTCTTTTTATGCATTTTTTGCTAATAAAAACGACGACCCAGAGCTACTTATGGAAGCTGCTACTTGGTGGATACACACCCATAAATTAGATCATTTTGTAAAAGCACATAAAATTAAACAGATGGTTACAGATGGACTTTAGTCAATTAACTGAGCAAGTACTTCTAGCTGTGTTTATTTAATCAACAACGACTTGGTTTCTTCCGTTTTCTTTTGCTTTATAAAGTAATTTATCTGCATGCTTAATAAGAACATCTAGTGTGCTTTTTAAAGGGTTACTTACAGAGGCTCCAACACTAAAAGTGATTTTTGTATCACAAGGAAGGTCTTTTATATTACTACAATGCTCGGTAAACCTAGTGGCTAGCTGGTCAAATATATCTCGAATAGCTAGTTCGTCAACCGAATTTAGTGCAAACAACCATTCTTCGCCGCCGTAGCGGCCAAACTGATGATCACCACTTAGTGTTTCTCTTGCAGCTTTTGCAAAGGCAATAAGAACTAAATCGCCAACATCGTGACCAAAATGGTCGTTAACTTTTTTAAAGTAGTCTAAGTCAACAATTGCTATAGTCATTTTACCTTCATCAAGCTTTGCTTCTGCTGCGCGCATTATTCCTCTTCGATTAGGGCAATTTGTTAGGTAATCTGTTAATGAAATATCGTGATACTTTTGACGTTGTCGAGCTTGTCGATAAAATAAAAATAATGAAACAATCACTAAAATAAACGCAATAGCAGCGCTAAGTCGCCAAATTATTTTTTGATGATATTCTTCTTTAGCTTGTAGCTCACTAATATCTTTTGCGTACTCTAGTTGCTGTATTTTTTCTTCTTTTTCTTTTACTTCAAACTGTATCTGTAGTGTTTTTATATTATTTTCACTGGTAGCTTCGTAGTGTTTTTTTGTATAAAGGAGCTTTTGTTCAATTGCTTCAAAAGCCTCGTCAGTGTAGTTAAGGCGTCGCTTTAGCTCATAGCGTTTACTTAAAAAATCGGCTTTATAAATACTGCGGCTGAATTTATCTAATTTTAAAAACACCTCATCGTTTGCTTCATTTGCTTGATCAATTAAATCTAGTTTTATATATATGTCAGCTAACAAAATGAGCGATGCGAGTTGCATATCATAAACACCTGCAGAACGAGCAAGCTCAATGTTTTCTTTAGTTAAAGTTAAAGCTTTATCGTAGTTTGCTTGTAAGTACTCAATGCTGGCAATTGAGTATTGGGCAAAGGTTAAGCCTTTTTGCATATTAACTTTTTTGAAATAGAGCAATGCTTTGTCTAGGTATATTAAGGCATCTTTAGGTTTCTTTATCTCGAGCAATATATTGCCTAAACTCCAATATGCTTTTGCAGTAAAAAGCCCATCTTGTGTTTGCTCATATGCTGCAACCGCTTTTTTTGCATAATATATGGCTTTGTCTTTTTCGTTTAGATAATTATATGCATCGGCTATTTTTCTAAAAAAGTATCCCTGAGATGCTGAGTCGTCATCTTTTAATGCTAATTCTAACCCCTCTAGTGCAACATTTAGGGTCTTTTTCAATGCATCAGTATCGGTGTAATAGTAAGCAAGTGCTCGTAAAATAATAATTTTTTCTTTAGATGAATGCTGTTGCAAGCTCTCTTCTAATTTTGTGGCTAGCGTGTGTGCTGGAGCTGGGTTTGCATCCCTCGCTAGAGACTTGAGTTGTGATTCGAGAAATAATAAATACACACTTTTTTGGTTTGGTAACTCTTTGTTCTTTAAGTAATAGGATAAGTGAGTATTTAACGCTGTGTATTTTTCTTGTCTAAAAAGTAACTCCGCATACAAAGCGGCCGCTTCTAGATGAAGCTTTTCCCAATTTTGATCTTTGCTTATTTTAAACGCTTGAGTGAGTTTGTCTCCATTTTGAAGATAGTCTAATTCATTTAGTTTTATGTTATTGATGAGAGTTTGAGTCGTGTCAAAGTCTAGCGCATGTGAAGTTGCATTTAATGAATCGCCGTTAGCAGAGGCAAGTTTACTAAAAAGTAAAAATAAAAGGAGAACAATATACTTTGCCCATAAAGTATTACCTAAAATCTTTATTTGTGTATTGTTAGCCATGTTAATCCTTTGCTGATTTATTTTTATTATTGAAATACTTATTCACAGTGCTTAATAAACTTGGGTTTGAACAGTTTTTTTTACACTTCTCATTGAAAAAATAAGACCACAAACGATATCAATTTAATTAATAAAAACAAACACATTATATAATATAGTCGCTGTAGTTATGTGTTTTATTAAAAATCAGCGGCTACTTCAAACTCTAATCGTTTAAGCGTAATAGGGTGAGTAAATGCTAAGTATTCTGCATGTAAATGTAATCGTTCGGCTTTTTGCCCGTAATGTGTGTCGCCTATAATTGGCATGTTTAAACCTAAGCTGTGCGCACAATGCACTCTTAATTGATGAGTTCGCCCTGTTTTAGGGTATAACTGTAATCGGGTAATATTGTTGTTACGCTCTAAAACCTGCCAGGTAGTAAGTGATGGCTTACCGTGTGTGTAACACACCATTTGGCGCGGTTTATCATCAAAGTCGAGCACTAAGGGTAAATCAATTACTCCGCTATCCTCAGCTACGTTACCATTAACTAATGCGACATAACGTTTATCTATGGTGCGTTCAATAAACTGCTTTTGCAGTGCTTTGTGCACGCGTTTATTAAGCGCAATCATCAATAACCCAGAAGTCGACATATCTAATCTGTGTACAATTAGTGGCCCTGATGCCTCTGGAAACTGCGTTTTGATTCGCATATAAACTGAGTCATCAATATTAACGCCAGGTACCGATAAAAACTCAGCGGGCTTATTTACCACAAGTAAGTCGTCATCTTTATAAACAATACTTAAATCTTTACCCTGAGCTGGGTTGATAAGTAGCGGGTTATCTTCAACATCTAAACCCTTTAGCATATGCCCAAGTATTGGTTGGCATTTACTGTAACAAGAAGGGTAGTAATTCTTATGCTGCCTAATTGCTGATTTAGGTGCTGCTCCCCACCAAAACTCTGCCATAGCAAGTGGCTTTAAGTCATGTTTATAGGCGTATTGTAATAATTTAGGCGCTGCACAATCGCCAGCACCCGAAGGAGGAGTGTGCTCAGGTAATGCTGCAAAAATAGCATTTAAGTCTGTAGTTTCACCATTTGCATTTAAAAATTGGTACTGTGCAAATAGCTTTTTTTGTAAGCTTTTAGAAAGCGTTTTACGGCGTTTTTTTAAATGAGCAATTTCATCAGAAATATTGATGTGTGTTTGCTGCAGTGACTCGATTATATTTTGCCAATAGGCTTTAAGTGCCAGCAGTTGCTTTTTTTCTACGATGCTTTGCCCTGCAAGCTTATTTTTTAACTGCTCAAAATCACTTTCGCTAAGTTCTAATTCACCTTCAGTACGTTGTATTTTTCGTTGCTGACGACCGGCTTGCATTACTGCCTGTTGAGCTAATAGCGCTTGCTGGTAGCTCTGTGTTGCATCATCAAGTTTGTTATTAACTTCAAGTAGTTGTTCGCTATTTTCTAACTGCTCAATTTGAGCATTAATATCGTTAATTATTTTACTTTGAGCCAAATAGGTATCATCTTGAAGTTGCATGCTAGAAACAGGCGGCACAAAACTAATATTGCCTTTATCACCTTCAATTTGTCCCGAATAAGCACTTAAAAAGCCTAATTGTTGCTTAGCATTTTGCACCACTAAAACCCCAAACATTTTACCTGCATTTTCTGCTTTTAAATGCGTTAACGTTTCAAGTTGTTGCTGTAATTGTTTAGTGGCTGCTACAGCTAATGGTTGCGGCTCGTAATAAAAAGGGAAAGTAAACTTTTCAGGAAGCGCGAGAGCATCAATATTTTGAGAAAATAATGTAAAGCAAGAAGCAGAATTTGACATAGAAGTAAGAGAAAAGCATTCAGTAAAATAATTGAGCGCATAATAACATATTCATAGTTAAGCCACTAAAAATCTCGCACCCGCATATTCATAAACACTTTAAAGCGGACATTCATGTTTTATGTATCAGTATGGGGTCGCAGCAAGCATAGGCGTTTGTTAGTAAAGTCTCAGTAGTAATATATTTATCATTATCAAAATATTTAAGCTTATCGATTCTCAATAATTGAGCGCATTTCGAAACGATGACTTACCTGATAGATCAGAGACGAAAAATCAATTTACAGAATAACTGAATATTTAGGAGTTCTATATTATGAGTCAAAATATCGCAAGTTTTATTACTAAAACCCTCGAACAAGCAGGCGTAAAACGTATTTGGGGAGTAACTGGCGATTCACTTAACGGCATTAGTGAAAGTCTGCGAAAAATGGGAACAATTGAATGGTTAGGAACGCGACATGAAGAAGTTGCCGCATTTGCAGCTGGTGGCGAAGCCCATTTATCAGGCGAGCTTGCGGTGTGTGCGGGTTCTTGTGGGCCGGGTAACCTTCATTTAATTAATGGCTTATTTGATTGTCAGCGTAATAATGTACCAGTATTAGCAATTGCCGCACATATTCCTTCATCTGAAATTGGTAGTAGTTATTTTCAAGAAACCCATCCGCAAGAATTATTTAAAGAATGCAGTGTGTATTGTGAAATGGTGTCGAGCCCTGAGCAAATGCCGTACCTGCTAGAAACAGCAATGCGACAAGCAATATTAAATAAAGGCGTGAGTGTACTTGTGCTACCTGGCGACATAGCATTAAAAGATATGCCTAAAGCTATTAAGCCAAAATGGAACGTGCCAAAACCAGCAACTTATACCCCCGCTTTATCTGATATTGAAGCAATGGCGACTCATCTTAATAAAAGTAAAAAAGTAACCTTGTTGTGCGGCGCTGGTTGTAAGGATGCCCACGACGAAATTGTTGCGCTAGCCGAAAAATTACAAGCACCGATAGTGCATGCTATGCGTGGTAAAGAATTTATTGAGTACGATAACCCTTACGATGTTGGTATGACCGGATTTATTGGTTTTGCGTCGGGCTATCATGCAATGCAAGAAGCCGATACGTTACTTATGATTGGTACTAGTTTTCCTTATCGTGCTTTTTATCCTGAAAATACCACCATATTGCAAATTGATAATCAGGCTGCGTCACTCGGGCGACACGTGCAAATTGACTGTGGCGTATTAGGCGATACAAAAAATTCAGTGACCACACTGCTTGATTATATTAAAGGTGAGCGGACAAGTTCGCACTTAGAAAAAAGTGTTAAAAACTACAAAGAGTCTCGACAAGATCTCGATGAACTAGCCAGTGGCAAAACCTCGCAAAATTTAATTCACCCGCAATACCTAACGCGTTTACTAAACGAGCAAGCGGCTGACGATGCTGTTTTTACTTGTGATGTAGGTACGCCAACAGTGTGGGCTGCGCGTTATTTATCAATGAATGGTAAGCGTCGCTTAATTGGCTCGTTTAATCATGGCTCTATGGCAAATGCGATGTCGCAGGCAATGGGGGTTCAATCTGTAGATAGAGACCGCCAAGTCATTGCAATGTGTGGTGATGGTGGCTTTTCGATGTTAATGGGGGATTTAATCTCGCTTAGACAGCTTAATTTACCAATCAAAATTGTTGTATATAATAATCGCTCACTTAGTTTTGTGGCTATGGAAATGAAAGCCAGTGGGTTTTTATCAAGCGATACCGATTTAGAAAACCCAAGTTTTGCTAACATTGCACAGGCCTGCGGCTTAAAAGGGATTCATGTGGATGACCCTGAAAAATTACCATCGGCAATGAACGAGATGATGAACCACTCAGGACCTGTTGTTTTAGAAGTCGATACTGCAAAACAAGAGCTTTCAATGCCGCCGAAAATCAAATTAGAGCAAGCAAAAGGCTTTAGTGTTTACATGATGAAAGCGCTGATAAACGGCAAAGGAAACGAGATTGTAGAGCTTGCTAAAACTAACTGGTCACGCTAAATGAGTTACTTCCCTATTGAGTACTTTTGCTCAATAGGGAAGTGCCAAGTAATAATCCTCACTATCATCTTTTATTATTAATAAGCTAAGGCCGCTGTTTGTAAGTGATTGAACCGAAATAGAAAATAATATATGGTTTATCATTAAATTAATAAAAACACGCATAAAATACCTCTACTCATAGAGGGAACGGAGCAATAATGAAATGGAAATCGGTTTTACTGTCGCTGGCTGTTTTATGGCTTATTCAAGCTCAGCAAAGCAGTTTACGCACCAGTGAATACGCAAATATCTAGCCTATTGCAAGTAAATTCAACGCAGTTAGCGCTGAAAATAGCTGCTTGAGATAGATTTATTATCCAGAGTTTAGGTTATTTAGAAAGCGCTGAACTGTTTTTACGTTGGAATCACTATGAGGTTTTTGAGTTTGACTCAAGTGCAATGTAATGAGCTAAAACATTTAGCATTGGCCTCAATTGCTACTTGGTAGTTGTTTTTAGTTTAATGTTTTACTCGCTTTACTCAATTAAAGTAAAGCGAGCGCTCAGTATCAGTTACAAACTCTTTTTAGGCGGTAGGGCTACGTTTGCAAATATTAGCCCTGCAACAAGCGACATAAATATTAAAAACGTTTGCTGGCCTATATGCTCTGCGTATATAAAGTCTTGGCCTTCAATGAGTGAGTTTAAGCCAATATAGGTTTTGCTACCTGGTACTAATACAATTAAGCCTTGCATGGCCACAATAGAAGCCGGCGCATTAGCAACACGGTTAAACAAGTTACTAAATATACCTACCGATAAAGCACCCACAAACGTACCTAACGTGTAATCAAGGTACATAGCCGAGCCAATACTGGTGCCATACGCTATAAAGCCTGATGCAATAGACCAAACAGCGTGCTTAAGTTTGGTTCTAAAAATAACTATTAAGCTGCTACAAAGTAAAAATATGGCGAGCCATGCTGTCCACTTTGGTAATGGTTCAGGTTGTACAAAGTCAGCTTGCCCAAAGAGTGCAAAGCCAATGCCTATGCCAATAAAACCGCCAAAATAGAGTTTAAATAACAGCATAAACGAGTCCATGACTCTTGCTGTACCCGACACTAAATGCCGCGCTGCAAGCTCTGCTAAGCCAAGCGCAAGTGCTAAACCTGGTATAAATACAATAATGGCCGAAAGTACCACCAAGCGTATGTTTATTTCAGGTGTTATATACACGCTTACTGCACAGGCAAGTATTGCCGATATTATGGCTACCAATGGCTCAAGCATATGGGCTACGCGTTTTGAGCGTCCCGACCAAAGCACAAACAAATAAACAACTAAAGTAAGAAGCGATGACCAAATAACATCAGTCCAGCTAGTACCCATTAACATTGCAAACGCACCACCAGAAGTTGCAAACGCAACGCCCGTAACAAGTTTATTGTATGGGTTTGGCATGTCGTAGATAGCATCTAGCTGGGCGTCAACTTCTTGTAAAGTTAGCTTGTCGTCAAGCATTTGGTTTACAAGATCGTCGGTGTCGGCAAGTGAGCCTAAATCGTGATCGCCAGGGTCTACACGCGCAACATGGGTGTACTCGTCTTCGTGGCCATCAGTCCAAATAACAAACGTTACCGAAGTTGGCGACATAACAAACGACGATTTAAGTCCTAAATATGTAGCCACTTCCATTAGGTGGGCTTCTAGGCGGTAAGCAGGCGTACCATACTTGTGAAGCATTTTACCCAATTTAACGATAAATTTGCGTTTTTCTGTAAAGGTTGCAGTTTTCAAATCTTTTTGGACCAAATATTGCGATAACTAAGCTAAAAATATAGACAATACAGCTAAAACTGCCCACGTTTGATGGGCGCGATTTTAAACACTAATTGGTGTGTGTCTAGTCATTTTTAATCTAATTTTTTATTTTTTTCAGCTATCCATTGCGACATGTATTGAGTGCTGCGCATTGTATGATGTTTGAGCATTTGGCCTGTAAAGTTTTTTTCGCGATGAGCCTCTAAATCGCTACTTATTGAATCGATTTTTTTAATTAACACCGTACTCAATTGTGCTTTATCGTAAAGCGTATTAAGGAGCGTGTTGCCATCTTGCTGCGCTTGTTCAAAGTCACTTTGATTGGTGTACATTTCAACAGCAGCATTGGCAAAATCGTCGGCGGTGTTGGCTATTTTACCAGGCCATGGTAAATCGTTATGCATGCCCTCTGCACCAATATAGGTGGTAACGCTGGGTGTTTGCATAATCATGGCTTCAAGTAATTTACCTTTAATGCCTGCACCAAAACGAAGTGGTGCTAAACATACGCGTGCGCTTTGCATTACATCAAACGCATTATCGGCCCAGCCTTTTATTAAAAACCCTGTTTTAGGGTTATTTAGTGCCGTGGCTTTTGGTGGTGGGTAGGAGCCATAAATATGTAGTTCTGCTTTTGGGAGTTGCTTGCGAATAAGTGGCCATATTTTTTGCAAATAAAGTACAGCATCCCAGTTTGGTGCGTGTCTAAAGTTACCTATGGTCATAAAGTGCTGGCGCTGCTCAAACGTTTTTGTACTTGTAGGCAGTGAGCTTAAATCGACCATAAATGGTAAATGGTGTAATAAGCTTGGCTCTATTTTAAATACGCTGTTTAGCAGGCTCATTTCATAACTTGAAATAATTAAGCTTAGGTCGCAGCGTAAAATAGCGGCAATTTCTCGTTTTGCTATGTCTGAGTGTAAATCGCTGGTTGTAAACTCGCGCTCACCTTTAAACGCTTCGTGGCGTGCATTACGTAGGCATTGTAAATCTTCGGTATCTAATATTTTAATGGCATTTGGGCAATGTTTATCGACGCGCCAGCCAAATTGTTCTTCCATCATAAAGCGGTCAAACATGACTATATCTGGGTTATAGGCTTTAACGTATTCGTCAAAGCTATCGCAGTTTAGTGCAATGCTTTGGCTGGTTATACCAAAGTCGTCAAGGTTTACCATGTGGTCGGTGCGCTGCGCGGGCGTTGCAAATTCAACGTCCCAGTTTTGCGCTCTAAATGCATTTAATAACGACATCATGTGCGTTCCCGCAGCAGACGAATTTGGCTCTGGCCATACGTAGCCAATTACCAGCACTTTTTTCATTGGCTAGAATCTCTAATTTGTAAGTTTACATTTACCAGTGTTTTTACTGGCGGGACTGTATTTTGTAGTAGCTCTTGGAGTATTAAAAGGCACCGCTTAGCTATATCAGTTGTACTAATAGCCACGGTGGTTAAGTGATTATTTATAACCGCGCTATTAGGAATGTGGTGGCAACTCACTACTTTAATACAGTGATTAGTTAATGAGTTAATAGCGGCAATAACACCTTGAGCAATAATATCGTTTGCACACACCACTGCGTTTAATGTGGGGTTGTGTTTATATGCTTCTATAAATGCATTTTTAGCGCTAAGGGCTGTGTTTACTGCGCAGTCAATGGGTGCTAATGGTGTAATGCTGTGCTGCGCGCATGCGGTATTAAAGCCACTTTGCAGTGCTTGTGAATCACTTAAAGTAAGTTCACTGCTTATAAATGCTATGTTTGTCACGCCTTGTGCGAGTAAATGCATACTGGCTACGTGGCTGGCTTTTTTATAGTCGGGTAATACACACGGAGCTGCGCTAAAGGGCACTTCACTCATTAAGGTAATTACTTTGTGTTGCGCGCTGAGCGCATCAAGCCATTTGGGGCAAGTATTAGCAACGGGGCAAATAATAAATGCAGCCGCGTTGTATTCTTTTAAGTTTTTAACTGCGTTTGCTTGTAGCTCAAGGCTATTATTACTGCTTACAATCATGGCTTGTAAGCCATTGTCGTTTAACAAAAGTTCTAAGCTGGTAGCAAGGTGTGCCATAGCTGGGTTAGTTAAATCATTTATTACTATGGCCACTAAGTTAGAGCGTTTTGAGCGCATAGCAGCGGCATCACGATTATAAACGTACCCTAGCTCATCTATCGCTTTTAGTATTTTTTGTTTACTTTTATTGCCCACTTTATCGCTTTGGGTAAGTACCAACGATACGGTTGATTTTGATACACCAGCACGCTCTGCAACATCAAAAATGGTGACTGATTTGGCTTTGTTATGCATTGTATTTTAAGTACCGCAGTGGTGAATAAATAGCGCTGTAGTTTAGCTTAATCAGCACTATTAAGTCATCTTTTAGAGGTGTTTAACTTACCTTAATACTTTATGAACAAAGCAAAACGTGTTTATATACGCCTATAAGAGTAAAAAATAACAAAAGGATAAAAACATGAGCGCTTTTAGGCTGTTAGTTGTCTTTATTTGTTGTGCGGCATTAGTCCCAACAAGTTACGCCGAGCAGGGCTATCAAACCCCATCACCCGAACTTGCAGCATTGGTTGACGCTAAGTTAGCACCCACTAGTTACTTATCGAGCGATGGCCAGTGGCTAGCGCTTTTTGAGCGCAAACGTGTAGTAACCCTTGATGAACTTGCAAAAGAAGAGCTTAAGCTTGCAGGTATTAAGCTAAACCCCGCTAATTTTTCGCGCTCTCGTGTGAGTGCCAAATTTAGTGCCGTGGAGCTAAAGCATGTTCAAAGCGGGTCGGTTATTAGCATTAACAACTTACCTAATGGCATTATCCGCTCACCTAAATGGTCATCTAATAGTAAATATTTAGCCTTTGTTGTTGAGCAGCCAACCCAAGCCAACTTATGGCTTTACAGCGTTGAAACCAAACAAGCAAAAGAGTTAACTAGTGCTGCGTTAAATTCGGTACTAACTGCATCGCCATATAAATGGCTGCCAGATAGCAGCGCCATTGTTGCAAATCTTGCTGTTAATTTTGGTAAACCAAGGCTTGAAAATAACAGCCAAAATGTAGTGCCTGTTATTCAACAAAGTACTGGCGAAAAAGCGCCAGCACGTACTTACCAAAATTTATTAACCAGCCCGTTTGATGAATCACAGTTTAAGTTTTACGGGCAAGGGCAATTGGCTTACATAACGCTTGATGGCAATACTCAAGCAATAGGTAGCCCTTCTTTATTTAAATCGTTTTCAGTATCACCTGATTCTACCAATATTTTAGTTGCCGGTATTAATGAGCCGTTTTCGTATCAAGTGCCTTACAGCCGCTTTGCAAGCACGTGGCAAATATGGGGCATGCGCGGCTATGCATTAGCAGAGCTGGCAAAACAGCCACTTGCCGATAATATTCCACAAGGTTACGACAGTGTACGCACTGGCCGCCGTGATTTTGAATGGCGAGCCGATCAAGGTGCTGAAGTTATTTGGGCCGAGGCGCAAGATGGCGGCGACATGAAAACCGACGTTGAGCATCATGATTATGTTTACAGCTTACGTGCACCATTTAAACGCGAGCCTAAATTATTTGCCAAAGTAGAGCGCCGTTATGCGGGAATGGAGTGGGGCAACGAAAACGTAGCAATGCTGACAGACTGGCGCTTTAGCGATCGCCAAGTACGTACTTACATAGTGCAACCACGAAATGCCGACAGAAACCGCGTGCTATTTTCAGAGCGTAGTTACAACGATGCGTACAAAGACCCGGGTAATGCCATTTACGAGCGCAACGATTTAGGCGCAAACGTAATTAAAATTGTAGGCGGGCGTTATATTTACCTGCGCGGTAATGGTGCTTCAGAGCAAGGTAATGTGCCGTTTTTAGATAGGTACGATGTTAAAACAAATAGCAGCAAGCGTTTATGGCAATCAGAAGCGCCATACTATGAGCGTGTTCGTGCACTACTTGATGACGAAGGTGAGCGCTTTATTACTATTCGCGAATCTAAAACTGAGCAACCTAACTTTTTTATACGTGATTTAGATAACGACACGTTAACGCAACTAACGACATTTGAGCATCCGTACCCTGCATTTAAAGGCGTAACTAAAGAGCAATTACGTTATAAACGCGACGACGGCGTTGAGCTTTCGGGCACGCTTTATTTACCACCAGGGTACGATAAAACACAAGGCCCGTTACCGGTACTTATGTGGGCTTACCCACTTGAATACAAAGATAAAGCGGTTGCATCGCAAGTACGCGAATCGCCTTATGCGTTTACCTACATTGGTTATTGGGGCCCAATGCCTTACCTTGCTAAAGGTATTGCCGTGTTTGACGACCCTAAAATGCCAATAGTGGGTATTGATGGCAGCGAGCCAAACGATAACTTTAGAAAGCAGTTAGTATCAAGTGCGCAAGCAGCTGTTGATGTATTGGTTAAAAAAGGTATTGCCGATAAAAACAAAATAGCCATAGCAGGGCACTCGTATGGTGCATTTATGGTTGCTAACTTATTGGCTCATAGCGATTTATTTAAAACAGGTATTGCTCGCAGTGGCGCGTATAACCGCACATTAACGCCGTTTGGTTTTCAAGGAGAAGAGCGTGATTTTTGGCAAGCACAAAGTGTGTACGCTAATATGTCGCCGTTTTTCCATGCTGAAAAAATTAACGAACCAATGCTAATGATCCACGGCCAAGAAGATCCTAATTCAGGAACCTTCCCAATGCAAAGTGAGCGCATGTACGCAGCCCTTAAAGGTTTAGGTAAAGATGCTCGCTTAGTAATGCTCCCTTATGAAGCACATGGTTACCGTGCGCGTAAAAGCTTATTACATGTGTTGTGGGAACAAGAACAGTGGTTAGATAAGTATTTGTTAAATGATACAGCAGAGCCAGTAGAGGTTATTACTGACCCCGTGGTAAGTGCTGGTCAATAGTAATAAAAATGAGTAAGCAACAGCGCGGCTACTTATAGCCGCGTTTTTGCTTTTAATATGAGAGTAAATTAATGATTGATGTAGCAGCACTTGCGGTTTTTATTCCTACCTTCTTTTTTGTGTCGATAACGCCTGGTATGTGTATGACCCTTGCCATGACACTCGGTATGAGCATTGGCGTGCGCCGCACATTATGGATGATGATAGGCGAGCTGTTAGGTGTCGCAAGTGTTGCCATAGCTGCGGTATTAGGTGTTGCAAGCGTAATGCTAAATTACCCAGATGCGTTTGCTATTTTAAAGTGGGTAGGCGGTGCGTACTTAATTTATATTGGCGTTAACATGTGGCGAGCCAAAGGAAAAATGTCGGTCGATACCTCAAAACCAAGTGACGTAAGTAGGAAGTCGTTATTTACGCAAGGTTTTGTAACCGCAATTGCTAACCCTAAAGGGTGGGCGTTTATGATTTCACTACTGCCACCCTTTATAAGTGTTGAGCATGCTGTAGCCCCTCAGCTTTTAGTATTGCTTGGTGTTATAATGACCACCGAGTTTTTAAGTATGTTAGCTTACGCAACAGGCGGTAAAAGCTTACGTTTATTTTTAAGCCGTGGTGATAATATTAAATGGATGAACCGTATTGCTGGTAGTTTAATGGGGTTAGTTGGAATTTGGCTTATTTTTGGTTAGCTCAAAAAGTGGTTGATATTGTCAATTAATTTGTTATAGTTGATTTTGTCATCTATTTAACGCTTAAGGCATGCCCAAAAATGAGTACACCCGTATCAGCAAACCCAGTAATGGTTGAGCCTAAAAAAACACCTGTAATTTATAAAATACTGGTTATGGTAAGTATTATTACCTTAATTGGCGGTACTCTAACTGGCATTATGACTTATGTGAATGTGGGTGTTACAGAGCATTTTTATGCAGATTGGTTTACCTCATTTATAAGTGCAGTATTGGTTATGGCGCCTGTTGGTTTTGTAATGATGACCTTAATGCATAAGCTAGTTAATAAGTTATTGCCTAGTAGTAGCGAGCTAAAACGTAATTTAGTGATTAGTGTTTTTATGGCGCTGATCATGGAGTCGGTTATGGCGTTTGTTACCGCTACTAATAATATTGGCTATGCAGATATGCGTGTATTTGTAACTGGATGGGCTGAAGGGTTATTAGCCGCATTACCAATAGGTTTAACTATAATGCTGATAATGTCGGTTACGGTAAAACCTAAAATAGAACGCTTTTTAAAAAGCTAATAACAAAAAAGAGCCATTGGCTCTTTTTTGTTATTTAGTGTTTACCTGCTCTTTAAATTGCACGATTCAAAAAAGGTGCTGTTCGGCTTATTTTAGATTGGGCTACCTCTGTAGGTTTCCCTTGCGCTACAATTAAGCCGCCTTCTTCGCCAGCACCGGGTCCTACATCAATAACCCAGTCACTATTGCGGGCTACTTGCATATCGTGTTCAACCATAATGACGGTATTGCCAGCATCAACTAATTTATTTAACTGCGACATTAACATTGATACATCCGATGGATGCAGGCCTGTAGTTGGCTCATCAAGAATATAAAGTGTGTTACCGCGCTGCGTACGTTGCAGCTCCGTTGCTAATTTAATACGCTGCGCTTCACCGCCCGAAAGCTCAGTGGCAGGTTGCCCTAAACGTAAATACCCAAGACCTACTTGCATAAGTGCATCGAGTGATCGCAGTATTGCAGGCTCATTTTCAAAAAAGGTATATGCCGATTCAACCGTTAAATCTAGAATATCGCTGATGTTTTTATCACGATATGTAACCTCAAGTGTTTGCTCGTTATAACGTTTGCCATGACACACTTGGCAAGGTGAATAAACGCTAGGTAAAAACAGCAGCTCTATACTCACAAAGCCAACGCCTTCACAGTTTTTACAGCGACCTTTAGCAACATTAAACGAAAAGCGACCAGCATCGTAACGGCGCTCTTTCGCTTTTTGGGTAGAAGCAAATAGTTTACGCACATGATCAAATAAACCCGTATAGGTAGCTAAGTTTGAACGAGGGGTACGGCCAATCGCTTTTTGATTTACGGTAATCAGGCGGCTTATATTATTTATTCCTTCAATGATTTTTCCGCTGGTGTGTGTTTGCAGTTCTTGTTCGAGTAGGTCGGCTTCGTCGGTGGGGGCTTCCGGTATTACTTTTTGCCCAAGTGCTTCGTAAACAAGTTCTACTAACGCTTGGCTTACTAGGCTTGATTTACCCGAGCCCGAAACCCCAGTAACGGTTGTCATAACACCCAGTGGAAATTCTGCATTGAGTTTTTTAAGATTGTTACGCTCAATATCAGCTAATTTTAACCACGCTTTTGGCTGCCTTTGCTCCTTTTTTTGCGCGCTGTTTTGAGTAGACTCTTGACTGGCGTTTTTAGCAAAAAGGTGGCGGGCAGTGTGCGAATTTTTTACTTTACTTAACCCTTCAACAGGGCCGCTGTAAATAATGTTGCCACCATGCACACCTGCATCAGGGCCTACATCAACAATCCAATCGGCATGTTTAACAACGCTAACATCGTGCTCAACAACAAATACAGAATTGCCAGCCGCTATTAACTCGTCGAGCGCTTTTAAAAGTGCTTGTGTGTCGGCAGGGTGTAAACCCGCTGAAGGTTCATCTAGCACGTAAACCACCCCAAATAATTTAGAGCGAATTTGTGTGGCAAGTCGCAATCGTTGTAGTTCTCCGGGTGAGAGCGTTGGCGTTGTACGCTCAAGCGACAAGTACCCTAAACCAAGCATGGTTAGTGCTTCAATACGAGTGAGAATGTCACTGGCAATGCGCTGCGTAACAATGGCTTGCTCTGGATTTTTTGTATTCTTATTTACTTTGGTGCTGGCGGCATTACTTAATTTTTTAGCAAGTTCGTTTAATGTAAGTTGAGATAGCTCGCCAATATCGAGCCCTGCAAATTTAACACTTAACGATGCTTGTTTTAATTTTTTACCTTGGCAAGTAGGGCACTGCGATATTTGCATAAACTGCGATACGCGCTTTTTAGTACGCGGGCTTTGGGTAGTAGCAAAAGACTGTAAAACAAAGCGTTTAGCGCTTGAAAAAGTTCCCATGTAGCTTGGATCTTCGCTATTTTTTATCGCATTCTGTGTTTGCTCATAGGTGTAATCTGGGTATACCGGCACAGTAGGTGTTTCGTCGGTAAATAAAATCCAATCCCGTGCTTTTTTAGAAAGTTTGTTCCAAGGTGTGTCTATGTCATAACCAAGGGAAGTAAGAATACGGCTTAGGTTTTTACCTTGCCATGCTGGTGGCCACGCTTCAATGGCGCGCTGGCGAATAGTTTTTGTATCGTCTGGCACAAGTAGCTTTTCGGTTACTTCAAACACTCGGCCTATTCCTGAGCATTCTGGGCACGCACCTTGTGGCGTATTCGGCGAAAACGCATCAGCATAAAGTATACCTTGGTCTTTTGGGTATTCACCTGCGCGTGAGTAAAGCATACGTAGCGCGTTAGAAATAGTTGTTATGCTGCCAACGGATGAGCGAACCGACGGTGCGCCGCGTTGCTGCTGTAAAGCAACGGCAGGCGGTAGCCCTTCAATAGAATCAACATCGGGCTCATCAACTTGATCTATCAACCTTCGGGCGTAAGGCGATACTGAATCAAGATAACGGTGCTGCGACTCAGCAAACAGCGTTCCAAACGCAAGCGACGACTTTCCAGAGCCCGATATTCCTGTAAAAACAACCAATGCGTTACGAGGTAAATCAACGTCTACATTTTTTAAGTTGTGAACGCGTGCCCCTCTTACTTGAATGCTATTACTGGGATCAGATAAATCCATTGTTGAGTTTTTATGTGTGCTTGCCATACGTTTATACTCCTGTTTAATCGCGCTTTTTACTTTAAGTTAGCTTTAATTATTTACTCTTATCACTCGTTATTACCTCAAAGTAGCGCAAGCACACTGAATGAGCGCTTAGTCTGTAGTGGCGCAGCCAAAGCGCTGGATAAAATTGTGATGATTGTTTGTTTACATAATAGGTATGGAATGCGAATATAATTTAAACAGTTATTGTTATGTAATTTATTAGGTAATTTACTAGGTATTTTACTAGGTAATAAAAAGGAACTCACAGTGAAGAAAGCCTTAGTGATCATTTTATTGGTGCTTTCGTGGGCAAGCCAAGCCGACTCTATCAAAGCGCTAAATGTTGACCGTGCAGTACCAAATAGCATGCACTTATCGTTTGCAAACGATAGCAACATAACCCCTAAAAAAGGGGATTTTAAAATCGTTAATTATGTATTAATGAGCAATGAAGAGGGCGAACGCTGGGCTGTTATAACGCTAACTAACTTATCGTCGGGCAATCGAGAATTAGGCGAGGAGCACTTACTTGCACTTTTTGCTGACGGCAGCCGATTTATGCCAATGGAATTTAAACTCGGTTTTAAAGGCAACGAAACACAATCGGTAACTGTATCGTTTGCCGATTATAAATTCCCTATTTTAAGTGTGTATTCGAGTAACGACCAGTAGCATATTGGATAAGTTAAATATGCAGCAATTGCTTTAACTTATCTGCGCCGGCTCTGCTGGTGCTTAGTTCAGATTTAATATCGTCATTTACAATCACCATAAGTTTGCCATTAAACCAGCGCTGTATTTCTTTAATGTGGTCAATATTAACCAAATAACTGCGGTGGATTCGTACAAAGTTATGTGCTGCTAAAGCATGCTCAAGCTGATCAAGTGTATCGCTTAAATGATGAAATGTATCGCCATTCCACGCCAAACTATTGCCCTGCTCCGATTTAATAAATTTAATATTACTAGGGGAGAGTAAAAATATCCGCTCACCGTTTTTACTAATGAGCTTATTTATAGTGTTTTTGGTTAATGTAAACGTTTGCTCGTTGGGTTCGTGATTGACTAGGGTATGTGCACGTTGTTGCTCTAGTTGCTGCTGCGCTTTGGCGAGAGCTTTTTTTAGCCTAGCAATAGGAAAAGGTTTGAGTAAGTAGTCAGTTGAGGCGTTCTCGAATGCTTCAATAGCAAATTGATCGTACGCGGTTGTGTAAATAATAATGGGCTGGTAGTTAAGTAAATCAATAAGCTCAAGGCCGTTAATTTCAGGCATTTGAATATCAAGTAATACCACATCAGGGGTCAGCTCATTGATTAATGTAATAGCCTCTTTGCCATTTGTAGCCATAGCCACCAATTCAACATGCTCCATTAAACTTAATTGATGGCTTAATTTTTCGCGAGCGGGAAGCTCGTCATCGGCAAATAATACGCGCATTTTAGTAATAGTATGTTGCTGGTTTTTGCTGTTCATAGTGCTAGCTCCAACGTAACCACTGCACCATTATTATTGCTCAGTAGTACCTTACTTTTACCAAGTTGTTTGACGCGCTTGAGTATGTTTTTCATCCCTACACCATTGCCATGCCCGTGCTTTATTACATCGCTCGAAAAACCCTTACCATTATCGCTAATTTGTATTTTAACGCCGTTTGGAAGCTCACTCAGGGTTATATTAAGTATTAGAGAAGTTTGGTTGGCGTTGTGTTTAATGGCGTTTTCAATAATTGGCTGAATAAGTAGCGGTGGTAGCGATATGTCTTTAAGCCTATTGGGAATATGGTAATTAACCTGAAGTTTATCGCCAAAGCGTGCTTTTTCAATATTTAAGTATTTTTCTATTATTGTAAGCTCTTGCTGTAAAGGTATTTGCTGTTGCTCAGCGGTATCAAGGGAGTACCTTAAAATATCAGCAAGTTCATGCAGTACTTCATCGGCTAAATCAGGGTTTGTATGAATATAGGCCGAAATTGTATTTAAGCTATTAAACATAAAATGAGGGTTTAGTTGATATCGTAATGTAGCAAGTTGGGCTTGTTTAAGTGCGTGTTTTTCGGCTGTTGCGCGTTTTTTGTTTTCAATAAAAATACTGGTAAAGTAAATACACGATCCCCAAAGTAAGCCGTTAAATACAACAAATACTCCCATCGATTTATGCCCATCAAAAAGCTGTGTGAGTAATATATCGGTAAGCACATTACCAAGTGCCATAAATACAACTGCAATTAACCATTCAAATGCTATTTTGTTAATGTGTTTATTGCGAAGGTAAAAAATAACTGCTGCCGCACTCCAAACAGGAAGCCAGTAAAAAGTTACGAACCACACAGTTGCAGCGAGTGCACTACCAGTAGTAAAGGGGGCAGAGTTCGCGATTATTAGCCCAAGGGCATAAGCAATATCTACAATAAGTAGAATAAAAAAGCTGTATTTATAAAATGGATGTTTGAGCATAGTATGTGCTTCTTTTTGTAAGTGATTAAACCATATCAAAAAACAGTCAAAACCCAAATGATTTTGTGTTTTGACTGCTACTCATTCAAAAGTAAGTTAGCTCTTTGATTTGTAATGTGTTTTTTAATAGCTCATTGCTTGCGCCTGACATTTTACGCCACATTAAGTTAACCCCAGTTAATTCTGTTGCTGACCACGTAACTGGGCTACCAAAACCAAATTGTTTAAGTGTAGTGAAGGGAATATCAAGCGTGGTCCATTCATCGCGCGGCTTTAAAAGTACACTAAAGTGATCCCAATCTTTTACATCACTATGATAAACAGACAAAGCAAAAGGCGTGGTAGACCCTTTATACGTTAAGCGCACGCCTTTAAATGCAGAAGCATCAGCCGGTGATGTAAATTTTATTTCAGCGCCTGCCCACGCGCCAAAGCTTGTTGGCTTTGTAATGGTTGTATCTATAGTTAAGCTATTTTTATGCGTGGTAAGCGTTGCCACAGACTGACCACCCATTACCGAGTCGCTTAAGGCTTGCCATGGTGTATCACCGGTAAAATCATCAATAACATGCTGCGCTTGGCTGCTTTTAATTACTTCATTACAAGTGGGGCCTTGTGGCTTTATGGCTTTGTTTTGAGCAATAAGCGCTGGGCGGTCTACTTGTATACCTGCTTTATAAACCTCTGAGATAGTGTGAATATGGTTTATATCATCAAGTGGGTTTTGCTTAAGCAGTATAAAGCTTGCCTCAAAGCCTTTAGCAAGCTTACCAATACTATCTGCTTTATTGATCGCTTGTGCGCCGTTAACCGTTGCTGCATTAATTATTTCACCATTAGTTAGGCCCGCTTTTTTAAGTGCATCTAACTCGTTATGTAGCCCTGTACCATGGATTGTGTATGGGTTTCCGGCATCAGAGCCGGTGCCTATAGTGATATTAGCTTTATGTAACTTTTGAATATTTGCATAAGCGGTTTTACGTTCACTCCATGCGTGTTCTTTCCATTTTGAAGGCGCAGGCACATTTTCAAACAAGCACTCTTGAAGCTTTTCGGGAATGGTTTTTAGTAACTCGTTTTGTGAGCTAATAGTATGGTTATGCTTTTCATCGCTATGGTTGTAGTACACCGCAAGGGTAGGAATGTAGGTTACATTATGCTGTTTCATTAGCGTAATAAACTCATCATCTATCGCTTCGCTATTAATACCGTGGGCTAAAGCCGTTGCACCGGCCTTAATAGCGCGTTTGCCATCATCTAGTGTAGAAACATGCACAAAATACGGTAAATTAGCCGCTTTAGAGCGCTTACCAAGATCGCTTAATTGGCTATCAGTCAACGATTTACCCACACCGCCAAAGGTTTCAATAACCGCTTTAGTTACATGGGGTTGGGTGCTTATATGTTTTTTCCATAGCGCTGCTATGTCTTCATTTTTGGCAATTTCGTATGCGTGACCGCCAAACTGCGTGCCGTGTCCGCCAGGGTTGGTAAACAATGTACCTGCATAAAAAAGGTTAGGGGTTAGTTGGGCTTCTTCTAATTGAGCGGCTTCGTTTAGGGTTTGCTCAAACGAAAACAAATCAACAATGTTAGTTACGCCTAAATACAAATTAGAATTAAAGTGCGATTTAACCGGCAAATACTGAAACTCAGTAAAGTTACTGCCTGATGAACCCAAATGTACATGTAAATCAATTAAACCAGGTATTGCATATTGGTTGTTGGCATCAATAGTTTTATCGGCGTTTTGTAGTGGGTCGGTCGCTTTAGCAACGTTTACAATTTTACCATCGTCAATATAAAGCGAACTCGGCGCAGAAAAGCTTTGCGAATTACTTTGGTATACACGAATATTGTCGACTCGCAGGTCAATGGCATGCGCACTAAAGTGGCTTGTTAAACTCAGTGCTATAACTGTTTTTGTAATAATGTTCATGACTATATTCCTTATCAAAATAGGTATTTGGCGTTTTGTTGATAAGGAATTTAGCGAGTTTTTTAACCTGCTTCATTAATGTTTATCTGAATCGACATTATTTACCGTTGAACCGACACTAAAGTAAATAAACGTAGTGGTGCGCTCAGATTAACTGAACTAAATATTATGAATTAGCGATAGATCCCTTCGGCGGGTATGCCTATTTTAAGACAGGGTTTTAAAATTTAATCTTGTTTGAATGACTTTTAAAGGCGGCTAGGAGCGATTAACAGCCGCTCAAGCATCTTGTAATTGGAATCCATTTTTCTCTATAGCTGACGTTCGAACCTGCTTTACTAATGCTAACTATTAGCCGAAAGCTGACATTAGTTTTTGTAAAAGAATAAACAGATTATTGGTAATTCAAACCAATATATACTGCATGTTTGAGGGCTAGTGTAAGCTCGTTGCTGCCTTTGAACTTCCATCACTTGATGCTCATTTGAGCCTAAAGCAGTCAGTAATGAATTCGGTTTCAAGATCGCTTTGTGAGTATAGAAGACGCTAGCATTTAATTTTTACACAGATTTCTAATGAATTAATCATGTCAAATTACTTAAAATTATTAATAATAATGTAAATTAACAACTTTAATCGAGCAACCGTTAGTCAACAAAATTGACCCATTACTAACATTCTTTTTTTGAGGTGGTTTAACTATGGATGCCCTAGTTATGCTATAGGTGATTTTAGCAATTAAACACTAAACTCTTCCCTAAGCGAGTGACAAAATTGGATCAAACGGGCACCTTTAAAGCTTTTGGGCTGGAAGACCTGCCTGATGGGGAAATTTTGCCATAGATTGACAGCTTAGTTATATTTAGGATGTCTAATTTGGTTCGACTCTCAAAATGAAAAACTAACTTGCTAGCACCAAATAAAATGTTTAAATTTAGCTGTTTAGCCTAATTGCAACCGCTGGTTGACAAATTAACAACTTGACTTGCTGGTCTGCAACTACCTGACTTTCTATGCTTACCGCTCAACAACAAATGAAGGAATGAACTTTATGATTTTAGCAGAAAAGATTGTCAGATTAAGAAAACAAGTTGGTTGGTCGCAGGAAGAATTGGCTGAAAAGATGAATGTTTCTAGGCAGTCAGTGTCTAAGTGGGAAAGCACTAATAGCATACCTGATTTAAATAGGATAATTATATTGGCGGAGCTTTTTGACGTGTCTACTGACTTTCTACTAAGAGATGAGAATGAAGCTTTTGATTCTCATGATGAAAATAAAAAGCCTGATATCATTCAAATTAGTTTAGAACAAGCAGCAAAATATATTGAAAATAAGATGGAAGTGTCAGCCTTAATCACTAAAGGAGTTATACTTTGTTTATGCTCAGTAGTACCTTTGTTTTTCTTCTTGGCAATGGCTGAAACCAATCGATTGAACCTGACAGGCAATATCGCAGCAGCGATAGGAGTTGTGTGTATTGTAGTTATGGTCTCTATGGGAATAAATTTTTTTCTCAGAGCCAACCAATATGAAAGCGATATAGCGGTAATAGATAATGAAGCATTTGAATTAGCCTATGGTGTACATGGTGTTTTCAATGAAAAATTAACAAAGTTCAGACCTACCTATAATCGAAGATTATCGTTGGGTATATTTATGTTCATTATCAGTTTTGCACCTCTTATGTTTGCTAGTATGCTTTTCAGAGGCCCAAGTATAACTCTAATGATGCTAATTGTACTTATGCTCATCATAGCCGCTGGGATATACATTGTGTCTCCTGTTGCGGCTAAATACGAGGCTTATAACAATATTCTAAAAGATGGGCCTCTAGATACCGTAAAGAGTAGACGTGTAAAACGTGCTGAAAAACTCGCTGCATTCTACTGGCCTTTGCTAATCGCTATCTTTCTTGGTTGGAGCTTATGGACTATGGATTGGGGCGTAACTTGGATAATTTGGCCTGTAGGGGCTGTACTTTTCGCTGCACTGGTTGGATTAATGGAGTTGCTGGATAAAGAAGAGTGATGAACATGATATGCATCTTTATCAGCGATACAAAAACCTAATCTTAAATGGCAGAGATTAGGGGGATACAAATAAGTCATCTAAATATAAATACTTGAACAACCGCTATGCTGGCATTTACGATCATCAATCTAGACCTAAATTCAAATACTATAAATGGCACTTTAGCGAAGTTCGGCTGTGAGCGTGAGGCAGACTGTGAGAAATTATTATGTATGAAGTCAATACTCGTCTCCTTGGTTATTACATTTTATGAACGTTCGTTACGAGCGTTCATGTTTTTTACTTTATATAAATGAATTATACCCTATGGTAAGCTTTTAAAAGCATTGTCAATGCTCTTAAGCTACATAGATTTAATAGGTACTCTTAATTGCTTTTGAGGTTTGATGGTTTGCATTAATAGGCATAGTGATACCAAAGCCACACCTATCCAACCAATTATCTTAAACCTTTCACCAATAACGAAAACGGCTAAAACAGTTGCAACTAATGGTTCTATTAAGGTAATTAATGTCGCTTTACTTGCATTTATATAATTCAAGCCAAAACCAAATAATAAGTATCCTAAAAACATTGGAATTACTGCCATATACAAAGATGCCAATGCATTGGTTGCGCTTGAAAATAAGTTATCACCTGTAAACCATAATGAAGGGAGTAACAATAAAGCAGCACAACCAAACAGTCCTGACATTGACGATTTCGAATGAACTCCACTTTCAATTAAACTCCTTGCTGCCCATGAATAACCTGCATAGGTTAATCCAGCAATACACCCCAAAAGAATACCCAGGCTCTGTTGATTAATACTGTATGAAGGATCATTACTCTGATCTCTACCTAACGTTAATAAAGTAATACCTATAGCTCCAATAACAAAACTCAGTACCCATTCCAGTGATATATTTTTTTTACTAATTAGGCTTTCAAGGATTGCAGCAAAAAAAGGTGCCGTAGCAATTGAAACTACAGTGCCAATTGCAACACCTGATAAACGCATTGAAGTATAAAATGCTAATGGATAGATAGCGACAGAAGCGGCACCTAAAAGTAATACATTAGGCTGTGAAATCATGAGCTTATAATCTATAAATAACGTTTTTCGTGCTGTAATAACAAGTAGCACTCCCCCTATTCCCATAGAGAATGCACCAATTGCAAACGAACTCACATCAGGGGAATAGCTTGCTGCGGTGCCTGTTGTTCCCCACAAAAAACTAGCAATAATGATAGCAATTACACCTTTAAAACTTCCGTGATGACTTTGCATAGTGAAACCTGTTTTTTATTATTTCAATACAGAAATTGTATGCTAATGATGAAAGGAGTTTTTAACAATTAAGACGCTATCGTTGACAATAAAGACTAAGTTTACTTTTTGAATTTATTAGGTGGTAGGCCAAAGAATTGTGAAAACTTTCGGCTAAAGGCTGACGGCTCTTTGTAGCCTACTTTTTCACCAATGATTGATAGTGGATAATCTGTGTGTGTTAGTAAAGCTTGCGCTTTTTCCATACGAAGTTTGGTTACGTATTTCATCACAGTCATATTTGTTTGTTGCTTAAATAGTTTCTTAAACTGCGTTTCGCTTAGAAAAGCAGATTCAGCCAGGCGTTTAATGTGAAGTTGCTCTGCAATATTTTGCTCTATGAAGGATATTGCTGTACCAATACGGTTATCTACTTTTGGCAATAAAGGTTGCTCTGCAAGCAGTAAACTGAACATTTCAAACATCGCCTGTTCTAATTGAGCATTAACTTTATTTTCTAATTGGTTTTCGATAAAGGTTAAGTAACTTTTAAGGGATGAGTTAATTGCAAAAACAATACAGTGAGAAGATGAAATATTTAGGGGTAGGTTTTTCATGTCCACAACTACAAATCTAGCTTCAGTATCTGCAGTGAACAAGTGCTCTTCATTGGCTTTAACTACAACACATTCACTTGGCGCAACTTTACCATTGAAATCACCAACGCATATATTTATGACACCACGTAAAGGTAAAACCAATTGATTAAAGTGATGTGAGTGACGGGTTGGTTTTGTGCTATAAGAACGAATGGATAATAGATTTTTCATAATAACAGAAATGTATGGCCTTATTTCATCCTGATTTTGGTTATACATAGTAGAGCAATGGATGACAAAGTGAAGTGTTAGTTTTATTGGCTCTTTAACTTAAACCTCAATGACTGCAATGGTGTGTGAGTTCACATGGCTTAGCAGTCCCACTAAAGGCTTTGAAAGGTAATATCTGCTGTTGGCATTCTCCGCCACTCCACAACATAAAATGTTGATAATAATTGGCAAGGTATTTTACTGTGTCGGATGGCGCTTCGCTTATCCGACCTACACACGTACACAAAGCCTCTTATTTGGCGTCTCTCACCGGTAAAATAAAGCGTTTACTCAATACTAATACCTTGTTTTAAAAGGTACTCCTCTGCTTTATCAGTATGGGGCTTAAATGCTTTCCAGCGCCCAATCGCTTTATTGTTAAGTGGTTGGCGTACTTGTACTTTACTGGCGGTAGAGACCGGTGCGGTGTTTAAGTGAAAATCTATACACTGTGCTTGCCATTCTAAATTACAAAAGCTAACTAGCTCTTTTATTTGCTGTTCGGGCTGGGCGACTAGTTTTTCGTATTTTACTAATTTTATATTGCTATGCAGGGCGCTAAAGTGCTGCATGAGTTTATAAAAGCGGCTATTTAAAAAAGATAAATCCCCCATACTGGGGGCATTTATCACATTAGTATATGACCTTAATATAATTACTAGCGATGTTATTTTGAATTGGAAATTACTGGCCACTCGTCAACTAAAATGCCATTACCACAATCGTTGTCTGCATGTATTAAATTAGGTTTTAGATTAATCAGTTGTGGGAACGAAATGGTGTAATTGACCTTATAACCGCAAGAGCCAAAAGCAGAGTATAAGCGCAGAGACTTTAATTCATTCCCTATTTCACTAACTTCAATACTGCCGGTAATTAAATTAGTTTGCTTTAGCTCCCACTTATTATCAATAAAAGTAGGTTCTGACCAAGTTATGGGGTAAGCCATGTTAGTTAACGTCTTGACATAATAGGTCAAGTAACTGTCTTGATATGCTCCAGTGTTGCAAGCTAATGCAAGCAATTTATCACCCGAACTTAGCTTAAAAACTGAGACAAATCGATTGTTATGATGTTCGTCTTTGATAGAACAGTTGTCGTTTTTATTTAGTGAGCCAAGAAGCTTTTTTTGAGTTAATAGCTCAAAATCTAGAGGCAACTTTTGACCAGAGGGTATCTGCATTTTTAAGGGTTTATTATTCTTAATATCTGCATTGAGTGAAGCGGCATTAACATGCGAGCATAATAAAAAGATCATAACAAATAAGGTCATATTTAATTTCACCAAGAGTTAATCCATAAAAGTATATGTGTATTAAGCTAACGCTACATTTGTTGAGAATAATAACTTTTCAAATTCAAATGTACCTCGTGACGCTTTCAATAGTCGCTCAAAAATTATAGCGTCATTAGCAATCTCTAAAGCGTGATCTTGACCATTAATTATTCTCCTAGCTCCAATATAATTAGAAGTTGCACCTGATATAAATTGGCCTAGCTTCGCTTTAGCAAATAAACCTTCTCGCATGCCATAAGACATTATTGCATATGCAATTTTATGATTAAGTGCTAGGTCTGGATTTATATAGAGCTTATCTCCAAGCCCTAAAGCATCGCCAACCTTTTTATAATTATAATCCCATGTTAATTGTACATAACCCCTTCCGTAATATATGTTTTTTTCTACAGTTGAAGTAGTTGGAACATCGTGTACGCTACCATACAGCTTACCTTTTCCTTTTCCCCACTCTTTAATTGGTTTCCAGGTACGTCCGCACTCACGTTTTACTGTCGCTAACATGTAAGCAATCCATCGGATATCGGTAATGTGAGGATCCATTACACATTCAATCAAGAGTTTTTTTAGATCATTAAATGCTTGCTCATTAGGGAACTGCTTTTTATATATTTTAATGAAGTGTTCATAATCAATAACTTGAACTTGATTTAAAAGGGCAGCTTCTTTGTGCTTTTTTAGAAAGTTCTGACTTAATGAGGCTACAAGTGCTTTGTGAGTTAAATCATCAGGTATAACTTTTTTACTTGGGTGTTTATTACCCAATGCAGCGGATTGAAATAGCTTTAGTTGCTCTTCAGTTTTACTACCATAATATCCATCGGGCTTTAGTACTTTTTTACCGAAATACTTTTTTGTGTACCTAATAAAAGCCTTTGTAGTACTAAAACATCTAGTGGGGCATTCCTAGCACCGTGACCAACACTATTAGTTAACCTTGTTATATTTACTAAGTTTAGTTCTTTAAATATTAACATTTTAATCCTTTAATTTTTATCCTTTAGTAACTATACCACTCACTATGTGGCCCCTTCAAGGGAACATTAGCTGAATTTTATTCCATTTATATTATTCCTTTTCTATCAATATTTGTCAGTAAGCATTGGCAACTGTGTTAGTTTGATCGTCACAGTGCTTATATTTATTTTAAAAAGTAATTACCTGACTATAAATTAATTAAGCGAATTTATATAAAATAGAAGTGATATTTCATCCTATAATATCTTGTTGTTTTAAGTAGGTCTCAGCCTCATCAGTATGGGGCTTAAATGCCTTCCAACGGCCAATTGCTTTGTTGTTAAGTGGTTGGCGTACTTGCACTTTACTTGCAGTAGAGACCGGTGAGGTGTTTAAGTGAAAGTCTATACACTGTGCTTGCCACTCTAAATTACAAAAGCTAACTAGCTCTTTTATTTGCTGCTCGGGCTGGGCGACTAGTTCTTCGTATTTTACTAATTTTATATTGCTATGCAGGGCGCTAAAGTGCTGCATGAGTTTGTAAAAGCGGCTGTAAAATTTGGCAGTGTCGAGTAAATCGAGCGAGTACGCGTAGTAGGGGTTATTTATAGTAAATAACTGGCGATAGTTACCAATGCAGGTGTCCATTGGGTCGCGTAGCATGCAAATAATTTTAGCGTTTGGCAGGGCTTTGGTAATTAAGTCGATATAAAAAAAGTTAAACGGGAGTTTATCTATAAAGTGCTTATGGCTGCCTGTTATTACGCGTGTTGCGTTTAAATAGGTTGACCCAAGCTGATTAAAATCAAGCTCGTAGGCTTTACTGAGTGTTTGAGTGTCGAGCACATGGGGTGTTTGTGTTTGGCTGAGCCTTTTAACACTTAAGCCAAAGTCTTGCAGTTCACCGGCTGACTGCACGTCGCTGTGGCTCGATAAAATACGCTCTACCAATGTGGTGCCAGAGCGGGGCATGCCTAATACAAAAATAGGCTCTGCCGTTGGGTTACCTTGTGTCAGCGCTTGTGTGTGCTGTTCACTTAAGAGTTTAATATGTTCAAATAACTCAGTTGAGCTTTTATGATCAAACGGCTGTACAGCACGTTTTACTACTTTACCTTGCTCTAACGCGTTAAAAGCGTCTGAAAACTCACCAATATCTTGATACTCTTTAGCTAAAGCATGGCCAATATGCAGTTTTGCATCGGGGTTTGTTACTTGCTCAAACACGTTTTTTAAGCGTTCAATATGATTGTTTTGTGTACTTACTTTAGTTAAATCACTTAATGCAAAATGACTTTGATGGTGCAGCTGGTTAAGCGCTATGGCATTTTCAAAAGCGTGTTGGGCTTTATCAAATAGCCCTAAAAACTTAGCACTTACACCGTAGTTATAATAAAACTGAGGTTGAGCTTTGTTAGCTGCTGTAGACAGTGTAATAGCGCGCTCAAAGTAGTTAAGTGCTTGCTCGTGAATACCTGCTTGAGTAAGTGCAACGCCGAGTGTGTCGGCATCAAGTGCTTTAGTTATTTGCTTTAATGGCACCGATAGTGCGGTGTTTTTTGCTTTTTGTAATTCGCCAGTAAGTGCGTAACATTTAGCAAGTTGCGCGGTGTATTCAATACTTTGGCCAAGGGTGAGGGCTTTTTCGATGAGCTTTATTGCTTTGTGTATTTGCCCAACAGTTAAATTAACCATTGCCAGCAAAAAATACCCATCAGCAAAGTCTGGTTTGAGTGTAACTAACTCCACTAGGGCTTTGTGTGCTTGCTCTATTTTACCTTGGTTTAGGGAGTGTATTGCGCTTTGATGAAGTTGCTTTAAATTTGGCTGCATGGTTTTTGGTAATTATTTTGTGAAAGAAAATAAAAAGGCTCAAATAAATTTGAGCCTTAAAACATTGTTTAAAAATTACTATAAATTATATTTCAAATTTGTAGTTAAATTTAACACCTACCGTAAGCGGGCGATTAATGTAATGGCCGTAGTTACGTTGTATATCGGCACCATTTGCTGATGTTATATCGGCATCTGAACGACGAACGGATGTAACTGCGTATTTGTTGAATAGGTTATCAACATATAGGGTAGTTGACCATGCATCAGCTGTTAATTTAGCTGATATATTACTTAAGCTGTAACCTGGTAGTGTTTCGCCATTGTCATGCAAGCCAACTCTTGTAATTACATCGCTTTGCGCGGTTAAACCGTAGTTAATATCAAGCGTTTTGTCGTTAAATACATCTGTTTGATAGTTTACACCCATTGAGAACTGATGCTCTGGAGAGCCTGGTAAACGGTCGCCGTCTTCTGCGCCATCGGTACCATCAGCATTAAACAAAAATGGTGCATCTGATGTTAGCTCTGCTTTTGTATAAGCATAGGTTGCATAAACTGAAAACGAGTCAGATAAAATGGCACGGGTAGATATTTCAATCCCTTTTGCGTTAGCGCTACCTGCGTTAGATAAGTACGGTAGTTGGCCTACATCAGTAGCGCCCGCAATTTGTGCATCATCCCAATCTACGTTAAATAGCGCGGCGTTAAAATGAAGTTGGCTTCTAAACCAGGTGCTTTTAAAGCCTAACTCGTAGTTTGTTGTTGTATCGGCATCGTAAAGCATTTCTTCTGGACTACCACAACCTGCTTGGTTAGCTGGTAATGGATCAGGACACGGTGCTAAACCATTTGAACCGCCGATTCTAAATCCTTCACTTACCGTTACATAGCCCATGACTGAATTTGTGAATTGGTATTTAGCATTAAACTTAAAGAGGCTGCCGTTATCGTCAGCTTCATTTTTTTCAAAGTTTAATGAAATAGCATCAGGTGCTGCGTCATCAAATAAGGTATTAAATAATGGAAAATCTACAGCTGACTCAGATTCAACGTCGTATTGGTATAAACGCATACCTAAAGTTACGTCTAGTTTTTCTGTTACTTGGTAGCCTATTTCGCCAAATAAAGCTGATTCTGTTATTTCGGTACGATCTACCGAGAAGTACTCAAGTTGATCTGGGCGAGACTGCGAAGCGCCAAAGTTTTCTACTGCAAAGTCACCAAAGCCAGGCGTAAACTCTTTACTAGAAGCATCCGTTTCTATTTTGTTGTAAAACGCACCAACAATCCAGTTTAAGTCACTATCGCCTTGCGATACTAAACGCAGCTCTTGGGTGAAGGTGTCTTCTTCTTCAATCTCACGCGTGAAAGATGAAAACGAAGGAAACTCTTCATAGCCGTAATCAAGACGAATAAGTAAGTCTGTTTGGTCGCGTTGGCCGTCGGCATCAAAGCTCGAAATACCAGTAGCCGATACCAGCTCTGCAAAACCTAGGTCGGCTTTTAGCTCAAGGCTTAGTAATTGATCTTTTTTCTCGCGAGGCTCTTCAAAGCGATAAGCCGATTCGTATTTACCTATTACGTCGCTTAAACCGTTGTTTGAATTAAGGCTGTTGTAATGAACAATCGAGCGGCCTTCGCTGTCTTGGTTTTGGTAAAAGTAGTTAAGCGTACCTTCAAACGATTCATTTGGTTTAAAGCGAACAGAAATACGACCTGTAGTGGTGGTTTCGCCGTTGGCGTCTTTTACATTTTTAAGGTTGTTACTAACTGCTGAGCTATCGCTCCAATCTGGATCTGGCAACGATACGCCAGGCTCACGTACTACGTAGCCGTAATCGATAAAACCCGGATCTTCATATACGTTTAAGCTGGCGCGTACTGCTAATTTATCTTCAATAATAGGAAGGTTAAATATAAAACCGCCTTCGCCACCTAAAGAGTCACTTTCTTTTGTTTGAAACAGGTCGCCGTAAACTTCAAGCGATGTAAAATCAAGCTCAGGCTGTTTAAGCATGTAGCGAATTGCACCGCCTAATGTGCCTGCACCATAAAGGGTGCCTTGTGGCCCAATTAATACTTCAACACGCTCAATATCTACTAGGCGCATATCTACCGAAACTGGAATTTCGTTTATATAAGTAGATACTGTGCCGCCATCTGACGATGGACCAGAAGAATTTGTATTTAAACCACGAACAATAATAGGCGAGCCTGAGCGGCCACCTTGATCAGTAATTGTTAAACCAGGTACCCAGCGTGCTACATCCGCAAGCTCATTGATATTTTGATCTTTCATAATATCTGCATCAAGAGCGGTAATATTTAGCGGTGCATTTTGCACAGAGCCGCTGCGCCTTGTTGCTGTAACTTCAATTACTTCGAGTGATTTGTTTTTAGCGGCAACTTCTTCTTGAGCAAGAGCGGCATTTGGTAATAAAAATACGCTAGAAACAGCGCTCGAAATAGCCAAGGTTAACAAGCTTGGTTTAAACATAAAAAGTGATCCCCAGTTCAAATGTTTTACATTAGTAAATTAAGTTAAGTAGTTTATCAGGGAGTGAAGTAGCTGGGAATATTTAAATTGAATTTTAATTCACTTTTATAGAATAAATATGGCTTATTTTCAGGGTTTTTATTTGGTTAATAGGCAATACAAGCAATAGCTTAGTGGAATTAGGTACAGTTAGGTTAAAAATTACACCCTTGTTTAAAGGTAAATAGTCATTCATGTTTTAAAGCTGGTGTTATGACGTGCTCGTTAAACAGATTATTACATTAAAATTAATATTTCATAATGTCATTACTTATACTTTTATTAGCACTATTAAAGTGTGTTTTTATCCCCATTATGAGTGATAGTCGTAATTATAAGTGACTGCATAAGCTTTTGAGTGAGCGTGTTTGATTGCCGCTTCGTATTCTCTTTTTTATTTTGTCCGCACTTTTTTGTGCGTGTTTTTAAGGATTAACAATGAGCCAACTATTTTCGCCTTTATCACTTGGGCAAGTATCGTTAGATAACCGTATTATTATTGCCCCTATGTGCCAGTATTCAGCCAATAATGGCGCTGCTAGTGATTGGCATACTATTCATTTAGGCCAATTGAGTTTAAGTGGTGCAGGGTTACTTATTTTAGAAGCAACAGCAGTAAACCCAGAAGGGCGTATTAGCTACGGCGATTTAGGGCTTTGGAATAACGAAACCCAGCAAGCACTAGGCAAAAGCCTAAAAGCAGTAAGGCAATACAGCCCTATGCCTATTGGTATTCAGTTAGCGCATGCTGGACGCAAAGCATCGACTGAAAAACCATGGGACGGTGGCGATGCCATTGCACCTGATGATGTAAATGGCTGGCAAACGCTCGCACCTTCGGCAATTGCGTACGACGCTAACAGCCCAGTGCCAAAAGCAATGAGCCAATCTGACATAGATTCACTAATTAAAAATTTTGTAAGTGCAGCTAAACGCGCTGATGAACTCGGCCTTGATTTAATCGAGCTTCATGGTGCGCATGGTTACCTGTTACATCAATTTTTGTCGCCACTTTCAAACAAGCGAGATGACAACTACGGTGGCAGCCTAGAAAACAGAATGCGCTTATTACTTGATGTGTTTAAAGCGGTAAGAGCGGTATTCCCCAGTAATAAAGCAGTGGGTGTGCGTATTTCGGCAACCGATTGGGTTGAAAGTGGCTGGGATTTAGATCAATCGATAGTGCTTAGTAAAGCGCTTGATGAACTAGGTTGTGATTTTATTCATGTAAGTACGGCGGGCCTAAGCCCAGAGCAACAAATACCAGTTAAACCTAATTTCCAGGTACCGTTTGCAACAGCCATAAAAGAAGCAGTTAAAATGCCTGTTATAGCGGTGGGTTTAATTACACAGGCGCAACAAGCCGAAGATATTATTAGTGAGCAGCAAGCCGATGGCGTAGCACTAGCGCGTGGTATTTTATATAACCCGCACTGGCCGTGGCATGCAGCTGCAGAGCTTGGCGCTACAGTAACTGCACCTAAACAGTATTTACGCTCAAGCCCACATGGGCAGCCATCACCAATAAAATAAAGTTTAGTTTTTTTGTAGAAACCCAACCCGCGTTTGCGGGTTGGGTTTTATTATTTTTATAAAGTAGAGACACACATGACCCAAACAGGCGTTTCAGCGCAACCCCTTAGCAATACACTCGTTACTATTATTGCTTTGTGTTGCGGTCTTATTGTTGCCAATATTTATTACGCTCAACCTATTATTGAGTTACTTGCCCCAGAAGTTGGATTAAGTGCGCACAGTGCTAGCCTTATCGTATCGCTTACACAAATAGGCTACGCTTTGGGGTTGTTTTTTTTAGTACCACTAGCTGATTTAGTTGAAAATAAAAAGCTTATGTTGGTCACTCTTGGTGTGTCGTTTTTGAGTTTAGTGGGTACGGCACTTGCTGATTCACCTAATGTAATGCTTATTTTGTGTTTGATGATAGGTATAAGTTCGGTTTCTGTTCAGGTGCTTATTCCACTTGCTGCGCATTTATCGTCTGACGAAAAACGCGGACAAGTTCTTGGTAATATTATGGCGGGTTTGTTGTTAGGTATTTTGCTAGCAAGACCTATATCGAGCTTAATAGCCGATCACTTTGGTTGGCGCGCCGTATTTTACTTTGCAGCAGGGTGTATGGTGTTTATTGCTGGTGTAATTTATTTTGCTATTCCAAGTAGGCAACCAACCCATAAAACAACGTATTTTAAGTTATTAAAATCGCTGAAACAATTAATGATAAGCCAGCCAGTGCTGCGCCAACGTTCACTTTTTCAAGCGTTAATGTTTGCATCGTTCAGCTTATTTTGGACGAGCGTACCGGTTGTGCTTGCCCGTGAGTATGGTTTATCCCAATCAGAAATAGCATTGTTTGCACTAGTGGGCGCCGCAGGTGCTGTAGCAGCTCCCATTGTTGGGCGTTTGGCTGATAAGGGCTATACGCATCAGTTATCGTTACTGGCCAAACTCATTGCAGCACTGTGCTTTTTACCAAGCTTATTTGAGTTACCTTACGGCATTATAGTATTGGCATTAACCGGTGTGTTTATTGATTTTTCTGTGCAGGCCAATATGGTATTGGGTCAACGTGCAGTGTACGCGCTAGAGCCACAAAGCCGTGCGCGTTTAAACGCTATTTACATGACTAGTATATTTGTAGGTGGCGCAGTAGGCTCGCTTATTGCCAGCCCACTATATGAAGCAGGCGGTTGGACTGGTATTGCACTGGTGGCTACCGGCATGCCGCTTATTTCGTTGATTGGTTATTTGCTTACAACTAAAAAGCGAAGTAAGGCTGTGAGTTAAAAAATTACCGGATAAAACACAATAAAGTCACCATGTTGTGTGGTGACTTTATTTAGCTTATTTGGTAGTTAATTAAGTAGCCTGTTTTTTTGCGTTTGAAAACGAGCTACCAACAGATGCAATAATCACAAGTAAAATAGCGAGCCACTGCCATAAAGTAAGTAATTCACCCAGTATAATAAACCCTGCGAGCGAAGCTATTGCAGGCTCTAAACTCATCATTACGCTAAACCCTTGTGAAGGCATGTTACGCAGTGCAACCATTTCAAGTGTGTAAGGCAGTGCGCTTGATAAAATAGCAATACCAATACCCAGTGGGATAATTTCCCACGTAAACGCGGCGCTTTGCATAATGCCACCGTAAGGCACTAGCACTATAGCGGCAACAGTCATGCCCAATGCGACAGTGGCTCCACCAGAGCTTTGTGTGCCGGTTTTTTTACCAAATAATATATAACCTGCCCAACATGCACCGGCACCAAGCGCAAGCGCTACACCTAATGGATCAAGGCTATCTTGCCCGCTCATATCTGGAAGCAGAAGCAAAATACCAGCAATAGCACAGGCAACCCAAAATAAATCACGTTTGCGGCGTGATGAAAATAAGGCAACAGCAAGCGGGCCTGTAAATTCAAGTGCTACACCAATGCCTAGTGGAATGCGTTCAATAGCGTAATAAAACAAAATGTTCATGCCGCCTAAACTTAAACCATACACAATTATAGGAATACGATTACCCGTAGTGGGTAAGTGTTTCCAAGGTTTAAACACTAAGCAAAGTATAAAGGCAGAAAAACCAAGCCTAAGGGCCGTCGTACCCTCAGGGCCAACAATTGGAAAAAGCTGTTTTGCAAACGACGCGCCCGTTTGAATGGTCATCATGGCAAGCAATACACACACGATAGCCAGTAAATAACTTTTTGAAGATGCTTGCATTTTTATCCTTGAGTTGAGTAACTCTATCAATTAGTTATGTAATGCAGGGAGTATAAAAGCTAAACCCACCCGATATTAATGGCGGCATAGTATCTTTTTTTAAATTTATAGGTAAGTGTTTGCGACCAAAAATAACGTAATAAAAAGTATATTAAATAGGGAAGGTAAATAAAGTAAGAGGTAAAGTTAGCAAACAGGCGTTTGCTAACTTTAATCAGTTGGTTAAAAGGCCTTAGTGGGCACTTTTATTAACTAAGCCATCAAGCGAGTAGAGGCCTCGTTTTTCATCATTTTTGCGTTTAATTTCTTCAAGTGCACGCGATTCTACAGCGTCAAATAAAGCATTAATTAAGCGGTTAAAATGTTTGTGCATTGCACTGCGCGCTGCATTTGCATCATGCGACTTTAGGGCTGTATAAATAGCGGTGTGTTCATCCATAACGCACTCGTTATTGTTTTTACACACACTGCCATAGTCAGCAACAATTTGTGGATTTGTTAAACGTAAATCCCACAAGTTAGACACTGCAAATTCAAGTGCTTTATTACGCGTTGCTCTAGCTATAATTTCGTGGAACTCACGATCGGCTTGCTCAACATACAGGCCTTTTTCCATAGCAATTAATGTTTTATTTAGTTGCTCTAGTTCTTCTTCTGTAATGCTTTGAGCAGCTAGAGCGGCAATTTCGCCTTCAATTAATGCGCGAGCTTGAGTAAGTTCAAATGCACTGATCTCTTTTGATTTTATAGATGCATTTTTTTGTTCTACTACGTAAACACCAGAGCCAGTTTTAACTTCAACTCGGCCACGTACTTCTAATGCGATAATAGCTTCTCTAATGGTAGGGCGGCTTACATCAAACATTTCTGCAAGTTCACGTTCAGGTGGTAAACGACTCCCAGCAGAAAATTCGCCTTGATTTATTAAAGACTCAATTTTATCAACTATGCGCCAAAATAAGCGACGATTACCCATACTTTACCTTCATTACCTTAAGGAATAATGGCCTCTGGGGCCTATAAGTCAAAACCAACTGTTAATATCAGAGGTTACCTTAAAATTCACTATTATGTCAAAATTCTAACGCGATGTTAGGGTTAAAAACCACTATACACCAACGGTTGCATTCTTGTATTACCAATTTAGTTTAAAATAATGTAATTGGCCAGCTTGATTGGTAATGTTTTTATGTGTTAGGTTAGATTTAAGGTTATTGAGTAATAAATATTGGTAATAAACCGAGTTGGGTTGTCAGGTTAAGTTTGTTGTAGAAGTATTTGATTGCCCATGGATGGGGATCGCTATTTTAAAGTGTTTTGTAAAATGTGTCGTTGTACGAGAGCTATTTAAGCTTTCTTCTGGGCGTTAGCTGTCGTTGGTTAACGCCCATATTTTATTTAATTAGTCGTTAGGGTACACAACCCCAAGCTGTCTGCGCGCTTCATCAAGAACGCTCATTACGTTACTGGCTAAAATGTGCGTATTAACAGGTGACTCAAGGATATTTTGCTTCACTAATGACATGAAATGCTCAACTTCGTATTTCATAAAGTGCTCATCAAACGGCTGGGATATAATCTCTACATCACCATTATTAGCAATAAATTCCACTTTTTTAAGTTGCGATACGGCTTCTATACGTATGCGCCCAAGCTCGCCTTGTATTTCGGTTATGTTGTCGCCTTGCGATATTTTGGAGTAACTAATAACGGCTTGTTTATCTGCATAGTTTAGTAATACATCCCCCGCACCATCTACACCAGTATCGAGCAATACGCCACTGGCACTCACGCTTTTTGGTGCCCCCCAAAGTGCAATTAATAAATACAGCGGGTAAATCCCTAAATCAACTAAAGCACCATTTGCAAACTCGGGTAAAAATGTGTTTGGGCGTTCTCCATTTTTATACTTATCGTAACGCGATGAGTATTGACTGTACTGGCCAATATATTTACGTGGTGTGCCAATTTTTACCATTGCCTGTTGTAGCTGTTCATAGTTAGGCAAGTGAGAGGTCATCATGGCTTCCATGTAAAGGCGCTGATGCTTTTTTGCTGTAGCTATAATGCTTGCAAGCTCTTTAGAATTGGCAGCTGATGGTTTTTCGCCAAGGACATGTTTACCCGCTTCTAGACACATAACGGCATATTGTTTGTGTAAGCTATTAGGGGCGGCTATGTAGACAGCATCGACATTTTGATCTTGGCAAACTTGCTCGATTGAGGTGAAAATTTTTGCTTGTGCATTTTGTGGGTGTTTGGCTAAAAATGCTTCGCCGCTAGATACTGCGCGCGAGCACACCCCATATAAATTAAAATCGTTTAACGTATTTGCAGCGGCTAACAATGTGTCGCTAATAAAATTGGTGCCAACAATAACAAAGTTCATGCTCACTCCTTAGCTTAAATAAAAATAATAAGAGTATTTAGTTTAACATTTTTTTAGTTCTATATGCTCGAGGAGAACATCCAAACCAGCGTTTAACATTAACACTTAGTGTTGCTTGTTCCTGATATCCTAAAAGCTCAGATATGGTTGAGATTGTAAATTGGTTTTGCGCTAAATAGTGTGCAGCTAAAGCGCGGCGAGTGGCATCTTTTAGTTTTACAAAACTCGTATTATGTTTGATAAGTTCTCGATGCAGAGTACGCGGGTGCATACCCAGCGCAGCTGAAATAGTTTGGTTACTACATTGATAAATAGGAAGCATAGGCCTAATTAGCGCACTAACTTGGTTGGGCAACGGTTGTGTGTGTTCTTTGTTTTTTGCCAAGAAGTTTAGCGCTGCTTGTACTTTATTTAGTTTAGGGTGATCAAGCTCAAGAGTTAAATTACTTTTTGAGATTACAATGCCAGCGCTGTTGCGATGCTCTATAACGTTACAACCAAAGTAAGTGTTATAGGCACGAGTATTAGTACTTAACTTTTTTGGCAAAAATATATTAATTGGTTTGCAGCGGTTATTACTCAGCTTTTTAATAACAGCTAATGCTAAACCAATGGTTAGCTCAATGACTTGGTTTATGTGCGGTAATGGTTTTAAATTAATTTCGAATGATAAAAACAAGCTTTTATCATTCTCTAAAGGGTGCGAATTTAAGCTAAGTGCAGGGCTGTGTAAGTGAAGGTATTTAATAACCCAATTAAGTGCATCACCTAAATTAGTACTACTTTTGGCAGCTATTGCAATATGTCCTAAAATATCAAAGTTTTGTCTACTTGCGAGCTTAAGGCCAAAACTAGAGCAATTGAACTTACAAGCACAGTATTCTAAAAGCTCAGCGTAATCTCGATAAGGTAAATATTGGTTGTCGAGATTTTTAAAGTCAACGTTACTAATATTACAGCTTTGCATTATTTCATGCGGATCGCCGCCAAATTCGCTAATTAGCGTGTCTATACCTTGTAATGACGTGGCTCTGATTAGGCTGCTCATGGTTAACCCCAAATAAGTGATGTCTAAAAATATCAAGTTTTATTGGGTTTTTCTATGCACTATTACTGTTAAGGCCGTTTAAAACTTTTATTAAGGTAAACCATGAACAATACAACATTTGATTACATTGTGATTGGCGCAGGCAGTGGCGGCTGCGTTATGGCATCGCGATTGTCTGAGGATAAAAATGTCAGTGTGTGTTTAATTGAAGCTGGCGGCAGCGATAAAAGTGCATTTGTGCAAATGCCAGCTGGCATAGCAGCGAGTGTGCCTTATGGCATAAATAGCTGGCATTACAATACGGTGCCACAAAAAGAGCTTAATAACCGCTGTGGTTTTGTGCCGCGCGGCAAAGTATTGGGTGGGTCAAGCTCTACCAATGCAATGGTTTATATTCGCGGTAACAAATACGATTACGACCAATGGGCTGCTAATGGCAATACGGGATGGGATTTTGAGAGTTTACTCCCGTACTTTATTAAAGCTGAGAACAATAAAGCGTTTATAAATAATGAGCTGCACGGAATAAAAGGCCCGCTACATATACAAGAGCTAAGTAACCCAAGCAATGTAAACCAATATTTTTTAAATGCCTGTGCTGAGCAGGGCGTTAATTTAAGCGACGATATAAATGGCAAAGAGCAAAGCGGCGCGCGTTTATCGCAGGTAACTCAGCACAATGGCGAGCGTTGTAGTGCAGCAAAAGCATATTTAACACCGTATTTAAACCGCCCGAATTTAACGGTATTAACCCATAGCCACGTTAATAAAATAAATGTAACCAATAAGATAGCGCAAGGTGTGCAAATAGAGCGCAATAAAGAGGCTATTAATTTACGTGCTAAAAAAGAGGTAATACTCAGTGCTGGCGCTATTAATTCGCCGCAAATATTAATGCTTTCGGGTATTGGCCCAAAAGAGCAGTTAAGTGCACATAACATTAAGGTTCAGCACGTACTTGAAGGTGTTGGCGCTAATTTACAAGATCACTTAACGGTAGTGCCACTTTATAAATCAAAAACAAGTAAAGGCACATTTGGTATAAGCCCGCATGGCATTGCCAGCATTTTAAAAGGATGCGTTAACTGGTTTAGTAAACGAGAAGGGCGATTAACCAGTAATTTTGCAGAGTCGCACGCGTTTATTAAATTATTTGAAGGCTCGCCAGCGCCCGATGTGCAGCTAGAATTTGTAATTGGGCTGGTGGACGATCATAGTCGTAAATTACACACTGGGCATGGTTACAGTATACACAGCAGTATTATGCGCCCTAAAAGCCGAGGCACGATTACATTAGCAGATAACAACCCGCGTAGTGCACCGCTTATTGACCCTAATTATTTAAGCCATCCAGATGATTTAACTGTAATGCTTGCTGGTCTTAAAAAAACACTCGCTATTATGCAAAGCAACGCTTTTGATAACATACGCGGTAAAATGCTCTACTCGCTTGATATAAATAATGATGATCAGCTAATCGAGTTTATACGCCAAACTGCAGATACCGAATATCACCCGGTCGGGACATGTAAAATGGGGCAAGACTCAATGGCAGTGGTAGATACTAATTTACGAGTACACGGGGTAAGTAACTTACGCGTAGTTGATGCGTCGATTATGCCTACTATTATTACCGGCAACACAAATGCGCCGGTAATTGCGATTGCTGAAAAAGCGGCTGATTTAATTAAACACGCAAGGAAGTAATTAAATAAACAGTAGTAGGGCTATTAATTAGCTATAAAACTCATTTAGCCATTGTTGCCAATCGCTTTCAAGATGCAGCATTTGCTGATGCTTTTTAGCGTTTAGATGCTTGGCTTCGTCCTCGCTTGCCACATAAGGCCCAACGCGGCATAGGGGGCAATGGTTAGATGTTAAGTATGCAGGCTTTGTAAGGCGTGAGCTTAATTCGCTAGTATGTTTATCGAGACTTTTTGGGCTGAAAACGTAAGTTATGCCGCTTGTGTCTTTAACGTGTTTGTCGCGGTCAACATTACGAATTTTATAACCTTCAAAATGGCTAATATCAAATGGGATTTGGCCTAAGTAATCTGCGGTTAAACCGTTATTTAAACTCCCCTCTATATTCCATTCTCGATAAGGTTTTACATCCTTTGAGGTGATGTAACAAAGCATTGGCCCATTTTTATCAAGCGCGTATTCGTTAGCGTATTTAATAAATTGGTGCAGTAAAGCGCGGTTTAATACGTTCATACTGGTTTGGCGCGTGTTGTTTTCAAACGCTTCTCGGCCAACAAATGCAGGTATAAGCGGAAACTGAAAAATAACCACATCAAAGCTGTGCTGGTTTTCACTTAGAGCTTGCCAACATGCATGGTTTGTTACATCAAAACTATTAAGTACCTCAACGTTATGCGCTTTTAAGTTGCTAAGTGCATTGTGCTGGTATTTTTGCTCAATAGTAGTTTGGTCATCGTAAGTGGATGCAACCAAAGCTTTTGGCGATAGATGAGTGTAAATAGCGTTCGAAAACGATAAATCGCCATCGCCTACGGTGAGTATTCGCCATTGAGGATTTAAATACATATTTTATTTAGCGTTTATGTTTGTAGCAGTATTATTTATATCGCTATTTGTTTGTGAGTCTTTTGCTAGTAAACGATGAAACGCAAGTCTGGTTTTTAACCCTTCAATAGCGATTTGTTTAATAATAAGATTAAAGGTAATTAAAATGGCAAAGGCAATATGAATAGGGCCGTGAGTAAATCCTGCATCTGTATCGTACAGTGTTAAACCGAATAGCAAAAATAAAACGACTAAAAATATTTCGAGTAATTGACTTGAATAAAAGCTTAAACGACCTTCGCTTTTATGATCTTTTTTAATGCGAATAGCACAAAAAAATGGGATCACTTTGATTTTAAATGCAGCGTTTTTTTCTACGTAGTTTTCGCCAAGTTCGTCGAGTTGTTGGCGTAGTTGGTCAATCATGGTGTGTCCTCAAATAGCAGTGCGCGAATATTACCTTATTACCACGCAATATTTAAGTTTACAGCTGTTATTTAGGGTAAATACTCATACCAATAGTAAGGATATGACACACAAACACAACAGAGGTAAGTACAAAGCGCATTTTTTGATAATCTTTATGATAGGTTTGCCATTGCGGCGTGGCTTTTTCAAATATAAGTACTAACCAAAAACTAGCACCTAAACAAGCGAGTGCCCACTCAACAGGTAAAAATGATAAAAATGGTATAGGTATTACAGGAACAACAGCTTTTATCGCATTGCTATAAGTTTGCTCTCCGGCGCGCCATAAGTTACCCGCCATAAATGCTAAAATGGCGATACTGTAAAAAGTAAAAAACTCCAAGTTAAGGCTATTACTGCCAAACATGAGCGGCCAACCTACACACCCTAAAAACGGGATTAAGCCTAGGTAACCTAGCTGTATATGGTTAACAAATTTTTCCATTACGGTGTGCCTTATATTTAATGACTTATCTGAAGCGCGGCTATTGTAGCAGTATTGCGATTAGCGGTCTTAATAATTCGCCAGCGTTTACAATTCAAATAATGCTTACGATAACAATGATTACATAGTTCAACCCAAAAAACCGATTGTTTTAATCTAAACAATCAATTTTATTTAATTTCCCATTGGCCTTATTGTATTAATCAAGCCAACGCAGAAGGTCGTTTAAAACGAAAGCGTTGATTACTTTTAAAATACATAAACACAGATGAGGAAATACCATGAGCACTTCATTAATCAATACAAAATTACAACCATTCAATGCAACCGCTTACCACAACGGTGACTTTGTAGAATTGTCTGAAAAAGATGTTCTAGGTAAATGGTCTATCTTCTTCTTTTACCCAGCAGACTTTACATTTGTATGTCCTACCGAATTAGGTGACCTTGCAGATTACTATGCACAACTTCAAGAAATGGGCGTAGAAGTTTACTCAGTATCTACTGACACTCATTTTACTCACAAAGCATGGCATGACACGTCAGACACTATCGGTAAAATTACTTACCCAATGATTGGCGACCCAACAGGGCGTATTACACGTAGCTTTGGTGTAATGATTGAAGAAGAAGGTTTAGCACTTCGCGGTACATTTGTAATGAACCCAGAAGGCGAAATTAAAGTAATCGAAACTCACGATTTAGGAATTGGCCGAAGCGCTAAAGAACTAGTTCGTAAAGTACAAGCTGCACAATACATTGCAACTCACGATGGTGAAGTTTGCCCTGCATCTTGGCAGCCAGGTGAAGACACACTTGCACCTTCACTAGATTTAGTTGGTAAAATCTAAATATAGGTTTACCCACTTTTATAAGGGCAGGTAACTGCCCTTAAATCAACGAACATTCGTTTGTTGGTGCCTCCTATATCAATATACTTGTTTAAGCACATGCATTATTTGGCATGGGAGGCTTGCTGTTTAAATTTTCCTAAAAGGGTTAAGCCATGTTAGATAACAACATAAAAAATCAATTAAAAAGCCATTTCGAATCGCTTACTCAACCTGTTGAGCTGCTTATTGCCTTGGATGACAGCAAAAAATCAGCAGAAGTAGAAAGCTTAGCAAACGATTTAGCCTCACTAAGCGATAAATTTACTGTAATAAGCAATCCTGATACAAGCGCACGTCGCCCGTCAATGGTTGTACATTCGCCTATTAAAAAAACTCATGTTACGTTTGCAGGCGTACCTATGGGTCATGAATTCACAAGTTTAGTGTTAGCACTTTTGCATACTGGCGGACACGCAAGTAAAGCTAAAAGCGAAGACATTGAGCAAATACAATCGCTTACTCAAGAGCTGAACTTTGAAGTATACATAAGTTTAAGTTGCCAAACGTGCCCGCAAGTAGTGCAAGCACTTAACACTATGGCAGCGACAAACAGTAATATTAAAGCCACCATGATTGACGGTGCATTATTTCAAGATGAAGTAGAAGAACGAAATATTTTAGCTGTTCCGGCTGTATATTTAAATGGCGAACCATTTAGCCAAGGTGCACTAAGCCTTACTGACATACTTAATAAAGTAGATAGCAAAGGGGCTGCTAAACAAGCAGCAGCGCTAAGCGAAAAAGACGAGTTTGATGTACTGGTAGTTGGTGGCGGCCCAGCGGGCGCGTCGGCTGCAATTTACTCAGCACGAAAAGGGTTAAATACAGGCATTGTTGCTGATAGATTTGGTGGACAAGTTGCCGATACACTAGCAATAGAGAACTTTATTTCGATTAAAGCGACTGAAGGGCCTAAATTGGTTGCCCAGCTTGAAGAGCACGTTAAAGAATACGATGTAGATGTAATGCATAATCAGCGTGCAGCGGCACTTGGTTATAACAATGGTTACGAAATTACACTAGAAAATGGCGCAGTACTTAAAGCTAAGTCGCTCGTACTTGCAACTGGTGCACGCTGGCGCGAAATGAACGTACCAGGTGAGCAAGAGTATCGTGGCCACGGTGTGGCATATTGCCCACATTGCGACGGCCCTTTATTTAAAGGCAAATCTGTTGCTGTAATTGGTGGTGGTAATTCAGGTATAGAAGCGGCAATCGATTTAGCTAATATTGTGCAAAGCGTTACGGTACTTGAATTTGCAGACACACTACGAGCCGATGAAGTGCTTATTCGTAAAGCTAAAAGCATGGCTAATATTACTATTATAAAAAGTGCACAAACAACCGAAGTACTTGGTGATGGTAAAAAAGTAACTGGCTTAATGTACACAGATAGAGTGTCGGGGGAGAGCAAAGAGCTTGAACTTGCCGGTATATTTGTACAAATAGGCTTAATACCAAATACCGAGTGGTTAAAAGACAGCGACCTTGAATTAAGCAAATTTGGTGAAATACTAATTGATGCTAAAGGCGCAACTTCATTACCAGGCATTTATGGCGCGGGGGATGCAACCAATACTCCGTTTAAACAAATTATTATTGCAATGGGCAGCGGTGCAACAGCAAGCTTAGGCGCATTTGATTATTTAATTCGTCACTCTGAAGAAGCTGATCAAAGCGCTGCTTAATGTAATTAGTAAAAACTCTCTTGATATAACAGCAAGGCTACACCCATAGCTGTTTGTTAACCCAAGCCGCCCTTCTCCAAAGGCGGCTTTTTTAATGCTTAAGAATTAGCACACGATTTAATCGCACCCACCACCAGAATCGCCGCCGCAATTTGTATAAGAATGTGATGAGTTACTGCTAGAGGAAGCTGTTGAGTCACTGCCAGTATAAGCAGATGATCCACGTGATGACTTAGCACTGCTAAATGTTACTAACAGCAATACGCCTGATACGATAACTATTGTTATTGATGAGCTCCATTGCCCAGTGGAAACGCCTTTAAATACTGCAACAATAAGGACAGTTAGTAATATAGTTCTAATTATGTTTTTCATTGTTAATGCCTTATCTAACTATATTTAGCACGCGGTTAAGTGTGCAAAGCTAATATTTTTAAAGCTTTAGTAATTGCGCCGCTGACGCAATAGCGACTTCTAAAGAATGCATTTTAAACGGTTTTGAAATAAACATATCCATACCAGCTTGTTTGCACGCTAATTTATCTTGCGATGAAGTATTGGCTGTAAGGGCAACAATATAGGTTGAATCGTGCGGACAGATACTTTTTGTTCGCAGTTGTTTTGTAGCCTCAAAACCATCGAGTATAGGCATAATACAATCCATAAAAATAAGGTCGTAATGCTTTTGCTCGCATTTAAATATGGCATCTTGCCCATCTACTGCAAAGTCTGGCTTTATATTGAGTTTATTAAGCGACGCATCAAGAACTAGCCTGTTTATGTCGTTGTCATCCACCACTAAAACAGAAAGCTTAGAAGCGTTAATGTTTATTTTTGATAGCGGATTTAGCTCTACTTTTTGCTCTTTACCTAGCTCTATAGGGATACTTAGCGAAAAAGTAGTTCCCTGATTAACTTTACTACTGACCTTGATTGTTCCACCCATGTACTCAACAAGTTCTTTAACTATTGCGAGGCCAAGTCCTGTGCCTCCTTTACTGTTTTTAGCATCTACTTCTTGAGTAAAAGGGGAGAATAAAGATTCAAGAAATTGGCTAGTCATGCCTCTTCCCGTATCGGCGACTTTAATGTTTAGCGTTAATTTATTATTGTTATTAATCACAGACGTGTGCAGTTTTACACAACCACGCTCAGTAAATTTTAACGCATTACTTAATAAGTTGGAGGTAATTTGACTTAGGCGTGTGTTATCGCAATATGCCCAGCAGCTATCAGAAATTTCATTTTTTACTTCTAGTTCTACATTGCTGTTTTTAAATAACGGGGTGTACAAAGAAATGAGATCAGTAAATGTTGTATTTAATAAAACATCCGTGGGTTCTAGTTTTAACTCACCGTGGTTAATTTTAGAAAAATCGAGTACTTCGTTTATTATGCTCAAGAGTATATCTGCGCTACGCAGCGCGACTTTTATTTTTTCGGTTCTCTTTTGTTCGTTATGTTCATCTATTAACGTAGTAAGCATGCCCGTAATGCCATTTAGCGGTGTTCTAAGTTCGTGGCTTATTTTTGCAAAAAGCATGCTTCTATCTTCGAGTAATCGCTCGGCTTGTTCTTGTTTATTTTTAAGCTCTTCTCTTAAAGCCACTGCTTCGGTAATATTTTGAAAGGTACCAAACAAACGTACACAGGTATCACCGTCAAATTCGGCTTCACCAAATGTAGATACCCAAATGGTCTGATTTTTGGCTGTAATAATTTCAAGCTCTAGATGCCACTTTTCGCCGTGTTGTATAGCAAGCTCAACTGCTTTACTTATTTCGTCTCTGCTTGTACCTTCTTTATAAAAGTTAACTGCAGATTCAATTTCAGGCTGATAGTTTTCATCAACTTGATGGATTTGTTTAGTTTGCTGACTCCAATAAATTTTATTATTAGCAAGGTCAACTTCCCACGTGCCTATATTTGCTATGCTTTCTAGTTTTAATAAGCTATTGCTGTTTTTTATTAATTTTTCTTTAGTGATGCTGCGAGCTAGTTCTGCCCCTAACCACTGCGCAAATAGCTCAATATAGTCGTAGGCGGCATCTGTAAATACTGGAGATTGATTGGCAGAAGAAAAATTTACAGTTCCAAATATATCGGTACCTATTTTAATAGGTGCCCCAATATATGACTCAAGTTTAAAGTTTGCATAGCAAGGATGGTCAGCAATTGCGCTTTGTGAGACGTTATGAAATGCAAGTGCAGAACCCGCAGTAAGAGTGTGTACACAATAGGTGCCATCTAAATCAAATTGAGTACCTATTTCTAATGCATTATCTGGCGTAATGGCATGTAGCACGGTATAGCAGTTTTTCTCGACCTTACTAATAATAGCTAAATCAAGGTTAAACACTTTAAGTCCAAATGCTAGTAGCTGATGGGTTTTTTCATCAAAGTCTAAGCTTTGGTTAGATACTATGTCGTGAAATTGCCTAAGAAAATTCAATAGTAAATATCCTGTTGGTTTTAGAACTGAGTCTATAGCTTGATAAAGCACTAGTTTAACAAAAAAATTAAATATATTTAGTTAATTATTACTTTATATAAACTTTCTCTAATTAAGCACAACTGATTTAAACACAAACTGCGAGTAAGTTGCTCGCAGCTTATTGTGTATATTAGTAGGTTGAGTTTGGTGTGTACTCAGGGTTGATATCGCCGTCTACTTCCTCTGGGTCAACATCGTTAATAAGCAGTGTTTCACGTACAGCTTCAATGTGATCAAGTACGCTTTGGTAGCGCTCGCCATATTCATACTTTGTCACTTCAATCGCTTTAGGCATGTAAGTAAAAGCTATTTTTAGGGCGTGGAGTGCTTCTTCGTTTATTTTTTCGCTCATAATGTTCTCTTATGTGTAGGCTATAGCTAACCTGAGTTCTGAATAATAAATCTATCTCAAGCAGCTTTTTTAGTGCTAACTGCGTTGAATTTCCTTGCAATAGACCAGCTATTGACGCGTAAATTTGCCTTGTTTTCACCAAAAATTTCTAGCTAGAGAGAGACAGACTTAAATATCGTTATTATTTACAGTGTTTTTAAATCTCTTAACCAGAATTTAGGTTAGTTAGTAAAATAACACCAAATACGATTCGGTAAAGACCAAAACTAACAAAAGTGAAATTTTCTAGAAAGCGTATGAATAGTTTAATAGTAAAATAAGCAACTATAAAAGACGTTAAAAAACCTACAGCAAGGGCAGTTAGGTCATCTAAGCTAAACAGTTGGTAATGTTTAAGTAAGTCGTACCCTGAGGCTGCTGCAAGTACAGGTAAACCAAGTAAAAATGAAAATTCAGCGCTGGTTTTTCGGTTTAAACCACACAACATGGCACCAACAATAGAGCTCCCAGCACGACTAGTCCCCGGAATTAACGCAAATACTTGTGCTACGCCAATCCAAAGTGCTTGTTTATAAGTAACTTGGGTTACATCGGTAGTTGTGCAGTGAGCCTCTTTATAACTGCGCTCTAATAGTAAAAAGATCACACCGCCTACAATAAACATAACACCTACTACTGGTACGCTAAACAGTGTTTTTATTACATCACTAAATATAAAACCAATAATACCCAAAGGAATAAATGCAATGGCAACTTTCACCCATAAATTGAAATATTTAGGGCTAAACTTGTCTTTATAGTTGGCTAGTACCGCCAAAATGGCGGCAAGTTGGATAATGACTTCGAAGGCGAGGTTAGTGTCTGTTGATTCAATGCCTAACCACTTTGACGCTACAATTAAGTGCCCAGTTGATGATATGGGTAAAAATTCTGTTATACCTTCAATAATACCTAAAATAATCGCGTTAATTATATCCACGGTTTACTGCTTCCTGAAAAATTAAAAAGCCCGAACTCGGCTTAACTGAAATGACGCATTACTGCGTACCTAAATTGCGAGGCGTAGCATAAAAGCTCTTAAAGCAAACCAACAGTATTTTTAGACTTAATGTGTTTAATAAATTGCATTAAGTGTTAAATGCACAATATAATAACAATTGTTATCATTTGCATGTGATGTTTTGTATATGTTTGGGCAAATTTAATGAGCGAATAATGAATAATAAAAAAACGTTTACAGCTACACGGCGAAGGCACCTAATTGCATGTGTGCTAGCGCTAATTACTGCGGTAATAATGATTCCGGGTATGACAACTTATTTACCGTTTCAAATGAATGAACAAATATTACTGCCTATTTTACTCTTTCCTGTTATTTGGACTGCGTTGTTTATTTATTCGTATTTGGCGCAAAAGGTATGGCAACCGTTTGTTGTAATGATTGCACTGTGTGTATTACATGGTTTATTGAGTTTTTGGGCGTTAACGCAGGGGCAGGGATGAAGTCGATTATTTTAAAAAAGCTATTTTTATTACATAGCTGGGTAGGAATTATTACTGCGGTACTGCTATTTATTGTTGCATTTAGTGGGGCGTTAGCAGTTCTGTCGCGACCTGAGTTAAAAATATGGGCTAATCCAGAACTACAATCTAGCCAACACGTTGCCAGCGCGCAAATTAATAGACTAGTAAACGAATATCATAAACAAGTACCTAGTGAATTTGGCGAAAACATTCATGTGTTTTTACCAAGTGGGCATAACTTTCATTTATTAACGTTGGTATTTGAATCTCACCATGGCGATGAAAATTACGACCAAGAGGTGGCTAGAGTATTTCAATTTCATCCCAATACACTGGTGCTGGAAAATACTTACTATGGGCCTAGTAAAGAGTTTTACGCCAATAAAAAAACCGATGCGCCAACTTATATAGGTGAATTTCATGCAGATTTGCATTTAGGGCGACCAATTGGGTTAATACTCACTGGGTTTTTAGGTTTAACGCTTTTAGTAAGTGCAGTGACAGGCTTGTTTATTCATCGCAAATTGATAAAAGAGCTCTTTACGTTTAGGCGAGATAAAGGGTTAGATATTGCAATAAGCGATGCTCATAAGGTTATAGGTATTTGGGGCAGCGTATTTAATATTGTGATTGGTTTTACAGGATCATTTTTAGGACTCGCGACTATTATTTTACTACCAGCAGCTGCGTTTGTGAGCTTTGGTGGCGATCAAGATAAGTTAATAGAAACGTTTACCGCCATTCCTGAGCCTGTAGTTAGCCACATTAAGCAACCTACAAAAATAGACACTATTTTAGAGCATGCTCATAGTCGTTACCCTGAAGCAATAATTAGAGATGTCACAATAATGGCGCATAACGATGCGAATGCGCAGGTATATTTGCGTTTGTTAGGTGGCGAGGCTGTTGCTTCTCAGTTACTACATTATCAAGGCAATGGTGAGTTTGTACAGTCGATGAGTAGTTTTGGTGATATTTCAGGTGTTTCGATAAAAGTAATTGAGTTGATGTTTCCGCTGCACTTTGGGAACTTTGCAGGGGTGTTTGTAAAATTACTTTGGGTATTGCTTGGCTTAAGTACTGCGCTTTTACCTATTTCGGGCATGATGATGTGGCTAGCAAAGCGTACACGTGGCAGTAGCCCGTCGCTGAGTGTGCAGGCATATGCACGCTGGAATCGTTTTATTATTGGTAGTTGTGGAGGCTTGGTATTAGCAAGCTTTGTGTTATTTCCTTTGCAAGTTGTACTTAATTATACCGTTATTGGTGTGGCGCAAAATAGCTTTTTTGGACCCGTGTTTTTTTATACGTGGTTGGCATGGTTACTCTTAAGTGTATTGCCTATAGGTTATAAAAACTATTTTAAGCTGACTCTTTTGCTATGCGGCGCTTCGCTTGCTTTGGTGCTGCCGCTCAATATTATATTTGGCGTGAGCAATGTTATTAACCTTAATAGCTCGCTTGTCGCGATAGTAGATATAAGTTTTATGGTGGTGGGTATCGCGTGTATTTTTGGTGCCTTAAAAATAAAAAACACACAAAAATTACAAGCAGAGGTACAACCCGCATGAACGAACTACTAATTATAATTGCCATGGTAAGTCTATTATTAATGATGCTTAATATACGCAAAAACACACTCACAATACCCACTAAAGCTTTTTTATGTACACTGCTATTTAGTTTAGCGCTGATATGCTTTATGAGTGTTTATGGTATTTTAGGCGGTGCAATATGCACCGTTGTAGGAGCTATGTTAGCAGGGTTACTAACTGCAGTTATTGCGGGTAAAGCGCCGCAATTATTAGGGTAAAAAATGCAGTTATTTAGCTAAAAAGGCCTTAGCAGCATCAACTCCCATATTGTAACCACTATTAAGTATTTCAAACTTTTTAGTGGTTCGGCCAACTTTAAAATTAGCTGGTGGAGCAATAATATTGATTTTGCAGTCATTTGGTGGATTCATAATAAAATCGATAGACTTATTATAAAAATCAGCCCTATCTAAGGTCGCTTGAACTAATGCAGGATAGTTTTTATACATTTTTTTAGTAAGCCAAGGTGCCTTACTTGGTTTTTTACGATAGCCTAAACATTGAGACAAAATAACGGTGATTTCGCGTGCACCCATTTCGTAAGCTTTTATAACCGGAATTGAATCAGCAACACCGCCATCGGTCATCGCTATGTCATTAATAATAGGGTAGTCACGATATGCAATGGGTATAGCGCATGATGCTTTTAATTGATGCACCATATCGGCGCTGGTGGCTTTTAAATAGTGTGCTTTGCCTGATTCGATTGCCGTAGATACAATATAAAACTCTTGTGGAGTTTGTTCGAATACCTCTGTATGAAGGCGTATTTCGCGAATTGTTTCTTGCCATAACCAATCTAAATCAAATAAATGACCACCTTTAATAAAGCGCGCTAAATTAATAAATTCAGGACGGCATGAATAGTCGGTAATCACTTTATAATTTCGCATTGGTTGTTTGCATAAAAATGCGGCTATATTAGTTGCTCCGGCTGAAACACCAAAATAGCGTTCAAATGGCTGGTATTGCTGTTTTAAAAACTCATCAAGCACACCAGCGGCAAATATACCGCGCATTGCACCGCCTTCAACGACGAGTGTGTTTTTATTATTGTTGTTCATGGCCAATCCTTTTTATGAAATTTGATGTTATCAACTCAGTCTAAAAAATGCGATAGAGATTACTGAAGATGATAAAAATTAAAGCCGGGTACACATCGCGAAACTCACTGCTTTCTGGTAAGGTTTAGTATTACAAGGCTTTGTTAATAATAAAGAATAACTACTTATGTTTGATCCTAGCGTAACCATTTTTGAAAGCACACAGTGTCAGCTTGCAGAAAGTCCTCTTTGGCATCCTATGCTGAACACTTTTTTTTGGGTCGATATAAATAAAAAATTACTTTTAAGCAAAAATATACACAGCGAAAGCCAACTAAAAACCGTGAATATGCCCGATACGCTCAGTGCAATAGCGTGGATTGATGAGCAGCACTTATTGCTAGGTACAAGTACTGGTATATACAAATACCATATTAATTCAAGCACTCGCCATCTTATCCTTAGTATTGAAAATACACAGCTAAATCGACGTTCAAACGACGGCCGTGCTGATCCATGGGGTGGCTTTTGGTTAAGTACAATGGATGTAAATGCTAAAAAAGGGGATGGTAAAATATACCGTTATTATAAAAACCAGCTTAAAGCCGTTGTAAGTGGTTTGAGTATCCCAAATGGATTGTGTTTTGATAAGTCCCGTTTACGCAGTTATTACTGCGACTCTTTAACTAGTTGCATTTATGTATTAGATTTGGATGAGAAAACTGGTGAGCCTTGCGCTGAGCCACGTGTTTTTTATCAATTTAATAATACTGATGTTGACCCCGATGGCTGCGTAACCGATAAATTAGGCAATTTGTGGCTAGCTGTTTGGGGAATGGGATGTGTTATGTGTTTATCCCCAAGCGGTGAGCTAATTAAAACAATAGAGCTTTGTGCATTAAAACCGACGTGCACCGCCTTCGGTGGTGAAAATGCTGAGTTGCTACTTGTAACATCGGCATTTGATGAAGCGATTAATAATACTGTTGGTGAACAAGGCGCTGTATTTCAGATCTCCGGTATAAAAAACGGGCAGTTTGAGCCGCCCGTTTTACTGTAACTTGTAATTTTCAGTGATGATTAGCTTTTAGGCGTAACCCACATAACACCACTTCTTTTTTAGTTACTAAAACCTCAGTACTGGCGATAATTGGTTGCTCACTTTCAACGCCTTACTTAGCTTACTACGCGTAAATAACTGAGTAGTTGTATTGTTTATAATTTCAGGTGTATGGATTATCACTACAGCAAACTTTAAACCACTAAAACTCACTGCAGTGCGCCACCTTAGTCGGTTTTTAAAAACTAGCTATTTTATTTCTACCTGTTTCTTTTGCGTTATAAAGGGCTATGTCGGCGTTAGTTATAACCTCTTTGGGTTTTGTTTTGTGATTGGGTATGAAACTATAAAACCCAATGCTTAAAGTGAGGTATTTACTGACAGTTGAAAAGTTATGTTCAATTGCGAGTTCTGCGATTTTTTCCTGAATAAGAACAGCAAACCTTTGACAGTGTTCTGTGTCGACTGCAGGTAAAACTATCGCAAATTCTTCACCCCCGAAACGAGCTGCTAGATCACCTTCGCGTTTACAAATATTGTGTAGCGCTTTGGCCACTCGCTTTAGCACTTCATCGCCAAGCTGATGCCCATAGTTATCGTTATAACGCTTAAAAAAATCAATATCACACATAATTAAACTAATGGGTTCCTTATTACGTGCACAGCGCTTAATTTCGCATTTTAAAGTCTGATCAAAACAGCGTCTATTAGCAATGTTTGTAAGGCCATCAGTATTGACTTGTTTATTGAGTTTTTGGTTGGCGTTAATGAGTTGCTGCTGAGTTTGTTGAAGCTCTTGCTTATAATTTAAATTTTTGAAAGCATTAGCAAGCATTTCACCTACTAACCTTAGGCGAATAAGGTCTAAATCTGTCCAGTCTTGCTTTTGAATTACACAATCACAGCCAATAAAGCCAACCAGTTCTTTGTCATAGCGTAAACCAATGCAAAGTACCGATTTTATTTCTTGTCGCTGGAAAATCGTTTTTTCGCTCATTGCTTGAATGGGGAGCAAAGATACATCATTCACTCTGAATAAATGGGTACGGGCCATCGAACTAAAAAAATAAGGGAGGTCGCTTTTTAAAAGGTTTTGTAAGTCGTCTTTAAAAGCTTTGATACCATCATTGACCCATTCGTGAGTGTTATTAATAGTTTTACCATCTTCGGCAAACTTAAAAAGATAACTCCTATCGGCATTGCAAACCGTACCGACTGCTTTTAATGCATAGTTAATATGCTTATCAACATCGTCATTTTGAATATCAATTAAGTCAGTTGAGATGTTCGATATAATATTATCAAAATCATATTGTTCATTCACGTTGTTATTTAATATATCGATAATAATAATGGAGTTTGAATTAGGTAAATTTGCAAATTTTACGTTGAGTAGCAATTTGGATGATTGTTTCGATAAAATAAACTGGCATTGGTTATTTGCCGTAAAATAATCAAAGAATAGCTCCTCGATCAACAGATTTTTTTTACTGTGATGATTGGTTAAAGTGATGTGTGAAAAATCAGTTTTATAAAAATGTGATTGGTCTTTTAAGTCAAACAAGTCCTGTGCCTGGCTGTTAACTTTAAATATATCTTCATTGGCATCATAAAGTAATACGCAAAACGGCAATAACTCCAAGTTTTGCCATGCTTCTTCTGATAGGTTATTACTCACTCAACTCTCCATGTGTCCAAGCCATAATTAAATTCTTTTTCTTTACTAACTATTAGCACATTTTTTTTTGATTTACTAAGTTTTTAGTGCGTTTGCGGGCAGTACGTATTATAATTGATACTGTATATCATTACCCATTTCTACTCTAAGCCATCTTTGGCTTATTTGCACTTTAAGTATAGGTTATTCAAGCATTTCATGACAGAAATCACTACACACCAAGCTTCTCGTCGTCGGTTACTCATTGCGCTAGCAATTACGTGTTCGTTTATGGTAATTCAGGTTATAGGTGCTTATTATTCTAATTCGCTTGCTGTTCTTGCTGATGCGGGGCATTTGTTTGTTCACAATAGCTCGTTATTCATCGCACTGATAGCATCAAGTCTCGCTATTCATTTTGCCAAAACCTATAACGATGGCCATCAACGAGCAGAGCTTTTTGGTGGCCTAGTGAACGGGTTTTTATACCTAGCAATCAGTTTAATTATTTTGTATGAAGGTGGTGAGCGCTATATACACCAACATGAAGGAAATGAGCTGGCTATCAATAGTTATTTAATGTCGGTTATTGCTGCTATTGGTTTTTTATTTCATGGGGCTGCTGCATGGGTTTTATATAAAGGCCGCAAAGCGAGTATTAATGTGTACGCGGTATTTTTACATTCATTCTTTGATCTGATTTCTACCGTATCGACATTTGTTGCCGGTATTCTTATATATTTTACAGGCTGGGTTGTAATCGATATTTTATCGAGTATGTTAATTGCTTCTTTCGTATTATTCACCGGTATTAAGGTCATAATTAGTTGTATAAAAGGTTTACGCCTAAATAAAGCGAAACTTCCTAAAGTTACTGATATTGAAAGTAAAATTACAGATATGGAACATGTTCATAATGTCCATAATGTCACTGTAACGCGCAAATATAATGGTATTGTAGTAGGCGCACACGTTGTCCTTAAACAACATTGTACGATTGAAAAACATGATGAAGCGTGTCGTATGAAAGTAGAGCAATTATTAGCCGAAAAATTTAATGTACGTAATAGTGTATTACAAATTGAAAGCCATGAATGCCATCATATCCATTAATAGCATCTAATTAATATAAAAGCGTGTAATAATGATTAGCACGCTTTTAATGTTTCAAATCAAATCAAATCAAATCAAATCAATGATATTGCTAAAACAATCGCTTTTACGTAAGTCTTTAGCATTCATTGGTTTTGCAAAGTAATAACCCTGTAATACATGGCAGCCAACCTCGGCTAAAAAGAGCATCTGTTCGCGCGTTTCTACTCCTTCTGCAATGCAGTATAGATCTAAGTTTTCTGCCAATGAAAAAATAGTTTTAATAATTGATTCATCTCCCTTATCTATACCAATACTATTTACAAAGCTTTGATCTATCTTAATAACATTAATAGGAAATTGGCTTAAGTAGGTGAGTGATGAGTATCCTGTACCAAAATCGTCAAGCAGTAATTTAAACCCAGCAGCTTTTAGGTTTTGCAGCTGTTTGGCTGCTTTAAGCTTATCTTCTAATAAAATACTCTCTGTTATTTCGAGCCTTAATTGTCTTGGATGAACTTGAGAGTCCGCTAATATAGCCATTAACCGCTGTGTTATGTTTGTTTTTAAAATGTGTTTAGGCGATAAGTTTAAAGATATATAAAACAACGGGTTTTCGCTGAGTATAGGCGCAAGTTCAATTAGTGAACGGTGCAAGGCTTGCTCAGTAAGAAGTTCTATTAAACCGGTTTCCTCAGCTACAGGAATAAAAAGAGCTGGAGATATTAACTGGCCTTCATTTTTCCAGCGCATGAGTAACTCCACGCCATTTATTGTTTTTTCTTCTATGTCGATAATAGGCTGGTAGTGATTAAAAAATCGGTTGTCTTTTACTGCATCTTTTAAATCATTTTCAAGCAGTAACTTTTGTTTTATTAGCTCATTCATTTCATCGCTAAAAAACTTAAAGTCGTTTCTCCCGCCTTGCTTAGCGTGCATCATTGCAACATCGGCATTACGGATGAGTATATCTGTGGTTACAGCATCGAATGGGTATAGAGCTACGCCAATACTTGCTGAGATATTAATAGAGAAGTCTTCAATAATTACTTTATTAGCTAATTCATTACTAATTTTTCTTACGTTATCGCGAAGAGATTGGAGTGATTTTATATTTTGAATCAGCACTAAAAATTCATCACCACTTTGGCGGCCAAGTATAGCGTTTTCGCTAAGCATACCGCTTACTCTTTGGGTAATATTACATAACAACTTGTCACCCACTGCATGGCCAAAAGAGTCATTAACAGGTTTGAACTTATCTAAATCAATAAATAATAATGCGCATTGGGTATTGTTTTTATCGGCATATTTAATCGCCTTTTCAATGTTTTGATACATTAAACTACGATTAGGTAGGTGCGTTAGAGGGTCAAAATTAGCCAAATAGCGCAGTTCGTTTTCAGCACGTTTTTGTTCAGTTAAATCTGTAATAACAATCACATAGTAACTTGCAGTGTCTTTTGTTACAGCTGTGGCACTTATATGTATTGGGTGTTCATTATTTCTTGCTGTTTTTATATAAACATCACTTTGCCAGTTTTCAGTTGGTTTTAATTTTTTTAAAATACTAGCAAACTCTCTGCACTTATCTTTACCAATTGCTTTAATAAACAATTTAGGGCTAATTTTGGTGGCCGTTTGCTCGTTTGAAAATGTTTCAATAAAACTATTGTTCGCAGAAAATGGCATTAAACGCTTATCGAGTATAAGTAACCAATCGTTTATTTGGCTAAACGCTTCACCTAAAATTTTTGCTTGTTGCTCATTAGCTCGTTGCTCGGTGATATTGGTATATATGCCAGAAACATATAGAGGCTCATTTGTTTGAGGATCGTATATAACTTGCCCTGTATCTTGATACCAGAGCCAATGGCCATTTTTATGCTGTAAACGGTAAGTTGCTTGCCAGTTTTGTTGTTTTTTGTACTTGAAGTAGTTTTCCCATTGGTTTTCAAAACGACGTCGATCGTCAGGGTGTATCAACGCTAAAAATTGATCTATATGCACGCGTTCTGGTAAGTCTGTATAGCCCAATTCACTTCCTCTGAGCGTATTTACGGAAGCGTCTTTAAAGTTATAATCCCATACGCCGCTTTTATTATTTTTAAGCGCGAGTTCTGTTTGCTTTTGCGAATGAATAGTCGCTCTATGGGCTTGTTCAATTGCTACTCGGCGGCTGCGATACTGCCAAAAAATAAAAAATAACACCCCAAGAATTAAAATAATGTAGGCGGCTATAGCAATGGGCGATCTCCAAGGAGCATACGCCACGTTGATATTAAGTGTTGTAGGCTCGCTTGTAATAATACCATCACGATTATGTGCTGATATTTTTAGTGAGTAATTACCAGGTTGAAGCTTTGTGAAAAACACTTGATTAGATTGTAAATCTTCATATGTTAGAGACGTAGGCCCTAAAAGGATTACTTTATAATATGCTTTATCAATATTAGGGTAAGAGAAGTTAGAAAAGCTAACCGTCAATCCCATGTCTTCATAATTTAATTCAAGTGGTTTGCTAAGGTATTTATGAGGATTGTAATTGAGTTCCCTAGTAAGGAGGCTAATATCAGTAATGGCTAGATTACTTTTTTGTAGTTGTTCTTTTTCATTAAAGTCTAACGGATTAAAAAGTAAGGCTCCAGCATTACTGCCGAACATAAGCCTGCCATCGCTTAGTGTTGCTGCCGCTATTGGTGTAAATTGGTTTATATTCAAACCGTCTTTTACTGAAAAACTCACTACATTGAGTGTATCTAGGTCTATTTGATACAGACCATTGTCGGTACTAGCCCATAAAAAGCCGTTTTCATCAGGAAGTAGTGAATAGATAGAATCAGTATTAAACGAATTTTTTAATCCTATATAGTGCTTTCTTTCATAAGTAACGGGGTCAACGCCGAGCAAACCTTCGTGAGTGGTTGCTAACCATAAAATGTTTCGTTTTGAGTCTAAGTAAAAGTTTTCTACAGTGTAAAAAATATCTTCTTTAGGATTAAAAGACTGAAATATAGTCGTTAAAGTTTTCGTTTTTTCGTTGTACCTAAGGAAGCTTTTTGATGTGCCAAGTACAAACTCTTCAGGATGTGTGTCGAGGTGTTTATAAAAAGCGTAAGAAAATAAAGGATCGACTTGCTCTTTGAGCTCCTTAATAATTCTTGTTTTTCCTGTTGTTTCATTAAAAACATAAAAATTATCATCCGACATAAATGCATATGTGTCTGCAGATAACTGGGCAAAGCCAAATAAGTTGGATTGGTTAATTACATTTTTTTCTGTGTCTTTATTTTCAATAATTTTACCCGTTTGTTTATCAAACAGTTTAAAACCATCGAAAGTAACAAGCCAAAGGAATTGATTATCACCAATTGAAGACGCAAAAATATCATAAACGGCAGTTGCCCCGTATATTGCTTTTGAGTCGGTTGAGCTCAGATATACATCACTTTTATTTGTTGCTTTGTCGTACCGTGCAATTCCATCTTCTGTTCCTAACCAAATAATATTATTTTTGTCTTGGTAGGTGGCATGAATAGTATTGTTACCGGGTAAAGTAATGTGTTTAAACCGTCGGGTTTTAATTGGCCATGTAAACACGCCCTGGGTTCTAGATGCGAGCCAAAGTACGCCGGACTTATCAACCATTAAATCGTTTATTGAGTTTTCATTAATATTAAACTTACTTTTTTCATAATTTAATACGAATTCTAGTTCTTTGGTTTCGCGGTGATAACTGAACAATCCACTTTCGGTTGCTACAAACTCCCCGTAAACAGTATTGGCATAATCCCATATATTATAATCAGGGATTAAAGTTGTAATATTTGCTGCAGATATATTTTTTTTATTATCAAATGCTAATTGATACATGCCTTCAACAGTACCAACAAGTAATCCTAATTCATTATCAACACTTAAGAATTTGACGTTTACATTATCTATCGTATTTTTTTCAGGGGGATGAAGAGGTATTTTTACAAGTTCTGAATTATCTATATTTGCAGTGTATAAACCATCATTTGTACCAATATATAAAGTGTTTTTATATATTGTTAATGACCGAATGTAGTCACCTTTATTTGGCAGGGTTAGCTTAAATGTAAAGTGTTTACTCGTCTCATCAAATGTATATATTTGAGCATCTATGGCGAAATAAAAAGTGTTTTGTTGCTGAGTCATTGCAGAGATCGGAGAGAACATTTTTTGTTCTTTATCTATTTGACCAGAATAGATTTTTTCGGTTTTTAAAGTGAGGGGATCTATTATATAGGCACCAGAAAGATCTGTTGAGACAATGATTTTTCCGTCTTCGGCTTTAAATAATGCATAAATATAGTGTTTATCCAGGCCAAAGCCGCCACTAAAAGTTTTTACATTATAACCATCAAAACGGTTTAAACCCTGTTGGGTTGCTATCCAAATATAACCAATATCATCCTCTTGAGTCTGCAAAACGTAACTTTGTGATAGGCCTTCGTCAGTAGAAATTCGTTGTAACTGCTGAGCATAGTTTTGTGATGCATAAGTGCTTTGGATGCATAGTAAAAAAGTAATGGTGATATGAAAAAAAATTTTGCTCAAACGCACTTATAAACACTCTCAGTGGAAGGTAGGATGATGCTTAGCTAGATAGTAAATATAGCATAAGTTTTTATTTTTTAATTACAAACAATATACATAACGCTAAAAGTTCTATTTTTAAATAGTGAGCTACTCTATACAGATAATAGTAAATGCTTAGAAGGAGAGTATATTGGTTTTCTCTAATGTTGATGCAAAAAACAGCGTGTTATTAGTTATAGACTTACAAGAGTTGCTTGCTCCTGCAATTAAAGATTTTCCGAATATTTTAAAAAGCACATTGCAGTTAGCTCAAGCGGGTATTATTCATGGCGTTCCATGTTTAGTAACGGAGCAATATGTGAAAGGTTTGGGCGAGACTAATCAGCAAATTAAAAATACGTTACCTAATGCCACGTATTTTCATAAAACGTACTTTAGTGCGTGTGCAGAGCCTGGTTTTGTTGATACGTTAAAAAGCCATGGTAAAAAGCAAGTTGTTGTTGTGGGAACTGAAGCACATGTGTGTGTTTTACAAACATGCTTAGATTTAATAGAAAATGACTTTGAAGTTATTATTGTTTACGACGGAGTTGGTTCGAGAAACCCACAACATAAAAATTTGGCGATTGAGCAGCTACGTCAAGCTGGAGCTGTAATTTCATGCGCTGAAATAGTAATTTTTCAATGGACAAAAAAAGCTGCTACGCCTACGTTTAAGAAAATACTGCCTATAATTAAGTAGACCACATATATATAATATAAATCAAATGTATTACTTTTTGATGTGTCGGTAGTTTATTATTGTGTTCAGTGAACTGAAACTCGTTTTACACGTATATTGCAGACTGCTTTATAAAACAACAATGCAAACAACAATTTTAAGGTTTTTATGTCTAGTATTGGCCGGTTATTTACAATTATTTTCAGTCTTTTGTTTGTCGAGTCTATCGCTATAGGCTTGTATTTCGACACATTAGCGCAGGCTTTTATGATAGGTTTGCCATTGTGTTTATTACCTATATGGCTTTTAAAAACACAAGGTGATAGCCCTATTATCCCCCATGTGGTAGCTGCCGCCATAATGATGTTTTCTTTTTTGCACATACAACAAACTTTTGGGCTGATTGAAGTCCATTTTGAAATATTTATTTTAATGCCCATGTTAATTGTTTTTGTACAGTGGCGAGTGTTTATTACCGCTATTATTTTTGTAGCGGTACATCATTTATCTTTTTATTATTTACAAACTCAAAATACGGGTTTTTACGTATTTGACCCTGATAGACTCGCTTTTACTACGGTGCTAATTCATGCTGGATACGCAATAGTTGAAGTATTAGTTGCAGGCTATATTGCAAAAACGCTGCAACGGGAACGTCGTGCGGGCTTATCTTTAAGTTATGCGACAGAACAAATAATGAAAGATCCTGAAAACATTAAACTCTCTCTTCGCGCGGATGACACTAAAAGCGAAGCTGTAGCAGGATTTAACACATTACTAGATTACTTATCTGATGTTATTAAACAGGTACAAACACAATCAGAATCATTGCAAAAAAACTCACAAGAGCTTATTGATGTACACGATCAGTTAGCGAGTGGTGCGGTTCAACGCACACAACAAACCGATGATATTGCTAATTCTGGCGCTCAAGTTGCCAATGGCTTTAAACTTGTAGAAGAAGAAAGTGAGGTGCTTAAGCGCCAAGTTGACCATATTACACAATCTGCAGGTGATGCATTAAAAGAAGTGCTTCAAACAGACGCTAAAAGTAGAGAGTTGTTAACACTGCTTAATCATACCGAAGAAAAAATAAATCACTTAGTGGCAGCGGGCGATGTTATTTCAGGGCTTCTTAATGAAATATCAGGCATTGCCGAGCAAACAAACCTACTTGCTTTAAATGCAGCTATTGAAGCTGCCCGCGCAGGCGAACACGGTCGAGGTTTTGCTGTTGTTGCTGATGAGGTAAGATCTTTGGCTAACCACAGTAAAGCAACAACAGATAAAATTAGTCTTACATTAAAAGATCTTGTTAATAATAGTAAAACGTCAACGCAATCAATGAGTCAGTGTGTGAGTTTTGTAGTTGATTTAACAAGTATTAGTGCTGCAATGAAAGAAAATATTTCAGCAATGAGCGAGCAAATAGCCGCAGTATCTTCAAGCTCTGACTCAGTTGCACAAGTGGTAGCGGAGCAGGCAGGTAATACCGAGTTAATAGCAAGCAGTACAGATACTATGCGCCAAAATCAGTACCAAGATACGCAAATAGTGCAGCAGTTAACCGCTAAGGTGCAGTTAATCGATGTAAGTATTGATGTATTAGAGCAAAGTATTGCCAAGTTTAAATAAATCTAACTCTTTTGTATTTTCGCTTATAGCTATATGGCTTGTTTGTGTTGTTGCAGGGTTAGTTTATTTTCAGTTAGAGCAACTTAAGCCGTTTGATAGCTCAAAAGTTTTATTGCAAAAGCACTGGTTTAATAACTTTAAAAAGCAATTGGACTGGGTTGACACTAATGAAGCGTCGTTAGTGCTTATAACTGAAAAAAATTGCGGGTGCACCATACAAGCTAAGTCGCATATTTCATCGTTAAGCTCTTTTGCTGCCAATAAAGCTATGAAGGTTGTACAAGTTGAATTAACACCAAAGCTTAAACACGTTATTCCGGCAACGCCTGCCGCCGTTATTATTAATAAAAACGGTGAGTTTGTTTATGCCGGTCCTCTCTCTGAAGGGTTAGCGTGTGCCCAGGGAAGTGGCTTTGTTGAAACTGCGGTCACTAATTTAGCTGCAGGCTTTAACTCAAACCTTTTAATTACGCAAACCAAGGGGTGTTATTGTGTAAATAATGCGTAAATAATGTGCAGAAAAAACTAAAGCTCGCACTTAAATCAACAGTTACGAGCTTTAATATTGATTAAATTGTCACTAACCCATAAATACCTAATAACACAAACACACAAGCAGCAATCGCGCGTACGGTGTTTAGAGATATTCTTTTTAGTAATGCATTACCTGCATATATAACAGGCACGTTAGCAATTAGCATACCTAACGTGGTTCCTACCGTTACCCAAAACACAGACTGATATTGTGCGCCTAGCAACACTGTCGCTATTTGTGTTTTATCACCAATTTCTGCAATAAAAAATAATACAAAAGCGACTAAAAAAGCCCCGTAGCTATCGTATTTATTACTTACATCTTCGTCTTTGTCTGGAACTAATAGCCAAAGGCCAACAATAATAAAGCTGATGTTTACAAGCCAAGGTAAATATTCAGAAGAAAAACTATTACTTAACCACTGCCCAAACCACGCTGATAGGCCATGATTGAGTAAAGTTGCGGTTAAAATACCAAAAATAAGTGCGCCTTTATTACGAAAACGGGCAGCTAACAGGAGTGATAAAAGCTGGGTTTTATCGCCAATTTCGGCAAGTGTAACAGTGACGGTTGAGGTTAAAAAAACTTCCATTATTGATTCTTACAGGCGGGAATACTAAACCAAGGCAAACAACTATCTCCCGCCATGAGGATAGTGTCTACCTAGGTCTCGCCGATAACGCTTGCTACAACATTACAAACTTACCATGCACATGAGGTGCAATTATGTTGATAAGTTTACTCATTACTGAGCGGGCTACTCCCCTAAGAGGCGGCCATTATTCCATAACTTTACTTTTAGGTAAATATAGTTAAGAGAACAAATACCATATTCTAATAAATAATTTATATTTATTAGTGAGGAAGCTATTGATAACAATTGTCGTTTAGATTAGTATGCACCTATTGAATGTAATTAACACGGTTTGTATTGATGTATATTTGTCTTTGTCACGGTGTGACTGATAAAAAAATTGAGCAAACAATTGACGATGGTGCAACGACCATGCGTGAATTAACCAAAGAGCTTAAAGTAGGCAGCCAATGCGGTAAGTGTTGTGGTTGTACTAAAAAGATCCTTAATCGCAGACTTATTCAAATTGCGGATGTAACGGATCAAGTTGCTTAATTACATATAAAATTTAGATATAAAAAAAGCAGCTTTTTAGCTGCTTTTTTTATGCTTGTTACTATTTACAGTTGAGACTGTAAGTAGTTTTTGATACCCGTATTTTTAATAAGTAATTGTTGGGTTTCTAACCAATCAATTTGCTCTTCTTGTTCATTTAAAATGTGATCAAGGGCTTCGCGGGTAATGTAATCTTTTTTGCTTTCAGCTAGTTTTACAGCGCTACGTAACTCATCAATAGTATCAAGTTCAAAACTCATGTTAGCAGCAATCATTTCTTCGCTGTTTTCACCAATACGTAATCGGCCTAGGTCTTGAAGATTTGGTAAGCCTTCTAAAAACAAAATACGTTCAATTAAACGATCAGCGTTTTTCATTTTTTGAATTGATACTTTGTAGTCTGCTTTATCAAGCTGTGTAAAGCCAAAATCTTTAAACATACGTGCATGTAAAAAGTATTGGTTAATACCAACAAGCTCATTAGCGAGTACTTTATTAAGCGCTGCAATAACGTCTTTATCGCCTTTCATAATATGCTCCTACTAAGCCATTTGTGCTTGATGATAATTTTCAGAACCAATTTTATCAATTAGACCAAGTTGTTGCTCTAACCAGTAAACATGATCTTCTTCGGTATCAAATAACAGCTTTTCTAAAATGCTACGAGATTGATAATCTTGTTGTTCTTCACATATTGCGATTACGTCTTTAACACACGCAACTACTTCAAGCTCTAGTGTTAAATCGTTTTGCATCATGCTTTTTACATCGTTACCGATAAGTAAATCACGGCGCTTAGTCATATTTGGTACACCTTCTAAAAACAAGATGCGCTTAATAAGCCAGTCTGCGTGATCTTTTTCTTCTTCCATTTCGTGGTTAAGGCGCTCGTATAGTTTGTTTAAACCCCAGTCGTCATACATGCGCGAGTGTATAAAATACTGATCGATTGCTGCTAATTCGTTAGCTAACAATGTATTAAACGCATCGATTACTTTTTGATTACCTTTCATGATAAATCGCCTCAACTATTTCAATTGTATGCAGTGTAGTACATATAGCCTATATTGCAAGTTTTCTCTATAAAAATCATTGCGTTACTATTGGTTTTGATTCTTATTTAAGTTTGCGTTACTGCTTGGTTTATGGACAGTTTTTTATTTGTATTAGTATCTGAGAATGATTACTAGAGGTATTTATAAACAATAAGTAGAGATACTGCTTTTCATATTATCTTTTTAAATAAATAGGCATGCTGATGCCTATTTATTGAGTCTATTACTAATTAAAACTGGTATTTAGCACCTAGGGTAGCCGTTGTGCCTAATCCTTTGATGTTATAGCCGCCGTAAGTGTAAGATTGTGCGCGGGCAGGGTAGTAATCGCTATTGAACAGGTTTTCGATACCAAAATAGCCACTCCAGCTGGCGTTAACATTGTATTGGCCACTTAAGTTAAATGTGTTGTAGCTACTAACAGGGCCTTGATCGCCAGAGTATTGGCCCTGTGCATTTTTATCAAAACGCTTTCTGTCGCCTACATATAAAAAACTCATTGCAAGTGATAAATTTTCGTTGGTTTGCCATGTTAAATTAGCAGTGGCTTTCGGCGGGCTGATTTGTTTTGCCCCTAAATATTCATCCGCTTCGGTGTTTTTACCTTCTACGTAGCTATATGTAGCACTTAATTTAAGATCTTGATTAATAGTATAATTAACTAAACCTTCGTAACCCCATATTTCTTGCGGTGCGCGTACGGGTTCGTAAACACCCGTTACTTCGTTAAATTCATTACTGGTGCCAAGCTCTGAAGTACTTCTGTACAGTGCAAATTCAAAACGAACGTTTTCAAACTGTGAAGTAAAACCAACTTCGTAGTTGTCAATTATAGATGCTTGTGTTTGAATAAGTGCAATATCGTCAACGGTTGCAGCGCGAAGTAAGCGGCCAATATCAGAAATATCAGATCCCTGTGAATAACTAAAAAATGGGCTGAATGCATCTGTTAAATTGTATTTTATGCCTGCATTATACGTTGTAGCGTCATAGTTTATGGTATCACCACGCACATTTAATGGGACTGAGCATTGCGAAGGGGTTCTACACAGTTTTAATGTTTGGTAATCACTTACGCTCAAATCAATACTTTCGTTTCTTACACCTGCTTTTACAATAATATCGTCCTTTATTACCCATTTGGTTTGTAAAAAGCCAGCCACACTTTCCATGTCCATTTCGGGCACCCATACACGGCCATCTACTAAAGGTTGCGATGTTTTATCGTTTAAGGCATCAATACCGTAGATTAAGGTGGCTGTTACGTTTTCAAAATCAAACTGACTATTAAATGTAGCCCTTGCACCTTGCTTGTCTGATTTAATAACGGATTGGCCACCGGTATAGCCTTCATCGAGGTTAGCTAGGTTGGTGGAGAAAAAGAATACGTTTTCTATATCTTGTTTATACAGATCGAGGGTCATTTGTGTGTTTTCAAACAACGCGTAATCAACATATTTTAGGGTTATATTTTTGTTGCCTTCTGGGCCTTGCGGCTTACCTTGTTTTTGAAGCTCTAAGGGTACGTGAATAGCGTAAGTTTTTTCCCCTATATTGCCATCGCCAGTAATATCACCTAAGTCAGTTTTTTGCTGTGAGCTGAAATAGTTATAGCTAAACTGCAGTTGCTTTTCGTCGTCAAAATCATAAGTTAGTTTGGTAAAATAGTTTTGAGTCTCAGAGTCTGATAAACCGTATTGTAAGCCTAAAATATCGCCCTGTGCATCGCGTTGTACACCGTTTTCTTCATAGCTTGCCGTTAACAGGTAGCTTAGTTGGTCGAGCTTACCGTTTACTGCGGCTGATACTCTACCGCCGCCACTTTCTGCTAACTTAACAGCGCTAAAGCGGCTTGAAATACTTATTTCACCTTCAGGTTTACCATCACTGCGAGCCTGTTTGGTTATGTAGTTAATAATGCCACCTGAGGCACCATTACCATAAATAGACGTTGCGCCTTTTATGACTTCTATGCGAGCTATGGCACTTGCATCAAGTGTTTTTACGCCTAAAGAACCATTACGAAGAGGGGTTGATTGCGGTACGCCATCAATCATTATTAATGGCGCGCGGCCGCGTAGTGTTTGTCCTGAATTACTTGAACTGCCTGTATCTGGGGCAAGGCCAGGGACCATTTGCGCGAGTAAACTTCCCAATTCTGAGCTTACTTTTAAATGCTGTTGTATTTGTTGCTGATTAATAACGGTAATAGATGCAGGTACTTCGTCAATGCTTTCTGATATGCGGCTGCCTGAAACAATGACATGCTCAAATTGATCAGAATTGTATTCATTTTTATTATTTTCATTTGCTAATGTGTTAGTACTTATTGCAACAGCAATAAGGCAAAGCGAAGTTTTTAACATGGGGTGTCTTAGTTGATAACAATTTGCGTAATGGTAATTATTATCAACTAATGACGCAAGTGTTAATGAGATTTATTTCCATTTATGGCGTTTTAACCAAAAATATACACCGCTTACAATAAAAAATGCGAGTGAAAGGGCTATTAATAACCATAAAAACTGCACAATAGGACCTGCAAAATCACCAATGTGAAACTTATACTTAAAGTTCCATGCTTGTGTTGTGAAGTTGGTTTTACTGGCGTCAAATGAGTTTAATACTTTACCAGTAAATGGGTTAATCCAAACCCAGCTGTAAGCGTGGCTTTCGCCAGGGTTTTGCATTCTCAGTGCAATTGCTTCGTCATCTTTTTTAGGTAAGTAAATTCTATATACTTTACCATCTGGAAATACGTTCTCTGCATTTTTAATTGCTTGATTGTAGTTTAACGCAGCTTGAGAAGGGGCTATTATTTTTGGCGCTTTAGGTCTTTGTTCTACTTTATTAAACGTCACAAATTCTAATACAGATTGAGTTTGTGTTTTCCAGTTAAATGCCATGCCAGTAAAGGCAATAAGCATAAGCGGTATAAAAAAGTAAACACCAAGCACTGTATGTAATTGATACATGAGCACTCTAAATTTGGCTTTTGGTTTTATAGCTAAACGTTTAACTCTGTTTTTGGGCTTTACCCATAAATAAAAGCCCAGTAATACATTTATTAAAAGTAGCAATGCACACACCGACATCCAATTTCGAAAGGTTTTTTCACCTTTACTGTTTTCAAACAACAGCCAACGATGTAATCCCATAGCAAACCCATAAATCGTATCGGTTGATTCATAGATGTTTAGTACACTCCCAGAGTAGGGGTTAACACTGGCGTAGTGTTTATTGGCTAACCGAAATTGCCATGCTGCGTTTGGCGTTTGTTCGGGCATAAAAAAGGTGATTTTTTGCTTAGTTTGAGCTTGTACATTTTGTATAAGTTCATCGTAATGCATTAAGTTTTTTTGGGGTGTTACTTGCCATTTTGCAGGCTCTATTAGGTGCTGTATGTCTTTTGCATAAATCATAACAGCACCGGTTAGGCTCACTATTAATAAAAATAGTCCGCTAATAAGGGCAAGGCCTAAATGAATTCTACGTAACCAAAGTTTCAAAAACGGTATCTCATTATGAGTTAATGATAATATTGTAAATGATAATACGAGCTGTTTTCAATTAAATAAGTTGTGTATTTGGTTTAGCTTGTTATTAAGAACATTAAATTAGGCTTTTATTCGCGATTGGTCGGATTTCTATTATGCAATTTTCGATATTAAAATTGTTGTGTAAAAAACTTTTAACTGCGGCTAAATCAATTACGTGCTGAGTGCTAATAATAAGCTCGCAATAATTTTCTTTATCGTCTAATTGCCAAAGCTTGATGCTAACTACCGATTCGATATTAAATTCATTACTAATAGCATGTGATATTGCATCTGTATCAATATTGCTAGGCGCTGCTTGCATTAAAATTTTGCAGCTTTGCTTTAATAGTAAAATGCCGTGATAAATTACATAAAAAGAAATAAGCACAGTGGCAATTAAATCAACGATATACCACTGGTATAAAATAATTAAGGTGCCCGCAATAATAACAACAATAGATGCCATTGCATCTGATACGTTATGAATAAAGGCCGCTTTTATATTTATACTGTGATTTGCGCCAGCTCGGTAGGTTAAATATGCGGTTGCTAAATCAATAATCAATGCTATTGCTGCCACCCACACAACTATCCAACCATTAATTGGTTGAGGGCTTAAATAGCTCGAAATGGCTTCAAAAATTAAATACACACCAATTAATATCAATGTACTGCTATTAAAAAGTGTGGCAAGTATTTCAGCGCGTTTATAGCCAAAATGATGAGTGGTGTCAGCAGGTTTATTACCAATTTTACGTGCAACGAGCGCGATAAATATAGCGGCAGCATCACTTAAATTATGAAGTGCATCGGCTATAAGTGACAAACTGCCCGAAAATACCCCGCCAATAACTTGGGCTACGGTTAGCAATACATTAATAACCACAGCGACGGTTAGCTGTTTATCGCTCTGGTTTTCGTCTACATGACTATGTGAGTGATCGTGCGCCATAATGACCTCAAATGTATTAATTGAATATTGCTTATATCATGGCTGGTTTAAAACCGCTACAGATGTGGTAGCGTCAATAAATCTAATTATAAGTTAGTAATAAAGGCGTATATTTTAAAAAGTGTGAATTTAATATTGTAACGCTAAACACCCATTTTTTAAGGAGTTTACCGCTCAAAACTTGCGTCTTTATATATTTAGTGCATTAATGTAAGTAATATTAAATGATTATAAGTTGCTGGATATTAAGCATGCACAAAGGTTTAAACTTTGGTGAATTAACAGGTAAAGGACAGTCTGTTCGAAGTAAGTTAATTATAACCTTTATAATTATAGCCTTAGGGCCACTTTGTATACTTACTTGGTTTAGCCTTGGACATGTAAATAGCACGCTTAAGCAAAATGCAGACGCTGAACTTAACGAGCTTAATAATATAGGTAAGCAATTTGCTGATATTTGGTTTGCAGAGCATGTTAAGGATCTATATTTGCTTAGGGCGCAGTTTGATATTAGCCCGACTAAAAAACAACAATTAATAGCGCAATTTGTTGAGCAGTACGACTTTGTTAATAATGTAGAACTTATTGATGTAAACCTCGTTAAATCACTACCTTCATCTCCCTTTTTTAATATTATTAAAGATCAACGTTTTAATAACATACTCTCTGGTATTAAAAATACAGGTAAAATCCAATTTCAGTCAATGACAGTCTCAGGGCGTGAGTATCATATTATTGGCTTACCGTTAGTAAATACCGAAAATAAGCTACAAGCCATATTGCTCGCAGATATAAATTTAAACGGCTTATTAAATAATCTAAGTAAAATACACGCTGCAAATAAAGACATAACATTTTATGTTATGCATAATAATAAAATTCAAAAAAATAATAATTCAGAAGATTCTCAACCATTATTTTTCTCTCAAAACGGCTCCCCAACGCAACGTGTCTTTTCTTACAGTAATAAAAATGAAGAGACTTTATACGGGTATATTGATTCTCTAGAGTTTTTAAATGAATCTGGATGGCAGTTACTTGTAACAAAACCAAAAGAAGTTGCACTACAAGGTGCTAATTTTTATAAACAGCTTGCTTTATTAACAAATGCGGGGGCATTACTGCTTATATTAACGTCATCGTGGTGGTTTGGGCGTCGACTTTTTAGACCTTTAATTAACTTAGCTAAAATTGTTGAAAGTATTACAAAAGGAGACAAGGTAAAAGTCCCTGTAATAAACGACAGTATTGAGTTTAGCCAGCTTTCATTGGGTTTACGTAATTTAGTAGCCGTAAAAGAAGAGCAACAAAGTATATTACAAAAGCAACGCTCTGCACTTCAAATTGCATTAAAACAATTAGCCGAGCAAAAAAGTGCATTAGATGAACACGCTATTGTTGCTGTAACTGATTTGCATGGCACCATCACTTTTGTAAATAAGAAATTTTGTGAGATTAGTGGCTACGATGAACACGAATTAATAGGTCAAAACCATCGCCTTTTAAATTCAGGAAAACACGAAAAAGCATTTTTTAAAAATATGTATAAAACGCTTAAACGTGGTGATATATGGAACGGGCAAATATGCAATAAAGCTAAGCATGGTGGCATATATTGGGTAGATACGACAATTGCACCATTTTTAGATGAAAATGGAAAACCGCAAAACTATATTGCTATTCGTAATGACATTACAGCCCTGAAAGTACAAGAGCTAGAGCTTGAGCAACACAAAACACAGTTACAGCTAGTGATAGACTCAACAGCCGTGGGTATTTGGGATTGGTATATTGATACTAATAAAGTGACGTTTAATAACCGCTGGGCCGAGATAATAGGTTACAAACTCAGTGAGATTGAGCCTTGTACTATAGATACTTGGTATACATATGCTCACCCAGACGACTTAGTGATATCAAATAAAAAACTTCAAGAGCACTTTGCCGGTGAGACTGACTATTTTGTTAGTGAAGCCCGCATGAAGCATAAAAATGGACATTGGATATGGGTACTCGATACTGCAAAAGTAGTTGAGTGGAATACCGATGGCTCTCCAAAACGTATGATAGGTACGCATTTAGATATATCAGAACGAAAATCTACAGAGCTTGAGCTACAAGGAAGCCGCGATAGGTTTGCATCTTTGGTATCAAATATCCCTGGCATTATTTATCGATGTAAGTTTGATAATAAATTAAGCATGCTTTATATGAGCGAGCAAGCGAGTGGAATAACAGGTTATTCACCTGATGAGTTGATACATGATGAACCCCCCAGCTTTTTTGATTTGATATGCGAAGACGATTCTAAAAAAATAAAAGATGAAATTCTACGTTGTGTTAGCGCTAAGCAGTCATGGTCTGTTGAGTATAGGATTACAGCCCGCGATGGCTCCTTACATTGGGTAAATGAAAAAGGCCAAGCCATTTACGCAGATGATGGCAGCATATTGTATTTAGATGGATTTATTTTTGATATTACAGAGCGTTACAATACACAGTTAAAAATAAATCGTCAGCAAAGCCTACTTGAATCAATGAGTAAGCAAGGGCAGATTGGCGCATGGGAGATGGACTTAGATGCGCATACACTTTATTGGTCTGATGAAGTTAAAGTTATTCACGAAGTACCAGAGGACTTTGAACCGAGCATAGATACCGCTATTAACTTTTATAAACCAGGCATACACCGAGATACTATAAGTACCTTATTTGAGTGCGCAGTGACTTTAGGTGAAAGCTGGAGTGTAGAGCTTATTATTTTGACCTATTCTGGGCAAGAGCGTTGGGTTAAATCGATGGGCCAAGCTGAACTTAAAGACGGTAAATGTGTACGTGTGTTTGGTTCATTTCAAAGTATTGATGCACATAAACGACTTGAACTTGAAAGCGAAAAAGCAAATCGTTATAACAAAAATTTAGCCGCGCTTACAGTCGCACCTGAGGTGCAAAATAGTGATGTAGAACAGGTTAAAAAGCTAGCCGTTAAATCTATGTGTGAAGTGCTAAATGTTACACGAGCTTCGATATGGATCTTTAACGAAAAACGAGATGTGATGACGTGTCATTGCTTATATATAAATGGTCAAGGGTTTGTAGATACCGACGCTATTTTAACTGCTAAAGACTACCCAGCTTATTTTAATGCTATTTATAAACATAATTTAGTGGCTATTGATGATGTTTATACTCACTCAGCAACTGTTGATTTTATTGAAGCATATGTAACACCACTAAATATTAAATCGATGCTTGATGCTGTAATTGCAACAGGCGATGGTAATTTAGGTATTTTGTGCGCTGAAACAGTAGGCGAGCATCACAACTGGACGCAAAGTGAAGAAACGTATCTTCGCTCATTAGCTACTTTAGTGGGAAGCACTTTAGTTTCTCAAAAACGAAAAGTAATTAGTGAGGAGCTAAAAGTAGCACTCGTGAAAGCTGAAGATGCAGCCATTGCTAAGAGCCAATTTTTAGCAACCATGAGCCATGAAATTAGAACGCCGATGAATGGCGTACTCGGTATGCTAGAGCTTGTTCAATTAGAGTCGCTATCTAAACCAATAGAAACAAAAGTAGATATAGCCAAAAAAAGTGCACATTCTTTATTGGGTGTAATTAATGATATTTTAGATTTCTCTAAAGCTGAAGCAGGTAAAATCGAGCTTGAAGAAATTAACTTTAATGGACGTGATTTAATTGGTGAAGTTGCTGCCGCACAAGCATTTACAGCTCAAGACAAAGGTATTGAAATTATTTTGGATCTGGTAGCGCTAGAGCCTTCGCAGTTATGCGGCGATCCAGGGCGCATTCGCCAAGTTATTACTAATTTATTGAGCAACGCCGTTAAGTTTACGAGTCAAGGCGAGGTTGTTGTAAGCGCGAAAATTAATAAAGTAGCTCAAGGTTTAGAGTTTGTTGTAAGTATAAAGGACTCAGGCATAGGAATAAGTTTAGAAAAACAAGAGCAATTATTTACCCCTTTCTCTCAAGTCGATGCATCAACAACGCGTGAATATGGAGGCAGTGGCTTAGGGCTGGCTATTTGTAAGCAGCTTTGTGAACTAATGGGGGGGGCTATCTCTCTCACTAGCGAAGCCGGTAAAGGGAGTACTTTTACTGCCACTATAATGCTGACTCCGGGAGATCAAAAAGAACGTTATATTCCTAATATTAATATGGAAGAGCTAACCGTTTTGGTTGTTGATGATAACGAGACAAATCGAATTGTAATTTCACAGCAGCTTGAGCACTGGGGAGCTAAGGTTGCGCTTGCATGTGACGCACGCGAAGCTCTTGATATGTGCGCGCAGCAGTATAAAAGTAACAATTGCATGTATGACATTGCAGTGCTTGATATGCAAATGCCAGGAATGGATGGTATAGAGCTGTGTAAAGCACTAAAAGCACATGAACATTATAAATCAATGCCACTTGTAATGATGACCAGTATTGCTGGTATGGAAGGTGCGCAGCGCTATTCTAATGCAGGCTTTCAGGCATATTTCCCCAAACCTGTAACCACTGCCGATTTAATTTCTGCACTGTCAGTCATAACAAGTAATGATTCAGATGAGACACTCCCACTTGTTACTTCAGGCTATATTTCCTCTCTTAAAAAAGAAAAGGTGCAGGAACCTACCCAAATATTACTTGTAGAAGATAATCCAATTAATCGACAAGTGGCTACATTAATGCTCAAAAAGCTTAATTGTGACGTTACAATTGCCGAAAATGGTCAATTAGCGATAGATATATTAGAGTCTCACGATTCTGGTTTCTTTAAGCTCGTTCTTATGGATTGCCAGATGCCTGTTATGGATGGCTTTGCTACAACTGCAGCTATCCGTAAAGGTATGGCGGGTATACAACACAAAAACATTAGGATCATTGCTATTACGGCTAACGCAATGGACTCTGATAAAGAGCGTTGTATAACCGCTGGAATGGATGACTACTTGAGCAAACCGATTCAATTAGATATTTTAAAAGATAAATTAGAGCAGTATATTTAAGGTAAAAATACAATGAGCCAACCCGTTATAATACGTGATGCAAAACCAAGTGATGCGAAAACAATTTTGCACTTTATTACCGAACTTGCCATATATGAAAAAGAACCGGATGCAGTTAAAACAGACGAACAGGCTATTTTAGATACGCTGTTTAGCGACGGTGCTACTGCGCACAGCATAATTTGTTTAGAAGGTGATGAGCCAATTGGTTTTGCGGTCTATTTTTATAATTACTCTACATGGTTAGGTAAAAATGGCCTATACCTTGAAGATTTATACGTAAGCCCAGATAGCCGTGGCAATGGTGCAGGTAAAGCCATTATGAAGCACTTAGCTAATAAGGCGATTAGTAATGACTGTGGTCGTTTTGAATGGGTAGTGCTTGATTGGAATAAACCCGCTATCGATTTTTACAATAGCATTGGTGCAAAGCCTCAAAACGAATGGATTATATATCGCTTAACAGGGCAGGAATTACTAGACTTTGCTAAATAGTTAATGAAAATCATTTGCATTTAGGTTTGTGGGTGTGTAAGTTAACTACACGCCCATAAATAAACGTGCAGATGATTATATGATCTCAAACCAAAAACAATCCCACTCAGATTTACTTTGTCTTGATCAAGCATTAAGCCCTTGGCAGTCGAATATAATGCAAGGTAATTATGCATTTGAACAAGGTGCACTTCTCGAAGCCCGCGATAAATACTTATTAGCTAAAACACTTGCAGATCATCTTCTTCAGCAGTTTTTATATGCTCAGATTAATAACAATGTCATCCATGCTATTGAGCATTGCATACCCGCACTTGTTGTTGCGTCGCATAATTTAGCTGATACCTATATAGCTTTGCAACAGCCTGAAAATGCATGCAAATGGCTATGCGAAGTACACTTAACACTCTGTTCGCTAATTAAGCATACTCATTACGATATACAAAAAGTGAGTAAGCATCATTACACTAAAACGTCCTCTGAACTTGTATCCTTTGCAAGACGCTATCATTTTTTACCTGAGCTAATAGAGCAAGTGAATTTTTGCTTATGCTCAGAGAGCACTACAAACAATCAACTGCACTAATTTAAAAGAAAAAGGAGTATTTATGGCTTTTACTTTGCCTGCACTTAACTATGAGTACGATGCGCTTGAGCCTCATATTGATGGTAAAACAATGCATATTCACCACACATTGCATCATCAAACGTATATCAATAAAGCCAATGCTGCTTTAGCAGATACTGTTTATGCAACCGCAAATGCTGAAAAATTACTTAAGGGAATAAACAGCCTGCCTAGTAATTTACAAAAAGCAGTACAAGAGCATGTAGGAGGGCATTTTAATCACAGCTTATTTTGGCAAGTAATGAGCCCTCAAGGAGGAGGTGAACCTGAAGGTAGTGTAGCCCAGGCAATAAATGAACAGTTTGGCAGTTTTGATAAGTTTAAAGACCAATTTACTGCTGCTGCAATTAGTCAATTTGGCAGTGGTTGGGCGTGGCTATGTGTGACCCCAGATAAAAAGTTGATTGTAGAAAATAGTGCTAATCAAGATTGCCCTTTAATGCAGGGAAATACCCCTATTTTGGGACTTGATGTATGGGAGCATGCCTACTATTTGAAGTATCAAAATAAGCGTCCTGACTATATTGCTGCTTTTTATAATGTAATTAATTGGACTGAAGTTGAAAAACGCTATCTAGCCGCAGTAAGTTGAGTGCCGAATATGGCTAGTAATACAGTTTATTTTCTATAAGCTAGGCTCTATTAGATTAATTTATAGAGCCGTTTATGGACACTTCACATTGGCAAAAAGCACGTCAGAGTCGCGATCCTCGTTTTGACGGGCTTTTTTACGTAGCGGTAAAAAGTACCGGTATATATTGCAGACCAATTTGCCCTGCACCAACGGCTCACGAAAAAAATGTTGCTTATTATCAGTTTGCCCATAACGCGGCGCAAGATGGTTTTAGGCCCTGTATTCGTTGCAGGCCCGATAGTGCCCCTGGCAGCGCAGCATGGCAGGGTACAAAAACGACTGCACTTAGAGCAAAACAGTTAATAGATCAAAATGATGAACACGACTGCGAAAAATTAGCAGCTCGTTTAGGTATAAGTAGTCGTTATTTAAGGCAGTTGTTTAAGCAGTATTTTGGCGTGTCGATTACGCAATATCGATTATTTAACCAATGTCACTTTGCTAAAAAGCTGATTCAAGAAACACATTTACCCCTTACCGAAATAGCGTTTGCCGCAGGCTTTAAAAGCATTAGGCGCTTTAATGATGCATTTTTACAGCAGTTAAATATAGCTCCCTCGAAGCTGCGCAGTGGCGATAAAAAACCAACGTCAACACTCACTTTAACCCTGCCATTTAGGCCGCCTTATAATTGGCCTGCTTTGCAGGGCTTTTTACAAAGGCGCTTGATAAAACCAATGGAGTGGATAACACAAACGAGCTACGGGCGTACTTTTGCAAGTGATAAATATAAAGGAAGCTTTACCGCTGAATTTATAGCTAATAAAAACCACTTTAGTGTATCTATCAATATAGACAATACGGCGTACTTACAACCTGTTATAAATAATATACGCCGAGTGCTTGATTTAGATGCCGATATTAATTTAATTGAAACGCATTTAAGCGCCAATATAAACAATGCGTTTACAGTGTGTGAAGGGCTCAGACTTCCGGGGATTTGGTCAAGTTTTGAAGCCGGTATAAGAGCGGTACTTGGGCAACAAGTGAGTGTTACTGCGGCGCATAATTTAGTAACAAAGTTAGTTGATGAATTAGGCGAAAAAGAGGGCGATGCCGTTTATTTTCCTACGGCTAAAATTATTGCTAATAGTGATTTTGCATTTTTTAAAATGCCACAAGCACGCAAAAATGCGCTACACAACTTAGCCCTGTTTTGTGCACTAAATCCTGAAAATGACGATTTAGACGAATGGCTTAGCTTAAAGGGAATTGGTCCTTGGACAGTAAATTATGCAAAGCTGCGAGGACAAAGCCAACCCGATATATTACTTGATGGCGACTTAGGTGTTAAAAAAGCTCAAGCGGCGGCAAACCCTTTTGAGCCTGCTAATTGCGCTCCTTTTCGCTCTTACTTAACGTTTCAACTTTGGCAGCAATTATAATGATCATTCAAACATCAATTTCGAGCCCTATAGACGACATAATTATTCAAGCGACTGATAAAGGTGTGAGTTACGTTGGTTTTTATCCACCAGTTGAATACTCTTATACGCCATTTGAGCAAGTTACTAACAAGGCGGTGCTTATTTGCGCAGCGCAGTTAAATGAGTACTTTGCAAAAAAACGCACTATGTTTGATGTACCACTTGATACAACCGGTACAGTATTTCAGCAAAGTGTATGGCAAGCACTATTAACTGTGCCTTTTGGACAATCGCAAACATACGGCTATATTGCTAACCAACTCAATAACCCAAAAGCAGTGAGGGCAGTAGGCGCTGCTAATGGTAAAAACCCGATTAGTATTATTGTACCGTGCCACCGCATTATTGGCGCAAATGCAAAGTTAACGGGCTATGCTGGTGGGCTTGAAAGGAAACTGTGGTTGCTGAAACACGAAGGATTAATGTAAATTATTTGATAAAATATAGTCAGTCTGCTTAACTCAACCTATAATTTAAATAACTAACTAATAAAAATTATTATGCGTATTAATAGCTTAGTGTACTTTTTTATTGCCAGTTTAATGTTTACCGCTACTGCATTTAGCAAACCGCAGAGTCTCATATTTTGTTACGAAGACAAAAATATAGCTCCTATGTTTTTAGGTGAAGGGCGAAATACGCCAACGGATAAACCCGGTGCATCAATCGAAATACTTCAAAAACTTGATTTAGCATTGCCCAATGTAGCAATATCATTTGTTAGAAAGCCATGGCGTAGATGCTTAAACGATTTAGAATTTAATCGAGTTAATGCTGTTATTGCAAGTTACCGCAAAGGGCGAGAAAACGTTGCTGTTTACCCTGTTGATGAGCAAGGTAAGTTACAAGATAACTACGCAGTAAGTGAATTTGGCAGCTGCCTTATAGGGCGTTATAAATTTCATAAGGAATGGGAGACTCGTGAAGTATTTCAAAATAAAGCATTTACGATAGCTATTCCTAATGGTTATGGGCTAAATAGCGCGTTAAAAGAAGAACCATTTTTTATTCATAATACGTTTTCTAAAAGCAAAGCTTTTGAGTTGCTAGATAAGGGGGTAGTGCAAGCGAGCGTTGATCTATGCCAAGTAGATGGCTTAAAAGTGTCGAGTTATCCGTATGAGGGTAATAATGTTAAACCTATTTATCCCCCTTACGAAACCAGCCATGGTTACCTTGTATTTTCAAAAAAATTCTACGAAGAAAATAATGCTCTAAGCTTGCAAATGTGGCAGTGGTTATCAAAATTTGAAAGTGCACCTGTGTATATTAAATACTTACAAACACTTAAATAAACAGGCTCTGACAAAATAAAATTCGCGTTTGTAAATTGGTATTAATTTAATATTAAGGTAGCATAAGCGCACTTTTTATAAAATGGCACCACAATGGCTCAATTATACTTTTACTACTCTGCAATGAATGCAGGTAAATCAACCACGTTATTACAATCTGCATTTAATTATAAAGAACGTGGCATGGAACCTGTGATCCTGACTGCTGCCATTGATGATAGACAAGGCGTGGGTAAAGTATCTTCTCGTATTGGTTTGCAAGCTGATGCGCATGTATTTGATGCCAGTAAAGATGTTTTTGATCTTATTCAATCACTCAATAATGATAAAAAGCGCCATTGTGTGTTAGTTGACGAGTGCCAATTTTTATCAAAAGAACAAGTAATGCAATTAACCGATGTGGTTGACGAGCTCGGTATACCGGTATTGTGTTATGGCCTGCGTAACGACTTTAGAGGCGAGCTATTTATAGGGTCGCAATATTTGCTTGCGTGGGCTGATAAGTTAGTTGAGCTTAAAACTGTTTGCCACTGCGGGCGTAAAGCTAACCATGTACTGCGTACCGATGAAAATGGCGAAGCAATAGCCGATGGTAACCAAGTAGAAATTGGCGGCAATGACCGATATGTTTCGGTATGCCGCAAACATTATAAAGCCGCGTTAAATATGGGCCGATAAAGCATTTAAAAATGTATCAATATCTTCGCGGGTTATATCTAAATGCGTAACTAGCCTAAGCTGCTTGCTTGGGCTAAATAATATGCCTTGTTGTTTAAGCGCTTCAGCAATATCTTCAATATTTATACTGCTACTGTATGTTGCGTAAACCATATTAGTGGTGTTAGTCATATCGACAGTAAAACCACTGATTTCACTTAATTGTTGAGCCAAATAACGTGCATTTTCATGATCGTATTTTAAGCGCTCTACATTGTGCTCAAGTGCAAACTGCCCGGCAGCTGCAAGCATTCCGGCTTGGCGCATACCGCCACCAAGTACTTTTCTCCATCGTCTTGCTTTATTAATAAGTGCTGGTGAGCCTAATAATAAAGAGCCTACGGGCGCACCTAAACCTTTAGATAAACATATAGAAACTGAGTCAAAGTGTTTTGTAATTTCAGTGATATCAACTTTTAGCTCAACAGCGGCATTAAAAGCACGTGCGCCGTCTAAGTGCAGCGCTAAACTATGCGTATTAACAAGGTCACGTGCTTGGGCTAAGTACTCAAGCGGGAGTACTTTTCCGCCAATGGTATTTTCTAAGCTGAGCAATCGCGTTTTTGCAAAATGGCAATCGTCTGGTTTTATAGCCGCCGCTATTTTACTAAAAGGGATGCTGCCATCAGCATCGTTTTCAATAGGCTGTGGTTGCACAGACCCTAAAACAGCTGCGCCGCCACCCTCAAACTTATAATTGTGAGCATTTTGGCCACAAATGTATTCGTCACCTCGCTCACAGTGCGCCATTAACGCAAGTAAGTTGGCTTGTGTGCCTGAGCTACAATAAAGTGCGGCTTCAAAATTAAAACGCTTACACGCATAGGCTTCTAGTTGGTTAACGCTTTCATCATCACCATATACATCGTCACCAACCGGTGCGTTGTACATAATGTCGCGCATTTCTTTTGTTGGTTTTGTAACTGTATCAGAGCGAAAATCTATCATGATTGCCTTATCCTTTTTATTATTTTTAATAAAATTGGTATTAATCAAGCTCGCTACAAATTTGCTCACGAGTGTCTTTATCAAAGTAGGTCCATGCAATAAAGCGGCTAATTTTTTGACCTTGTGCCATATCAACTATTTTATACTGTGCTATTGGTTGAGCTTTTAATACTTCTTCAAGGGCTGCAATATTATCTTTTTTAGAGACTAACGATGTAAACCACAGTACTTGCTCTGCAAAGTCTTCGCTTTCTTTAATCATATTAGAGATAAACTGTACTTCACCGCCTTCACACCACAATTCATTATTATGACCACCAAAATTAAGCGTGCTACTGGGTGTTTTCCCTAGGTTTTTCCATTTACGTTCACTGCCTTTACTTGCCTCTTCTTCACTTGCATGAAACGGAGGGTTACAGAGGGTTAAATGGTATAGATCTTTTTGATTTATAACGCCTTTAAAAATATGTGATGCGTTTTTTTGTTGTTTTAGGGTTATTTTTAAACCATTAAACTGAGCAATTTGCTTTGCTATTTTTACTGAGGCTGTATCAATATCAGTCCCGGTAAAATGCCACTTATATTCACTTGTACCAGTAAGCGGATAAACTAAATTAGCACCAGTACCAATATCAAGTACTTTAATTTGCTTACCTAAAGGTATTTGTTGTTGGTTATCATCACTTAATAGGTCGGCCAAGTAGTGAATGTAGTCAACACGCCCAGGTATAGGCGGGCATAAGTTGTGCTCGGGAATATCCCAAAAATCAATATTATAATGTGCTTTTAAAAGAGCTTGGTTAAGTGTTTTAACGGCTTTGTTATCACTAAAATCAATACTTTTAGTCCTTGCAGGTGTGGTTATAACAAAGGGCAGTAGAGCAGGATGCTCTGTTGTTAATAAATCGAAGTCGTACCCATTTTTATGTAGGTTACGAGGGTGTAATTTTGAACGTGCTTTATTTTCTTTCATGGCTTCATTTTAACAACAGATATGATGTGGTGATTGTAACAAATGCTGATGAGTAAAGTGCAGACATTTCCTTTGGTATATTTAATATTACTGGTAGGATGAGTTGAAAATAATAAAAAGGAATAACTGTGGCAATTTCTCAGCAATCAATAATAGTTGATTTAGACTCTCGGCAAACTCTTCATTTACGCCGTATTAGCGATGAAGATCAGCAAGGGCCTATCGTATTTTTTATGCATGGAGCAATAGAAAACGGTAAGATTTTTTACACGCACTCAAATAAAGGACTTGCCCCTTTTTTAGCTGAGCATGGGTATAGATGTTATGTGGCTGATTTACGTGGCCGAGGTGATAGCAAGCCAATCATTTCGAGTGAGTCCGAACATGGACAAACTGAGTCTATCCTAGAAGACATCCCTGCCTTTATTAAGCAAATAGAGTTGATTGAAGGCAAAAAGCCAGACTACTGGGTTGCTCACTCTTGGGGCGGGGTATTGATGAACAGCGCGTTTGCACGTTTTCCAGAATATATTAACGACGTTAAAGCATGTGTGTATTTTGGCTCTAAGCGTTCTTTATTTAATAATCATCCTCAAAAATTATTACAAGCCAATTTAATTTGGTATTTTATGGCGCCTTTACTTGCTAAAAAACATGGCTATTTAAATGCTAAAGGTTATAAGTGGGGCAGCGATAACGAAACTCAAAAGTCGCATTATCAAAGTATGCAATGGGCTAAAAAGAAGCCATGGATAGATTCTGATGATAATTTTGATTATGCAAAAGCGCTAAACAACCTGCATTTACCGCCAACGCTTCATATTGCTGCGGTAAAAGATAAAGCATTAGCGCAACCAATCGATATTCAAAAATTTATGGACGAATCGGGGCTAGGCATTCAACAAATGCAAATTTACGGTCGTAAACACGGGCATAATTTTGATTACGATCATATTAATATGCTTACCCACCCAAGTGCGCGTGATGATCAATTTAAAGATTTACTTAATTGGTTTAAAGCACATCCGATTAATTAATTCTCATCAAGTAACTTTAGAAGAGGTGTTTTGTAACGCTCCCACTTAGCGATTGCGGCGTTATTAATAGGTTGGCGAATAGCATGTTTACTCAAGGTCGTTACCGGTGTTTTTTGTTTATAAAATGCTAAGCAGCGCTCTTCAAAACTACAGTTTAAAAAACCAAGTAACTGCGTTAGCTGCTCTTTTGGGTTACTCACTAAATCTTCGTAACTGACATCATAAATTGGCATCTCTTTAAAAGAGTGCCAATGGCTCATCAATTTTTCATACAACTTATGATAAAGCTTAAACTCAGGTAGTGAGCAAAAGTAAGGCTCGTTTTCAGCAAAGTAATTAGTGAAGATAGAAAATGCAGTGGCATTAAAATCACGACTTAAATTTATAAATTTAGCATTTGGAAATAGAATATATATAAGTCCGAGCGACTGATAGTTACTCGGTAGTTTATTTATTATAAAAGGTCTGATGGGCGATGCTGTTTTTAATGTTGTGATATACAGCTCGCGGGCTTTTTTGATTAAATCCGGCGTTAAATGTGCTAAACATTGCGGGTAAGTCACTCCCGTTTTTTGTTCGATAAAAGCAACTGCGTTATTACTAATACTCGTGCTCTCTCCTAGGCTCGAAAACTGACTATGGCTTGCCAACATTTGCTCCACAAGGGTAGAACCACTACGAGGCATGCCAATAACAAATACAGGCGTGATATTATCCGTAAATTTTTTATCGGCAGAGGCTATAAACTCCTCGGTGTTGTATTTTATTATTTCATCGTAAAAAGGGATTAAATCTCTAGTGTTAAATTCACTTAATTTTTTTTGTAATTTATTCGCCAATATAAAATAATTAAATGCTTGCTCGGTATCCTCAAGTGCATCGTAACTGTTTGCTAATGCGTAGTAACACACCATTTTTAAACGTAAATTACTCGTTTGAGTTAATAAGTGGTGCAAATTACTTACATAATTATGTTCTTTATCAAAGCGACCTAATTGTACAAGTTCAAATAAAATATAGGCTGTTACAGGGTATACACCAATGCTGAGTGCATGAGCAAAAGTTGTATGAGCTTTATCTAACTCGCCATGTGTTAAATAGTGCTGTGCTAAGTAATAATGAGGTTCTGGATTATGACTTGCTAATTTTTTTGCGTATTCAAGCACCGTTAGTGCATCGTTTGGCGAATGAACACCGTTAAATGCATCAGCAAGGGCATGTAATGGTTCAAGCATATGAGGCAAGCGCTCACAAGCTTTTTGGAGTAGGTATACAGCAGCGTCGTAACGTTCTAGTCGTAAGGCAATTCTGCCTAAGCCAAATAAAGCCTCACCATTTTCAGGGTTACTATTTAAAATTGCTTTAAAATGGAACTCGGCTTCTTTGAGTTTATTTTGTTGCAGTAGTTGGTTGGCTTTTTCAAGTAGCATAGTTATACCAATTTTATTAAAAAATAATCATTCTATCGCATTAAATAGCGTACTCACTGCGTTAAAAATTATTCATATAGAGCAACTATATATCATAGTTTTCGCCTTGTTATTACGCTATTTTCTGAGCGCTATAATAGAACACTTATTCAATGCAATTGGTATTGTTCATTATTATTTTTATTCACTATAAAATTAAAAAGGCGAAATGTCTTTAACATTTCGCCTTTGGTTCTTCATGAAAATAGTTTAAAAAGTATATGTTGCTTTAGCGTAGTAAAAGCCACCGTTAATACCAAACGGAGATGTTTCGTAGAACTGACCACCCCAGTTGTTATTAGGGATGCCCGTTGCATCTGCAAAATCAAGTTTTTCAGCATCTTGGTCGAATAAGTTTTGAGCGCCTACAGAGAAGCTAACTGATTCATTTAAGAAGTAAGTTACTTCAGCATCAATAGTGACTGCAGCATCTGCTGTTTTAGCTGTTGCATCATAATCAACGTGAACACCTTGGTATTCGCCGTAGTAGTTTGCACGAGCAAATGCAGAAACTGATTCCCATTGTTGAGACAAGGTGAACGTTGCACGATGATTAGGTAAATCTTCTTCTAAACGCTTAACTTTAAACGCACCTGTAATTTCACTAAATTTAGTTACTTCAGTATCATTCCAGTTATATGCAAGGCTAAATGTAGAGCTACCGCCCATTAATTCAGCTGTATAGTTTGCAACTAAATCGATACCTTGTGTTGTTGTGTCAAAGTCATTTGTAAAAAAGCTTACCTGAGCAAGGCCTTGTACATTAGGTACTCCTGCTGCTGCAAGGGTATCTTTGTCTGCTTGGCTTAAGTTGATTTTATCTGATTGGCTAATACGGTCATCTACTTGGATGTTGTAGTAATCAAGCGTTAAAAATAATTCGCCAATTGTGTATACAGCACCAAGCGTATAACTTTGCGATTCTTCCGGCTCAAGCTCTGTACCACCTAATTGCACTGCAATTGGGTTTGTTGGTGGAAGAAGCGCTGAATCTTGTAATACACCGCCATCTAAACTTGTTTGTACGTTACTTACGTTAGCTTGACCAACTGTAGGTGCACGGAAACCACTGCTTACAGAACCACGAATATTTAAATCTTCAGTTAAATGGTATTGAGCCATTACTTTATAGTTAGTGGTAGTGCCAAAGCTGTCGTAATCTTCAAATCGAAGTGCTACGCCCATTAAAAAGTCTTCAGTAAACGGCGCTTCAACATCAACATATGCTGCATAGTTACGGCGAGAAAATTCACCTGCTTGTGATGGTTTAAAACCAGGGAAACCATTAGACCCAATACCAAAACCTTGTGCTGTTAAAGGGCCTGCTGTGTAAGATGCTTCATCACCAGAGACGATAGTAAATGTTTCTTCATGCCATTCAAAACCACCGGCAATGTTTACATCATAAGCTAAACCAAAGTCGATACCTTTTGATAAATCAAAGTTAAAGTTCTTCTCTAGTTGTTCGTATTTACCCGGGCTGAAGTCTCGTGGTGTATCTGCACCTAAAGAGGCATTAACCGTGTCGTAAATAAAGTAACGTGATTCATTTAAGCCAACAGTACCGCTTAAGTCATAGTAAGTATCTTTTAAGAAGCCACCAGTGAATCGACCTTTAGTACCAATAGTTAAAGAAGTATCAGTAATGTTGCCGCCAAAGTTAGGTGTAAAGCCACCTGGAAGCATCTCATTAAAGGCAAAACAATCTGGGTTGTTTGCTACACCATTTATGTAAGCAGGATCATCTAGTACATTGCCGTCTGTTATTGTGATAGTTGGACAGTTAGCACTCATATCAGGTGTTGTGTCGGCAACAAGTAATGTTTCGCCACCATCATTTGAGTAAACACCAGAACGTGTTTGCGGATTACGGTAATAAAAACCGCCACGTACATCACGTTCAGAGTAGTTACCAAACATGTAAAATTCAGAGTCGTTTGTTAGCTCTAAACCCACATTACCAAAAATAGTAATATCGTCATCTACTTCTGGTGCACCCCATACTTGTGCAAGAGAAGATACTTCAGGCACACCGGCAGCTGAAAGTGCTGCAGCATCGGCACGTTGAACTGAACGACTTGTTGCATCAGCTGTTTTATATTGAAAGCTTAAATTAGCAAAACCATTGTCGGTAAACGGTAAACCTACGTTACCCGACACTTGTGTTGTATCGCCATCACCTTCATAAAATTGACCATGGCGGATTTCTAATTTACCACCTTCTGAAGCGTCTTTTAGTTGGAAATTCATTACACCGGCGATTGCATCAGAACCATACTGCGCAGCCGCGCCATCGCGAAGTACTTCTACTTGTTTAATCGCAATGCTTGGAATAACTGAAATATCTGCGCCTTGCGCGCCATCGTTAATACCACCGCCTAAAAATGCGATTACAGAAGCACGGTGACGACGTTTGCCGTTTAAAAGAACCAATGTGCTGTCTGACGGTAAACCACGTAAGTTAGCTGGACGAACAAGAGAAGCCGCATCACTGATAGGGTTTTGGTGTACGTTAAACGATGGCACTGCACCTTTTAAAAGTTCAAGCATGTCAGTGTTACCTGACTTTTCAAGCTCTTCGCCGCCAATAATGTCGATTGGAACCGGTGAGTCACCTATTGAACGAGGAGCTGAACGCGTACCTACTACGGCAATTTTCTCAACGTTTTTATTTACTTTAGTTTGTTCCTGCTCGTCTGCCGCAATAGCAGATCCAGAAATAAATAACCCTGCAGTGGTTGTAGCTAAAGCAAATTTGATTGCTTGGTTTAGCGCATTACTTTTTAATTTCATTCTAATTTTCCCCAGTTAGAATAATTCTTATTTTTGATGTGAATTTCACATCATTTGTTTTTAACTTAATTTTTTGTTTCACATAAGTTTGAGGTTTTAGCTCAAAAGCCTAATCAATTAAGCTTACTTTTTGTGAAGTCCTATCTACAGACTATAGATAAAAAACAGGAAGGGCAATTACTAATTAACCGTTTGATAACAAAAAGATTCAATTTAAGAAAAAATGCAACAGTGGTGCAAAGTAAAACTAAAACGAACTAAATAAGTGCAAATAAGGCTATTGAGGGGAATATTAATGCGCTAACTGCATTTAAATGTTATTTATTTGTATCTTTTTTTGTGGGGTTTTCAATGTTTTGTGCGTACCGCCAAGCTGCTAATTTTTCTTTGTATTCATCCCATACGCAGGGACAGCAACTGCCACCACCGCAACATTCATCAGATTTTGGTTTTTCAGGTTTTTGCGGTAATTGATTTGTTATATTCTGCATTGTTGTATGTATTTAATACTAATTTGGTGCAAAGGGTAAGTTAAAGGGTGTTGAAAGTAAATTATTCTTTGTGAACCTGTGCTGCTGTGTGAAAATAAAAGTTATGCGATTATATAAAGTTATTCACCGTGCACCTTGGCGGGTAGTTAAAATTAGTAAAAAACGCCAACAGCTGCGTTTTCGCCGTGCTATGGTGGCGCTTAAAATCGCACTCGCCCAAGAAAAACAAGAAACTAAAGAAATGCTCTCTATTTATAGGCGTTACACTCAAGGCCACACAAGTAAAGAAGAGTTAAAACGCGCAAATGAGCAATTTGTTGATATTTTAAAAGGGTTAGGGCTCGGTGTATTTGCTGTATTACCTTTTGCTCCGCTTACAATTCCTTTAGTTGTTAAATTAGGGAGTTTGGTGGGAGTAGATGTACTGCCAAGTTCGTTTAATATGAACAAATCTATTAAAGAACTAGATGCTAAAATAGATCAAGAAAATCAAAAGCAAGAATCTAAAAACAGCTTAAAAAAGTAGCTAAAATCCCTTCAAATTAGCGATACCTTTTAGGTGCGCTTATTGATATGCTCTTAAGTACCATTTTTATATTATATGAGCTTTTTAATGAGTGCATTACTACGTCATACATCTTCTGGTATTCCTTTATCTTTTATTCTTAAAAACGAATTATCTGACTGGCAAGCACAGCAGCCTGCATTTATACAAAATTGGTTAACTAATACAGGTTTTGAAAAGCAAGGTGTTGCTTTAATTCCTGATGCTAAAACGGGCGAGTTAAGCCAGGTATTTTGTTTAATGCAAAGCAGCGATGATTTTTGGGCTGCGGGTAATTTAGCAAATACACTTCCTACAGGTACTTATCAAATTCAAGGCGACAGCGCTTTTGTAGAGCAGGTTGCTTTAGGGTTTGTACTTGGTGGTTACGAATTTAGTGAATACAAAGAAAAACCAACAGCAAAGGCGCAATTAGCCATTAGCGATAAAGCGTTATATGAACGCATTAGCCAACAAGCTGATGCCATTACACTTGCACGTGATTTAGTTAATACTCCAGCGGTAGATATGATGCCGCAACATTTATCGCAAGTTATGGAAGATTTAGCTGCAACTTACAATGGCGAATTTTCACAGTGGGTTGGCGATGAGTTACTAGAGCAAAACTACCCGACTATTCATATGGTGGGTCGTGCAAGCGAAAATAAACCGCGTTTACTTAATTTAAAATGGGGCGCGACAGATGCTCCATTAATTACGCTAGTCGGTAAGGGCGTATGTTTTGACTCAGGCGGACTTGATTTAAAACCAAGCTCTGGTATGCGTAACATGAAAAAAGACATGGGCGGCGCGGCGCATGTAATTGCACTAGCGCAGCTTATTATGGCAGCTAACTTACCAATTAGATTACGTGTACTTGTACCAGCGGTTGAAAATGCAGTATCGCGCAATGCATTTCGCCCAGGCGATGTTATTAAAACGCGCAAAGGTATTATGGTCGAAATTGATAATACAGACGCTGAAGGCCGCTTAGTATTGTGTGATGCATTAAGCGAAGCGCAAAACGATAATCCTGAGCTAATTATAGATTTTGCTACCCTCACGGGTGCATGTCGTGTTGCACTGGGCACGGAGCTTCCGGGCTTTTTCTCAACAGAGCGCGATGTAGCAAATGGGATTATTGACGCCGGTTTAAGTGTACATGACCCTGTTTGGCAACTTCCGTTGTTTGAGCAATACAAAAGCTTACTAAAAAGTGATGTAGCCGATATGGCAAATTGCGCAAGCACACCGTTTGGTGGTGCTATTACCGCAGCGCTTTACTTAAAAGAATTTGTTGAACCAACAACACCGTGGGTACACTTTGATGTAATGGCATGGAACTTACGTGCATTACCAGGTCGTCCAACGGGTGGTGAAGCATTAGGTATTCGTGCTGTATTTAACTACTTACAAAATCGTTTTAATAAGTAAGTTTTTAATTCAATAGTAAGAACTTGAGCTTTATGAGCTTTAAACCTCATAAAGCTCAAGTGGCAAGTTATCTGGATCGGCAAAAAAGGTAAACTTTTTGCCGGTTATTTCATCCACTCTAATATCCTCAACTTTTACGTCGCACGACTCTAAATACGTTTTTGCAATCTGTACATCCGCTACCTTAAAAGCTAAATGTCTTAAGCCTTGTGCTTCGGGATAGCTGGGTCTTTCGGGCGAACCATCAAACGAAAATAGCTCTATTTGGCTACCATCGGGCATGGCTAAATCTAATTTATATGAATTACGATCAGCTCTAAAGTGCTCATTAATAACGTTAAGTTTAAGTACATTGCTATAAAAGTGTTTAGAACGTGCATAGTCACTACAAATAATCGCAGCGTGATGAATACCTAAAAGTTTCAAATTTAATTCCTTAAAAAGCAAAAACGCACTTAAATAAGTGCGTTTTAAATGTGGCTTATTACATGTTGTGCTAGCTAGGCTGCGCTTCTTTACATGCTTTAACGGCCGGTGCTACAAGCTCTAAACCAGTTTTATCACACGGTGGTAAAGCAGCATCGCTTACACTAATAGGCGTTACACGTTCGCCCCATTTTATGTAACTTGCAGCCCACGTAAGGCCTGCACCAAATGCTGCAGACATAATGTTTGAATGCGGTTTAATTAACCCTTGCTCAACCGCTTCACATAACGCAATAGCAATAGTCGCAGCAGAGGTATTACCATAGTCACCAATGTTAACCATTACTTTTTCGTCAGGTACTTTTAAGCGATGCTGAATAGCCTGAATAATACGTAAGTTAGCTTGGTGTGGAACGAGTACATTAATGTCGTCAAGGCTTAAGTTGGCCTGTTGCAGTACGTCGTCGCAGGCTTCACTCATACCTTTTACAGCACGTTTAAAAATTTCACGACCTTCAAATAATAAATCAGAAGGACCAATTGGCTCATACTTATTTAAATCGCTACCAAAGTTGGTGATGTGTAAAATATCGCGGTCTTCGCTGTCACAACCGGTTTTGGTACCAAGTAAACCCGCTGGCGTATCGGCAGCTTCAAGTATTACTGCACCTGCGCCATCGCCAAATAAAACAGCGCTGTCGCGACGTGCCCAGTTTACATACCAGGTCATACGTTCAGCGGCAATGACGACTGCTTTTTTGATCATACCCGCTTGAATTTGTGCTGTAGCAGCTTGCAATGCATATAAAAAGCCCGAACATGCCGCGTTTGTATCCATTGCGGCAGCGCCTGTTGCACCAATGTTTTTTTGCACTTGTGAGGCGGTATTTGCCACAACAGTAGAAGGTGTACAGGTTGCTAATATCACTAAATCAATATCTTTAGGATCAATGCCTGCGCACGCAATAGCATGCTTAGCTGCAACGGTTGCCAGCTCAGCGGTACTTACATGACTCACTCGGCGAGATTTAATGCCAGTACGCGTGGTTATCCACTCGTCGGTGGTATCAACTATTTCACTAATTTCATCGTTGCTAATGCTTGCTGGTGGAATGCATTTACCCCAACCAGTGATATGTGCGTAAGGCATAGTATGTTCTCTTAAGGTGGTCTGACATGTGTTACTAATGGGGGAGTTATACCAAAAAACGGCTTTCAAGACTAGTTTATAGCATGTTTTGTATCGTAAATATTCGCAATTACAGGTTATTTAAGGTAATGCTAGTATAAAAAAGGAGCAAGTATGAAAACAACACTAATAACAACATTCACTTCAATAACGCTGGCATTAATAACAAATGGGGCTTTTGCTCAACAGCATAAAATTATTTATGCTGGCAGTTTACTTGCATCCGAAGATCAAAAAGTAAAAACAGAGCAAACGTTAGTCATAACAGATAATACAATAACAGCCATTAAAAACGGCTACCTCACAAAAGCAGAACTTAACCTACCTGATGCCGATATTATCAATCTTAAAAATCAATTTGTAATGCCTGGTCTTATCGATATGCATGTTCACGTTACGTTTGAGCGAGATTCAAAAGCAAACCCTCACCGCTGGGCTACAGAATATGATGCCGATTATGCTTTGCGCTCAATTAAATATTTACAACGTACGCTCGATGCGGGTTTTACATCAGTGCGTGATTTAGGTAGCGATCACAAAGTAATATTTCCGCTAAAGCGCGCTATTGAGCGAAATGATATTAACGGCCCTCGCATTTTTGCAGCGGGTAATACAATATCGCCTACCGGCGGACACGCAGATATGCACGGATATCGAAAAGATATTACAGATGCGGTTACAGGCGGGATTGGTATATGTAATGGCGCGGATGATTGTAGCCGTGCGGTACGCGAGGTAATTAAAAGTGGCGCTGATGTAATTAAAGTTACTGCCACGGGTGGAGTACTAAGTAATACCGCTGCTGGTGTTAACCAACAACTTACAGATGCAGAGCTGATTGCAATTGTTGATACGGCCCACCACTTAGGGCGTAAAGTTACAGCCCATGCACACGGTACACAAGGTATAAAAGCGGCCTTAAAAGCCGGTGTAGATTCTATTGAGCATGGCTCTTATTTAGATAAAGAGGCAATGAAGTTATTTAAAAAAACGGGGGCTTATTTAGTACCGACGCTTTTAGCGGGGGCAACGGTAAGTGAAGAGGTGCTTACAAACCCAAATATGCCACCGGCAATAGCCGACAAAGTGCGTGAAGTGACTCCGAAAATGCAGGCTTCGTTTAAACTTGCACTGAAAAACAAGGTTAATATAGCTTTTGGAACAGACTCTGGGGTGTCGCGTCATGGGCTTAATGCTAACGAATTTAGTTTAATGGTAAACAATGGTATGAGCGAAGCCCAAGCTATTAAATCAGCAACCATACATGCAGCTAAACTGCTGGGGCAAAGCGCACTCATTGGCGACTTGAGTGTTGGTAAACAAGCAGATATTATCAGTGTGAATGGCTCACCGCTTAAAAATATCGACGTACTTAAAAACGTGCAATTTGTTATGAAAGCTGGGCAAGTTTATAAACAATAGGGAAGGTTATGAGCAGCAAAATAAAAGTGTCGTTGTTTAATCATTTGATTGACGCTGAGCGCCAGTTACTAGACCCAGAAGTTCGCCAATCTGAGCGCGCATTAGATGCTTTACTCGATGATGAATTTATCGAAATTGCTGCTAATGGCACTACATTTAATAAATATCAAGTACTTACCCGCTTACCTACCGAGGTTGTGCCACAGTTTTATAATCAGCATTTTAAGGGCCGAATGCTGAGCGATGATGTAGTGCAACTTAGTTACCAAGCTGCTTTTAGGCGCTCTGCTCGCGCTGAGTTTAATTATTCATTGCGTATGTCGCTTTGGCGTAAAAGTAATGATCAATGGAAAATGGTGTTTCACCAAGGAACGCCTTGTGCGCCGTTTTCAATTTCGATGGATGATGATTAAAAATCATATAACCGTTAAAATAACCTTATTAAACATTTGATTGGGCAATAACCTGTTGTTAATGCGTACCGACCCCACCATGAGTCGATTATTAATGCTGCGAAGCGGCGCTATTGCCGTGCAATTAATTGCGGTACTTAGCGTTTATTTTTTACTAGAACATCAAATTGCATTACTGCCTTTACTTATTGTTATTGCCGTTGAGGCTGTGTTTCAGCTTATTAGCCTATTTGCTTATCGAAATGTAAGCCGTGCTAAACCTTTGGGTATGTTGATGCAGCTAACTGCAGACGTATTATTTTTAACGGTTTTACTCTCACTAAGCGGCGGTGCAACTAATGCATTTGTTTCGCTGTTATTGCTCCCAATAATGATCGCTGCTGTTACGCTGCGAGAAAGAGGATTAGCTTATATTGCGGTATTAGCCATTGCCGCATACAGTTTGCTACTTATAAAGATGCCCGATCACAGTATGCATCAAATGAATATGAGTAGTCATTTTATTGGCATGTGGGTTAATTTTGTTTTAAGTGCTAGCGTAATTGCACTTGTTATTGGCGCAATGAGCAGGGCACTTAAAGAGCGAGAGCGAATTATTGCAAACGTGCGTGAAAAACAATTGCGTAATGAACAGCTTGTTACCCTTGATGGGGCTGCTGCACAAATCACCCATCAACTAGCGACCCCAATTGCAAACTTACAGTTACTGTTTGAAGAGTTATTAGAAGAGCAACCAAACAACCCAATTGTTAAGCACATGCAAGCGCCGCTTACTCAGTGTAGTACGCAGCTTAACGACTTTAGAAAACTCTCAGAGCAATTACGCCTTAAAAATTCACAAGAGCATACCACCGTAAAGCAACTGCAAACGCAAATTACAGATACGCTTTTACTGCAATACCCTGATCAGTACATTAAATGGATTACGCCACCTATTGCGGCAACGCTATTGAGTGATGCGATGTTATTGCCTGCTATTTTAAATTTATTGCAAAATGCCGCGCTCGCTAATCAAAAACAAGGTAAAACTCAATTAGAGCTGAGTTGGCAGCAAGATAACTTACATAGCGAATGCGTTTATTTGTTAATTCGTGATTTTGGCCGTGGCTTTTCATCATCGCAATTAGCAGAGCTGGGTGGTCAACTTATGCCAAGCGATCAAGGAATGGGGCTTGCTGTGCTTTTATCAAATGTTACTTTTGAGCGTTTAAATGGCTCACTTACCTTGTTTAACCATGCAGATGGCGGCGCTGTCGCCAAAGTTAAACTCGCTATTGTAAACATTGAGAATAACGCCTCATGAAGTTACTTATAATTGAAGACGACATTAATTTAGCCAGCACACTGGCAAGGCGCTTAACTAAACAAAGCTTTGCCTGCGAGGTGGCGCATAACCAAAGTGATGCGTTACTTGCTGCGCGTAAATTATTGCCCGACTTTGTTTTATTAGACATGAAACTAGGCGACGATAACGGACTTACACTCATAAAGCCGCTGCGTAGTTTGCTCCCCCAAGCTCATATTGTTTTACTAACCGGGTTTGCAAGTATAGCAACCGCAGTAGAGGCAATGCGTTTAGGCGCAAACGATTACCTTACTAAGCCGGTTGATATGGCAACATTATTAAAAGCGCTTAACACCGATCCTGTGTCATCGGCATCGAATGTTATTGATGATGCGGTTATGTCGCCGGAGCGCTTAGAGTGGGAGCATATTCAACAAGTATTACACAGTAATAATGGCAATGTGTCGGTTACCGCGCGGCAACTTAATATGCATAGACGTACTTTGCAGCGCAAGTTACAAAAAAAGCCGGTGCAGCAGTAATTTATTACTTAATTTAAGGAAAGTGTTATGAGCGATGATGCAGCTATATTAATGCAAAACCAAAAAATTATTTTATTTGATGCGCAATGTAAGCTTTGCAGCGCGTGGTGTAACTTTATTATTGCTCACGATACTAATACTATTTTTAAATTATGCAGCGTGCAATCTCCAAAAGGAGAACTGTTGTTAACACACTTTGGTTTTTCAACCAGTGAATACGCTTCAATGGTGCTTGTTGAAAATGGTAAAGCATTTACACAAAGCCATGCTTTTTTTAATGTTGTTAAGCAGCTAGGTTACCCATACAAACTAGCAAACGTATTTAGTATTTTGCCAAATAGGTTTAATAATTGGTTATACGATAGGGTTGCTTTAAATAGGTATTCGTTATTTGGAAAATATCAGTATTGCAGAGTACCCAACCCAGAGGATGCTAAACATTATTTATAAATTAGGCGTTAATACACTGCAGTATAAGTAGATGATAGGTTTATGAGGTTGTGCTAAAATCGCCGCGTTTAATTTTAGCTAACGGTATAAAAGGCTTTTTTCATGGCAAACACAGCACATGCACTTCACATTTTGGTTAAGCACAAAGAAATTGCAGAAGATATTATTAAGCAATTAGGTAAAGGTGCAAAGTTTCAGACCTTAGCTAAAAAGTATTCGTCATGCCCATCGGGTAAAAAAGGAGGTGACTTAGGTGAATTTAGACGCGGACAAATGGTTCCACAGTTTGACAAAATTGCATTTAAAGGCGCAATTTTAGAGCCACACCTAGTTAAAACAAAATTTGGCTGGCATGTAATTAAAGTACTTTATCGTACTTAGTTTATTTAAACTGTTTAATAATTGACGCGTCTTAGCAAGCGTCTATTTCATCACCTATCCTAAATTTACACTTTGACGAACTAAGAATTAGGATGGGTGTCATCTTAGTTTATTGCCTTAGGAACTTCAGCCACAGTTGTTACAAATCCTTCTGGATGGATAGGACACTTGGCCGGTGATTTATTAGGCTTGTCTGCGCCCACCTGTATACCAGTAAAGCATCAGTTCAAATACCACAGAATTACAGGAGTAAAGGTTGATTATATCCCTCGGTAACATACGATTAGTAAAATATATTGTCCCAATACTTTTACTGTGTGCAAATAATGTCTGGTCTTGCTCAAAGTATGCAGAGATGGTTCAAACGGCTGACTTGAGTGAGGTCGGTGAACTTGCCCGACGAGAATTGGGGCATGAACTTATGAGAGAGTATGATTTCCCGAGTAAGGTATTGAAGAGACTGATGAATAATGAAATGGAATTTGAAAAAAGTAATATCCTTCATAAATATGGGGATGTTTTGCTTGATATGGCTGTTTATCGTTCAAACTATGAAGGTGTCAGGTATTTGCTAAGTAACGACATATCCTTATTTTCAAAACGGAGATTTATAGAAAGCCCAATATTTGTTGCTACAAGTGCTAAGGACAAAAAAATGTTAAAGTTACTCTTAGAGATGACAAGCTCTGAACATACTCAATTGTTTAAAGTGGCAAATAAATATATTGATTGTGCTAACTCTTTGTAAGGTTAAGTAGGTTCATGAAAAATTAACGTGGCACCCACTTTAATTAGGATAGTTTTGCTTGTTAAAAATAGGTGCCTGTCTTGCTTAATATCTACCACAGTTCGATAAGGTTGCATTTAAAGGCGAAATTTTAGAGCCACACCTAGTTAAAACAAAATTTGGCTGGCATGTAATTAAAGTGCTTTATCGTACTTAGTTTATTTTTAAGTAAAGAAGTAACCTTCGCTGTATAGAAAAAGGCTGCAATGTGCAGCTTTTTTTAGTTTTAGTTAGTTATTATTTTGCCAAATTAAAATCTATAGTCATTTCTAAGTCTTCATCAACTACCGCAATACCATTAACTACTTTAGGTGCGTAACGCCATTTAGAAAGAGAGCGAATCGCTGCTTTATCAAAAATTTTCACAGGCTCAGCTTTAATCACTTTAATATTAACTGGCTTACCAGATGTATCTACATCAAAAGACATTGTCACACTACCTTCAATTTTTTCACGGACACTTTTAATTGGATACTCCGCAGGACTGGGCATTATCAGTGTAGAGTTAGGGCTATCAGGTAGATGTGTTGTCGAACATGCGGTTAAAAGAAACAGTGACGTCAAAGTTGTAATTATATATTTCATTATAAATCCCTTTATAGGTATTATTATCGATTTGTTAGATCTCGTTTCTATAATGACACCAAAAGAGATTCAAGGTAAATAATAAATTTGTATTGTTTTTGAACTGATGAATAAACAAGAAAGGCTGCAATGTGCAGCCTTTCTTAATTTTAAACTATATTTGTGTATTAAGCGTCTTGCTTAGCCTCTTCTTCACTAATTTGTTTTAGTGCCTGAATGAATGAGTCGCTTGGTTGTCCGCCAGTAAGTGCATACTTATCGTTTATGATAAACGTAGGTACTGACGTAATACCCATCTGTTTAAAGTTGTCTTGCTCTTGGCGTACGTCTTGTACGTATTTGTCTGAATGTAGGATACCGCGCGCAGTTTCTTTATCAAGACCTACTTTTTCAACAACGTCGAGCAGTGCTTCTTCTTGATTTAAGTATTTTAAATCAGTGAAGTGCGCTTCAAAAAAGGCGAGTTTTAGCTTCGTTTGCTTACCTTCTTCACGTGCCCACATTAATAAACGATGCAAATCAAAGCTGTTGATCATGATGCGTTTGCCATCAAAATTAAAGGTAAACCCAGCACGCTGACCGGCTTCGAACATGTTTTTACGATTTTCGTCGCTTTGCTCTTCAGTTAGGTTGTACTTTTGCATTAAGTGTTCGTTTAAGTCTTGACCTTCAATTGGCATATCTGGATTTAGTTCAAAAGGATGCCAAGTAATATCTGCGCTCATTTCGTCTTTGAGTTGCTCTAGTGCAGTTTCTAGGTTTTTATAACCCACTACACACCAAGGGCACATTACGTCTGAAACGATATCAATTTTAAAGTTTTTCATATTTATCCTTTTGAGGATTGCTTTGGTATAACAGGGGATATTGGGATGAACTGCACTTTATCAATACCAAACTAAAAAGAGCAGCTAAGCAGCTGCTCTTGAAGGTATTCAGTTTTAAGCGTTAAGCCCGAATGGGTCGTCAATACTATAACTTGGTTGTGTAAACCAATGAGGGCCGTTGTCGGTCATGTAAAAATGATCTTCTAAGCGTACGCCAAATTCATCGGGTATAACTAACATTGGTTCGTTACTAAAGCACATGCCTGGGGCAAGTGGGGTTTTATCACCGCCAACTAAGTATGGCCATTCATGAATGTCTAGCCCAATGCCGTGGCCAGTTCGGTGTGGGCAACCCGGTGTTTGGTATTGCGGGCCTAGCCCTTGCGCCGCTAAATAGTTACGGGCGCCCGCGTCTACGTCTTCGCACGTAGCACCAATTTTAGCTGCATTAAATGCCGCCATTTGCGCTGCTTTTTCATGATCCCAAAACATACGTTGGCGCATTGTTGGTTCGCCAAATACATAGGTACGGGTTATATCTGATAGGTAATCGTGTACTTTACAGCCGGTATCAATTAGTACCATATCGCCTTTTTTAAGTATTTGGGCATCTTTAACACCGTGCGGGAAAGACGTTGCAACACCAAATAAAACAATACAAAAATAGTTACCTGGCGCGCCTACTTTTTGGTGTGCTTTCTTAATAAAGGCTTCTACTTCGGTGGTGGTTATTCCCTCATAAAGCATACTTGCTGTGGCTTGATGTACGGCTAAGGTCATGTCCATCGCGCGTTGCATTAAGCTAAGTTCATGAACTGATTTATGCATACGGCAATGCGCCGTTACAGGTTGTGCATTTATGAGGGTTAAACCCGTTTGTGCTTTATTAATGCCGTCGAATATAAAAAATTGTGCGCTTTCATCAATGCCAATGGTTGCGTTTTCATTAATGTTTAACTTTTTTAATACTTCGACAAAAAGTGCATAAGGATTTTCGTGCTCTTGCCACCCATGAATAGGCCCATCTATTACTTTAAACCCGTTTAGTGAACCAATTTCGAAATAAGGCGCAATGTATTGTACTTCACCAAGGGCGGGTAATATCGCGCCAACCATACGTTCGCTCGCGTACCATTTCATGCCTGTAAAGTAGGTAAGGTTGGTGCCAGCGTTTAAATAAATTGCATCTATGTTGTTTGCTAGCATATACGCTTGAGCCTTGGCTATGCGCTCTAAATGTTCGTCAGCTGCGATAGGGGTCAGCGTTTGCGTCATGTTACTTAGGCTTGCCAGCGCTTGCTCGCTTGATTGTGTACCAATACCGATGGTGGTCATATTTTTCTCCTTGGATTTTTAGCTAGTGTGATTAATACCAAGGTAAAATTCAATGTTATGCGATAAGAGGCTATTAGTTTATAGCCTCTTAAAATGGCATATTATTTTTTAGCGTAAGGTAAACGCGTGAGTTTATTACTTGTGTGGTAGCTATCAAGCCCGGTTACTGCCACCGTTTCAATAGCCTGTAAATCTAAAAAGCCATCACTTTGAAGTGCTACTTCATCTAAATACACATCAGTGATTTCACCGATTACAAGCTCTGTGCCATTGATGGCTAAATGTTGGTTTTCTACAAATTTAACCGAGTACTTTAAGCGGCTTTCTTTAACAAAAGGCGCTGCAAAGTCATTTAAATATTCGGGCGTTAAACCTGTCGTCGCAAATTCCGACTCGCCTTTGTCGTAGCGGGCTGATGTTTGATGAGCTTGCTTATAAATAGCTTTATTAACCTGGTTAATGGTGTAACTACCGGTTTCGATTATGTTTTCGAACGTATGTCGAGGCACGCTATTTGGGCGCATTATCATGCCAACTAGCGGCGGGTGAGCACCTAAATGAATAACAGAGCTAACAATGGCGAGATTAGTATTGCCTTGTTTGTCTTGCGTGCCAATTAAGTTGGCGCTTTTAAAACCCGAAAGCGAATTAATTAAATGAGTACGAGTGTGTTTTTCAAGTGCGTTTATGCGTTCTTTAGTAAAATGCATTAAAGGTCCTTACCACGGTATGGTTTCGCCTTGCCAATCTAAGTAGGCAGGCTCACCATTGAGTTCTAAATGAAGGTTATTAAAAGTAAGTGTAAATAGCTGCTTAGCTACAAATTCAGCTGTAAAGAGTTTTCCAGCGGGTACGTTTTTTTGAAATGGCTTTGAAAGCGCAGTATCAGTAGTCCCTGGGTGAAATAAAACGAGCTTGGTATTTTTAGCTCGGCGTGAAAGCTCAATCGCTGCGGTTTTAAATAGCATGTTAAGAGCAGCCTTAGAGGCGCGATACGTATACCAACCGCCTAATTTATTGTCGTTAATGCTGCCCACACGCGCACTGAGTGCTGTAATAGTACAGTGCGTTTTATGTGTTAAGAGCGGCAAAATACTCTGCAAGCAAAGTAGGGGAGTTAGGGTGTTTGAATTGAGAAGTTGGCTAAAATACTCAGCGTCTAAATCCTCCAGCTTTTTTTCGGGCATATGGGTTTCGTTGTGCAGTGTACCATTGAATATAATAACTTGTTGTATATCGGCACTTTGCTCTTTTAGGTAATTAGTAACGCGCGCTAAACTTTGTTTTGTGTAGTCAGTATGCAGGTGGACAACACTTGAGTCAGATTCAATACTTTTTGAACTAATACAAACTATCTGATGAGTAGGCGTGTTTATTTGTAGATGTTCTATATATGCATTTGCTATGGCACTGCTTGCGCCGAATAAAACAATGGTTTTCATTTATCACCTTTTGCTTTTAGTCCACATTCGCCGTTACTGCACTGAGTATTTGGCATTAAAAAGCGACTGATGGGGTGCCTATACTTAGCAAATAACAGGTATCCGCAGTCAGCGAAAAAGCGGATTATTGGCAAGCGAAAAATTTTCAACCAGCTATGTTTACCCACTATTTTCCATGCTTCGTACGTTACATCAAGCCCGTAAATCATTTCACCTGATTGCTTTTGGGCTTGCAGGTAGTTCATTGCTTTGTCTTTATCAATATACGGGTAGCGTTCACTAAAGTCGCTCGCGTTAAGATCTTCAAGCGTAATTAGATTTTTAGAGTCTGCGTGTTTTAGTTGCTGCATTTCGGTGCTGCAAAGAGGGCAGTTTCCATCGTAAAAAATGATCATGTAATCGCTTTGTGATTATTTTATATATACTTTTTTACGACAAGACATTGCAAATGGATCTATTAAATTTCTCTTCATGATGATATTAATAGTGTCCTACGAAACAAAGGAGAATGAGAAATGAGTGAACAATATGCCGCCTTGCGAGGTAATGTAAATTTACTTGGGCAATTACTAGGACAAACTATTAAGGATGCTCAAGGCCAAGCTATTTTAGATAAAGTAGAAGAAATTCGGGCTTTATCTAAATCATCTCGCAGTGGTAATGAAGACGACAGACAAGCGCTAATAGATGTTTTACATGCGCTTAGTGATGAAGAGCTTTTGCCGGTTGCCCGTTCATTTAATCATTTTTTAAACCTTGCTAATGTAGCAGAACAATTTCATACCGTTTCGCGTTTTAATGACGTTGGCCTTGGTCAACAAAACCCTCTCACTCAAACATTAAAAACGTTAGTTACAAAAGCAGAACAAGGCCAGCTAGATAGTAATCATTTGGCCGAAACACTCTCAAAACTCCACATAAACTTAGTATTAACCGCCCACCCAACCGAGGTGACGCGCCGTACTATTATTAACAAACATGTTGAACTAAGTGATTGCTTAGCGTCATTAGAGCGAAAAGATAACTTACCGCTAGAGCGAGATGCTATTTTAAATCGTATTGAACAGCTTATTAGCCAGGCTTGGCATACCGACGACATTCGCCGCTCTCGCCCAACGCCAGTTGATGAAGCTAAATGGGGTTATGCGGTAATCGAAAACAGTCTTTGGCACGCTGTTCCGCGCTTTTTACGTGAATTTTCAGCCAATGTGAAAGAGCAATTAAGTTTAGAGCTACCAAAAGATTACAGCCCGATTGAGTTCACATCTTGGATGGGTGGAGACCGTGATGGAAATCCATTTGTAACATCGCAGGTTACAGCTGAGGTGCTTGACCACGGTCGTTGGATGGCGCTTAACTTATATATTCAAGATTTAAAAACGTTATGCGCTGAATTATCTATGTCAGACGCCAGTGATGAGCTTATTGAGTTGGCAGGTCAAGACTTTGAACCATACAGAGCGGTGATCAAAAAGCTTAAAAACCAAGTTGCAGAGACCGTGGCTCACCTGGGCGCTAAAATTAAAAATAAGCGTAGCGATTCACAAGATTTAATTACTGACATTAATCAGCTTAAGCACCCTGTAGAGGTCTGCTACCGCTCGTTATTAAAGTGTAATATGAAAGTAGTTGCTGATGGCTTATTGCTTGATTTACTGTACCGTATTAATAGCTTTGGCTTGCGTTTAGCTAAACTCGATGTGCGCCAAGACTCGTCTCGTCACAGCGATGTTTTTTCTGAGTTGACTCGTTATTTAGGTTTAGGCGACTACAACCAATGGCAAGAGCAAGATAAACAAGCTTTTTTACTTACTGAACTTAACTCTCGCAGACCGCTTATTCCAAAACATTGGCAACCAAGCCCTGATGTTCAAGAAGTGCTAGACACCTTTGATGTTATTGCTAAGCAAGACGAACAAACATTTGGCTTGTATATTATTTCGATGGCGCGAACAGCATCAGACATTTTAGCAGTACAATTATTGCTAAAAGAAAGTGGCTGTAGCTTTGATTTACCAGTAGCACCCTTGTTTGAAACACTCGACGATTTAAACGCAGGCAGTGATGTAATTACTACATTACTTGATAATGTTTGGTATCGCGGGCACATTAAAAACACCCAAAATGTAATGATTGGTTACTCTGATTCTGCTAAAGATGCCGGCATGATGGCAGCAGGTTGGGCACAGTACGAAGCAATGGATAAACTAGTGCAGCTTGCTGATGAGCGTGGTATTGAACTTATTTTATTCCACGGACGTGGTGGCACAGTAGGGCGTGGTGGCGCACCTGCTGCACAAGCGCTGCATTCACAACCGCCAGGTTCGTTAAAAGGTGGTTTACGTGTAACCGAGCAAGGCGAGATGATTCGCTTTAAATTTGGTTTACCTGATGTAGCACTGCAAAGCTTAAATATTTACGCAGGTGCAGTACTACAAAGTAACTTATTACCGCCGCCGGAACCAAAACCGCAGTGGCGCGAAGTAATGAAGCTAATAAGTGAGGAGTCGTGTGAACATTACCGTAATGTAGTTCGCCACGATGAAAACTTTGTACCTTACTTTAGAATGGCAACGCCTGAACTTGAGTTGTCTAAGTTGCCGCTTGGCTCGCGTCCTGCAAAACGTAATCCTAATGGTGGCGTTGAAAGCCTGCGTGCTATTCCATGGATTTTTGCGTGGAGCCAAAACCGTTTAATGCTTCCTGCATGGTTAGGTGCGTTAACTGGCTTAAAAGCTGCGCTTAATAAGTACGGCGCAGAAACCCTAAACGAAATGAGCCTACAGTGGCCATTCTTTAGATCGCGCCTAGAAATGCTAGAAATGGTATTTAGTAAAGCCGATTGCTGGTTGAGTGAGCATTACGATAATGCGCTGGTGGAAGATATGTACAAACCATTGGGTGTAACACTTCGTAAAGAGCTTCAAGAAGCGATTAGCTTGGTGCAATCACTTAGCCCACAAAAAAGCCTACTCGCCGAACAACCTTGGATTAAGGAGTCGATTAGTTTACGTAATCCGTACACCGATCCACTTAACCTACTACAGGTTGAGCTTTTACGCCGTGCTCGCTCAGAGGAAAAACGAAACGAAGGTGACATTGATAATGCGTTAATGATCACGATGACAGGTATAGCTGCAGGTATGCGTAATACCGGCTAACACTTTATTTTGTTAGGTATACCTATTAGTATTAAAAGGGAGCACGCGATGTGCTCCCTTTTTTTGCGTTAAATAGGCTGGTATTTAACACCCTAACCTTTTAAACTACTTAGCCATTGAATAATTAAAAAATATTATGGCTTCAGCAACTTTTACTGTACAGCAAGATACAGCACTTACAAATTCGCACTTCACATTAAGCGTAGCGCAAACAGCGTCATTACGTAGTCAATTAAAATCACAACGTGGCATATTAAATTCTAATAATATTAAAGCGTTATGCGCGCAACTCAATGTGTCTGATGATGTATTACTACAAGGTTTAGTGCCTTTAGCTGCTGAGTATGCCGTTGCGCCAGTGTCAGATTTTCATGTAGGCGCAATTGTTAAAGCGCTTGATAAAAAGGGTGAGGTAAACTTTTACTTTGGTGCGAATGTAGAGTTTGATCATCAAGCATTGAGTTTAGTGGTTCATGCAGAGCAATCGGCTATAAATAACGCATGGTTAAACGGCGCTAAAAAAATAGTTAAAATTGCGATTAGCGATGCGCCTTGTGGGTATTGTCGCCAGTTTATGAACGAACTCGCTGATGCGAAAGAGTTTGATATTTTACTTCCTGATCAGCAATTTAAACTTGCTCAATTACTGCCGCATTCATTTGGACCTACCGATTTAGGTAACGAATTTAGCTTGTTTAACCCAAAACCACAGCAAGGTAATTTTAGCTTTGATGGCCTTGATGAAACCCTTGCGCGTTTTGCACTTAATGCGTACGTGCCTTACAGCCAAAACTTTAGCGCCGTAAAAATAAGTACATTTAGTGATGGTGATTTTTACGGAAGTTACGCCGAAAATGCAGCTTACAGTCCAAGTTTATCGCCACTACAAAGTGCACTAAGTCAGTTCTTTTTAGCTGGGCTTAGCTTTAACGAAAGTACGGTGAAGGGAATAACATTGCTCGAAACAGCGGGTCGTGAAAACCAGTCGCAAGTGGCAAAAGCTGTACTTGCCAGTTTTACGCATTTACCAGCACTTAAAGTAATTAGCGCACCACTTAAATAGTGGCTTGCATACAATAAAGCACAGCCGGAGCTGTGCTTTATTAAAGCGAGCCATTCTATCGAATTAACTCACTCACTGACTGCTATAACCTGTATTAATCAAGTAATACTTTAGCTGCTTCTAATACTACTGCTACAGATTTACGCTCAATTTCACCGTGGTCTACATTTGGTATTTCTTGGCGAGTACGATTAACAAGTACGCCTGCTACACATGCTGCTTGTAATCCAAGGGCTGCACACATAGTAAATAATGTTGCCGATTCCATTTCGTAGTTCATCACGCCCAATTTTTGCCACTCTTCGCAGCTACCTTGTAGTGATTTAGGAACGTAACCAGAGTGCGTATCGTAACGCTCTTGCCCTGGGTAGAATGTATCGCTTGATGCAGTAATACCAATATGAAAATCGATATTTAGGTTTTTACATGCTTGTACCATAGCTTGTGTTGCATAAAAGTCAGATACAGCAGGGTAGCTAAGTGGTGCAAAATGTTGGCTAGCTCCATCTAAACGTACAGACGCTTGGCTAATTAAAATTTCGCCTTCGTTAATGTGTGGCTGAATTGCACCGGTTGTACCAATACGTAAAAATTTACGCACGCCAAGTTGTGCTAATTCTTCTACTGCAATCGACGTAGATGGACCACCAATACCTGTAGAACATATAACGACAGAGTGGCCGTTTAATTGACCTAAATAAACATGAAACTCGCGAGTTTGAGCAAGGCAGGTTGGGTTGTCTAGGAATTGTGAAATACGTGCTGCACGATCTGGATCGCCCGGTACAATCGCAAGTTTTGCACCTTTAAGATCGTCAATACATAGTCCTAAGTGAAATACCTTTTCCATAGCTAAGCCTTTTATAATAATTTGTTGTCAATCTAGCATGATTGCTAGAAACGTTTATCAAGTACAGGACGATTGTCCGTTTTATCTTAACTCTTCCAATAAAGCCTTAATAATTTTAAGGGCTAATTTGATTTATTCACCAACTATGAATATTCACTCAAGTACTTATATACGTAGCCTTGTTGCGCTGTTGACATGTTCAAGCAGACATAATAAGTATCACTCAAGCGCGTAACTACGATTAAATGAATGATTACAAGTTTTCATTAATATCAAATAAATTCAATAGCTTAGCCTTGTGGTGAACACGTAAAAACTAACGTGTTTACTTATATTAAGCACTGACTTATTTAGCAAAGTGGCATTTATTTGAAGTTTAGGCATTTTTAGTGATTTTGCATAATTAATCAAAAGTAATCAAAACTAATTAGCTACGTACAGAATAAAAACCGAAGGAGTTTATTATGAGCACACAATTTGAAGCATTTAAAAACAAAGTTGAGCACTGTTTGTGCGCACCGGGCGATGGCGTATACACAGTAAATACTGCAAAAGAGCGCAAAGCCGCACTGCGTAATAAACTTTACGGACAAACTGAAAACGTTGATAACTTGTGGCGCGAGTCTTTAAACGAATTACCAAACTCACCACATAAAGCCGTTATGTTAGGTATTAGCTCCGACTGTGGCGGTGGGATATTACGCGGCGCAAACTGGGGGCCACTGTTTGTGCGCTCAGCATTAATTGATCAGCAACCGCAGTGTCATTCGTTTGATTTGGGTGATGTACGTGTGATCCCACATCTACTTCATGACAAATACCTAAATGATGCGACTATTTCTAATTGCCAAAAAGCCTTATATGGTGATGAAGATAACGATTATTACGTAAGCCCGTTATCAATCACTGAAGATGTGTGCGACAGTTTTTACGCAACGTTTAAAGATAAAGGATTATTTGGTATTGGTGGCGATCACTCAATTAGTTACCCACTTACTAAAGCGTACTTAAAAGCAAAACGTGAGCAAGGTAAGCGCACGGCTATTATTCACTTTGACGCGCATACCGATTTACTTGTGGAGCGCTTAGGTATTGATTTATGTTTTGGCTCGTGGTGTACACATATATTAGAGTTTTTACCGGCGCCGCATCATTTAATACAATTTGGTATACGCTCAAGTGGCAAGCCTAAAGCGCATTGGGAAAATACTTTTGGTGTTAAACAGCACTGGGCACATGAAATCATTGAACGCGGCGCAGCAGCGGTTGCTGCCGACGCTATTGCACAGTTAAAAGCCGATAACGTTGATGAAATATACGTAAGCTTTGATATTGATGCGCTTGATGCTGAATTTGCATCTGCCACAGGTACACCAGAGCATCACGGTTTAACGCCTCAGCATGCGCTTGATATTTTATCAGCCATTGCGGATGAGTTTCCTATTACGGGTGCAGATATGATGGAGATAGCGCCATTTACCGACAGCTCTTTAGTTGGCCAATCAAGCTCAGAAACGACACTTAGAGAAGGCGCTAAAATTTCAGCCTTTTTAATTAGTGCAATGAACAAGTAAGCTGTAGAAGCTATAAATACTAGCACTATCAGCGTATAAGTGTGCATCACATGACTAAAAACTAGCAGTTCATAAAGCCTCAGCTATATTTATTAAATACATATAATGAGTTAGTTGAGGCCTCGCTAGATGAAATTGTTGATCTTTTTATTGTTCATTAGCTGTATTAAAGTTGATGCAGCTGAAATTACAATAGTAACGGAAGTATTTCCGGACTTTCAGTATATTAATGAAGATAACAAACTCGTTGGCCGCTCTGTCGAAAAAGTTCATAAAGCGCTAGAAGGTACAGGTATAAACTACACTATGTTGGCGCATAGTTGGGCCATATCCTACAATGCAGCGCTACGCGATAAAAACACCTGTATATTTTCGATTGTTCGATTACCTAATAGAGAAAGTAAGTTTAACTGGGTAGGCGAACTGGAAAGCTTTGACTCTGCCATTTATGGTCTAAAATCCAGAGGTATAAAGTTAAACACACTCAATGATGCTAAAAAATACAAAATAGCAGTACTGCGTGATAACTTTAGTCATCATTATTTGCTTGAAAGGGGCTTTAGTGAAAGCAAGCATTTATTACTCATCGATAGCCTAGATAAAATAGATAAACTCATAAGCACTCGTCACCATATACTTGATTTTGTTATCCTCAACAAAAAGCAATTTAACTATCGAGTTAAAACAGAGCCTAAGCTTGAGTTACTAGAACCATTACTTGATTTAAATACAACTCAGTCTCCGTTATTTTTTGCCTGTAATATAAATATGGATCCGGCTTTAGTTTCTCAATTAAAAGTCGCCTTTAATAAAATTTAAGTACTTTAAACTCACTGTTTTACCTCTTAAATAATTGAAAATTAATAGTTTAAATATATTTCGTAAATATAAATTGCTGCGTTTAAAAAACCGATTATAATCCAGCTGCTTTTTGTTTAAAAAAGCGCTAACTTATTGGAGCGTTAAATGGGTGATTTAATCGGGATTAGCTTATTGATCTTGATCAGTGCGTTGTTTGCTATGTCAGAAATAGCAATTGCAGCGTCGCGTAAAATAAAACTGCGGGTAATGGCAGATGAAGGAAATATAAAAGCAGCAGCGGTATTAAAGCTACAAGAAAATCCAGGGGCTTTTTTTGCCATGATCCAAATTGCACTCAACGCGATTGCGATTTTGGGTGGTATTGTGGGCGAGCAGGCTTTATCGCCTTATGTTGAAAGTGTTTTAGTGCTTTTTTATCAAGGTGCACACTTAGAAAAAATTAGCTTTTTATTCTCATTTTTTACTATTACATCTCTGTTTATCTTGTTCGCCGATTTAATGCCAAAACGTTTAGCGATGATCATGCCAGAAGCTGTCGCTGTTAGAGTCGTTACAATAATGCGCTGGGTAACCTTTGCCTTAACTCCGCTAGTGATGTTTTTTAATGGGGTAACTAACTTTGTGCTGCGCTTATTTAAAGTGCCCGCTGAGCGAGAAGACAACGTTACAACTGAGGACATTGTTGCCATGATGGAAGCGGGTGCTGCATATGGTAGTTTGCAAAAGCAAGAGTATGAACTCATTGGTAATGTGTTTGACCTAGAAGCGCGGTTTTTATCAAGCGTAATGACGCCACGCGACCAAATTGTCTATTTTGATTTAAACGAATCTAGCCATGATATTGCGACCAAAATTATTGACCACCCTCATAATCACTTTTTAGTAGTGTCAGGAAATTTAGATAAATTGCATGGCTCTGTTGAATCTAAAGATATTTTACGACAAGTACTAAAAGGCGAAGCCGCCAATATAAACGATGAGCTGATTGATAAAGATGTTTTTTACTTACCGGAAACATTAAGCCTATCAGAAGCCTTAAATGCGTTTAAAAGCGCAGCAAAGCCATTTGCTGTTGTCGTAAACGAATACGCGCTTTCGGTAGGTATTGTAACGGTAAAAGACTTAATGAAAGGGTTTATGGGGGATTTAATTACTCATCAAGGTGATGAATTAATTATAGAGCGCGATAAAAATTCATGGCTTGTAGATGGGTTAACTCCAATTACCGATTTAGCAAAGGTACTTGATATAGAAGAATTTCCAGATCAGATGCACTATGAAACTGTCGCTGGATTTTTAATTTACAGTATGAAGCGAATCCCTAAACGTGCAGAGCATTTAACTTTTTCAGGCTTTAAGTTTGAAGTTGTTGATGTAGAGGGAATTAGGGTAGAGCAGTTGTTAGTTTCAAGAGTTATTAATCCACAGAACGACAACCCCCTTTAAAAAAGTAAGATAGTCGTTTATATAAATAGCCAAGCTGTTTTTGCTTGGCTTTTTTGTGCCTATTTAAAAGTTCTGTGCTTAAAATGAGTGGTTATTTCAATCTGTTTAATTGCTTTATTTTCAAACAGCTTTGATTCTATTTTCATCAAATTAACATTAAATGCTACCTAAGGCGTATATTGTATTCAATAGTGTAAGTTTGTGTAAATTTCTCCTTATTAAGATTCATTATCAGCGCATTTTAATTTAGAATGATCGTTCACTCTAAACTAAAAGGTATTTAACATGCAGCGTTCCCGCATCGCTTTATTTGTATTATCAGCCCTCGTCGGTTCTGTTGCTTTAACTGGTTGTGATCAGGCTGCTGAGCAGTCACAAGCTTCAGCTCCTCAAGCTGTGCCAGTGGGTGTACTGACATTAAAAAGCCAAGCGCTTACTCTCAAAAAAGAACTTCCTGGGCGTATCAGTGCATTTCAAATTGCTGAAATTCGCCCACAAGTAAGTGGTATTGTGCAATCTCGTTTATTTGTCGAAGGTAAAGAGGTTAAGCAAGGCCAAGCACTGTATCAAATAGACCCAGCTACATTTGAAGCAGACCTTGCAGCAAGTGAAGCGAGCGTTGCACGCGCAGAGGCAAGCATCGCCAGCTCTAAATCAAAAGCATCACGTTACGGCGAACTCTTAAAAATCAAAGCAGTGAGCCAACAAGATTTTGACGAAGCGGATGCTGCGTACAAACAAGCAAATGCTGAATTATTAACGGCTAAAGCGCAGTTAAAATCAGCACAAATTAACCTTGATTACAGCCATGTGTCTTCCCCTATTAGTGGTCAAATTAGTAAATCAAGCGTAACAGTGGGTGCACTTGTAAGTGCCAATCAAAGTACAGCACTTGCTACAGTAACTCAGTTAGATCCAATTTATATCGATTTAACACAATCGAGCAATGAGTTGACGCAACTTAAAAAAGCGATTGCATCTGGCCGTTTAGGTATTGATGCAAACAGCCAAACAGATGTTGAATTAATAATGGAAGATGGCTCGGCGTATTCTCACAAAGGAACGTTGCAGTTCTCAGAAGTGACTGTTGACCCAAGTACCGGCTCTGTAACTTTGCGCGCTAAGTTCCCTAACCCTGAAAAGCTATTATTACCAGGCATGTATGCACGTGCATCTATTGTTGAAGGCGTTAAAGCGGATGCGATTTTAGTACCGCAACGTGGCGTTAGCCGTAATTCAAAAGGCGAACCAACAGCAATGGTTGTCAGTAAAGACAATACAGTAGAAAGCCGCGTATTAAAAGTAGATAGAACTATTGGTTCTGATTGGCTTGTTACTGATGGCTTAAGTGATGGCGATAAGTTAATAGTTGAAGGTTTACAAAAAATCCGCCCTGGTGCACCTGTGAACCCATCTGAAATTCAATCGTCTGCTAAAGCCGATCAAGCTCAATAACGGAGAGTTTTAATGTCACGATTTTTTATCGATAGACCGATATTTGCTTGGGTACTCGCTATTGTAGTGATGCTAGCAGGTATTTTGGCTATACAAAGCTTGCCAATTGCACAGTATCCGTCAATTGCACCGCCAGCAATTAGTATCACGGCAACGTACCCTGGTGCATCTGCACGTACGCTTGAAGATACGGTTACGCAAGTTATAGAGCAAAAAATGAAAGGGCTTGATGGCTTACTTTATATGTCATCAACGTCTGAGTCGAGCGGTTCAGCAACGCTTACTCTTTCGTTTAGCGCCGAAACAGACCCTGATATTGCACAAGTTCAAGTGCAAAATAAATTAGCGACAGCAACACCACTTTTACCTGAAGAAGTACAAAGGCAAGGTGTCGTTGTTGCAAAGTCTGCGCGTAACTTTTTGATGGTATTAGGTTTTGTGTCTAAAGATGGCAGTATGACCAACATCGATATTGGTGATTATGTATCATCAAACGTGCAAGATATTGTTTCACGTGTTGAAGGCATAGGTGAAGTGCAATTATTTGGCTCACAATACGCTATGCGAATTTGGTTAGACCCTGCAAAGTTACAAAATTATAAGCTTACACCTGCTGATATTAGTGCATCAATTAGTGCGCAAAATGCACAAGTATCTGCCGGTCAACTTGGCGGTATGCCTGCCGTTGATGGTCAGCAACTTAATGCAACGGTGACAGCGCAAAGTCGTTTACAAACGGTCGAGCAGTTTGAGAATATTTTAGTAAAAACAAATCCTGATGGCTCTTTTGTCCGCCTTGAGGATGTTGCACGTGTAGAGTTGGGTGGCGAAAGCTACCGTGTTGTAGCACGCTACGATGGACAACCTGCTTCGGGTTTAGGTATTAAATTGGCCAGTGGCGCGAATGCACTTGATGCAGCGGCAGGCGTTAAAGCCGCAATTGAAGAGTTAAAACCTTATTTTCCTGAAGGGTTAGATGTAGTTGTACCCTATGACACCACACCATTTGTATCTTTATCAATTGAAAAAGTAGTTCATACGCTTATTGAAGCGGTTATTTTAGTGTTTGTCGTCATGTATTTGTTTTTACAAAACTTCCGAGCAACGCTTATTCCGACCATTGCCGTGCCTGTGGTATTGCTTGGTACGTTTGGTATTTTGTACACCTTTGGTTATTCAATCAATACGTTAACCATGTTCGCGATGGTACTTGCCATAGGCTTACTTGTGGATGATGCGATTGTTGTAGTCGAAAACGTTGAGCGCTTAATGACCGAGGAAAAACTCTCGGCACTTGAAGCTACGCGTAAATCTATGGATGAAATTAAAGGCGCGTTGGTCGGTATTGCCATGGTACTTTCTGCGGTATTTATACCAATGGCATTCTTTAGTGGCTCTACCGGTATAATTTATCGTCAGTTTTCTATAACACTCGTATCGGCGATGGGGTTATCTGTTTTAGTGGCTCTTATTTTAACGCCAGCATTATGTGCAACGCTTTTAAAACCAAGCCATGTACATAACAATAACACGCTATTTGGCCGATTTTTTACAGGCTTTAACCGTGGTTTTGATAAAACAAACTCAGGTGCACAAAGTTTTGTGGGCCGTATGCTTACGCACTCTAAGCGCTATCTGCTTATTTATGGCGTGATTGTGGGCGGCATGGTTTATGTATTCTCAAGCTTACCAACGGCATTTTTGCCTGACGAAGACCAAGGTATTTTGTTTAACCAAGTGTCATTACCGGCAGGCTCCACAACACAACAAACACTTGAGGTTGTTAAAAAAGTAGAGAACCATTTCTTAAATGATCAATCCGAAGCAGTAAACGGTATTTTTACCGTGACTGGTTTTAGTTTTGCTGGTTCTGGCCAAAACTCAGCGATTGCGTTTGTTAACTTTAAGCATTGGGATGAGCGTCAGCGAGATGATTTATCTGTTAAAGCGGTTGCAGGTAAAGCAATGGGCTACTTTTCAACAATAAAAGAAGCCTTTGTTTTTGCCTTTCCGCCACCTGCAATTGTTGAGCTGGGTACGGCCAATGGCTTTACTCTCTTTTTACAAGACCGTGTTGGCCTTGGACATGATGATTTATTAGCGGCAAGAAACCAATTATTAGGTATGGCGAGCCAAAGCCCAATTTTAGCGGGCGTACGTCCAAATGGACAAGAAGACATGCCAGAACTTCAACTTGATGTAGATTTAGCAAAAGCTGAAGCACTTGGTGTTTCACAAGGCGATATAAACAGCACGCTTGCCACTGCTTGGGGGAGTAGTTATGTAAATGACTTTATAGACCGTGGTCGCGTGAAGAAAGTATACCTACAAGGTGATGCGCAATCGCGTATGGTGCCTGAGGATCTAAACAAGTGGTATGTGCGCAATGATAATGGCGACATGGTGCCGTTTTCAGCTTTTGCTAGCTCGTTTTGGACATACGGTTCACCACGCTTAGAGCGTTACAATGGTTTTTCAGCAATGGAAATTCAAGGTAGTGCAGCGCCAGGTTACAGTACAGGCCAAGCAATGGATGAAATGGAGCGTTTAGTTAAACAATTACCAAATGGTATTTCGTCTGAGTGGACCGGTATTTCATTCCAAGAGCGCTCTAGTAGCGGTCAAGCACCTCTACTATATGGCCTATCGCTGCTGTTTGTATTTTTATGTTTAGCCGCGCTTTATGAAAGTTGGTCGGTACCGTTTGCGGTAATGATGATTGTGCCACTGGGTATATTTGGTGCAATTATGGCAGCGCTTGGCGGTGGCTTATCTAACGATATTTACTTGCAGGTAGGTTTGTTGACCACCATTGGCTTGGCATCTAAAAATGCGATACTGATTGTAGAGTTTGCGATTCATAAAATGGAAGAAGGGCTTGGCTTAGTTGATGCGGCTATTGCAGCTGTTCGCCTACGTTTGCGTCCAATACTTATGACTTCGATGGCCTTTATTTGTGGTGTTTTACCGCTTGCAATTGCCTCAAGCGCGGGTTCTGGTGCGCAAAATGCGTTAGGTATTTCGATTATTGGCGGCACACTTGCATCATCAATATTAGTTGTTGTTTTTGTACCGTTATTCTTTGTGTTAGTGCGCCGTGTATTTCCTGGCAAAGCTAAAGAGACAACGAAGGAGAGCGCAGAATGAGCATTAAAACATTCAGCCTAAGTGCAATTGCTTTATTGGTGCTAAGTGGTTGCCAATTAGCGCCTGAGCAAAAAGACCTTGCTCTACCAGTATCTGATGCTTATGCATCAGATACTGGGCAAACCGCTGCGCAGCAATTAAATTGGCAGCAGTTTTTTAATGACGAAAAATTACAAACGTTAATTACGCAAAGCCTTGAGCATAATAAAGACATGCAAATTGCAGTGCTTAATGTGCAGCGTGTGCGTGGTTTATATCAAATTGAAGACTCTGCTTTGTATCCATCCCTTGATTTAAATGCTTCTGGTACGCGCCAGCGTTTACCGGCTGACTTATCAGGTACTGGCGATGCAGCTATTAGCTCGCAGTACAGTGCAACAGTAGGTATTACCTCTTACGAGTTAGATATTTGGGGCAAAGTACGCAATCAATCAGCGCAAGCACTGCAAAACTTATACTCTACAGAGCTTAGCCAATACAGCACGCAGGTGTCTTTAATTTCAGAGTTGGCAAATGCGTGGCTAAATTATGCAACTGATTTGCAACTGCTAGAGCTTGCAAAAGAAACGCTTACCTCTCAGCAAGAGTCATTATCGCTTACGCAAAAAAGCTTTGATTTAGGTGCGACGTCTTCAATTACCCTTGAGCAGCTTAAAAGCACAGTTGCTACGGCAAAAGTAGACATAGCAACGTACAAACGTTTGTTAAAGCGTGATAAAAGTGCCTTAGATTTATTAGTAGGTAAATCTGTTTCAGCTGATTTACTGCCTAATAAAGACCTGACTAACTTGATCAGTATGCCAGAAGTACCAGTTGGTTTACCGTCTGATCTGCTATCACAGCGCCCTGATATTAAAGCCGCTGAGCATTTAATGCTTGCTGCTAATGCCAATATTGGTATTGCTCGAGCGGCGTTTTATCCAAGCATAAGCTTAACAGCCAACGCGGGGTCTGCTTCAAGTGACTTAAGTGGCTTGTTTGATTCAGGCTCTGGGACATGGAGTTTTGTGCCGACAATTAGCTTACCTATTTTTAATATGGGACGTAACCAAGCAAATCTTGATGTAGCAAAAGCAGATCAAGAAATTGCAGTGGCAACGTATCAGCAAAAAATTCAAAATGCGTTTCGCGAAGTTGCCGATGCACTTGCTGATAGAGAAGGTTACCAAGAGCAATTAAGTGCCCTTGATATGCTTATAAGTAGTCGACAAATCACGTTTGATTTATCAAAAATGCGTTACGAAAAAGGCGCAGATAGCTACTTGCAAGTACTTGATGCTCAGCGTACGTGGTACGGCGCGCAGCAGCAGTTAATTGCGGGTCAGCAAGCGTATCTTGCGAGTCAAATTAACTTGTACAAAGCGCTTGGTGGCGGATGGAATGTAGCCAGTGAAACAACTCAGGAAGAGAAATAATATTTGCGGCTTTTAAAGCCGCATTACATATTTATATGGCGAGACTATTTATAGCTCTTGCTTTACTGAGTTTATGACTTGGTAGTGGAGTTGAACATGAAGCCTAAAGCAAAAAGGCAAACAGATCCCGCGATAGCACTTGCTAGGCGTGAGCAAATTTTAACAGCTGCTGCAGAGTGTTTTCGCCGTAAAGGTTACCACGGTGCAGGTATGGCAGAAATATCTAAAACGGCAGGGATGAGTGCAGGGCATATTTATAATTACTTTGAAAGCAAAGAAGCGATTATAGAAAGCATTATTGAAAAAGACATGGAAGAAATGTTCTCTATCTTTCAAAAGTTTGAAGATCACCCTGGTGATGTTTTGGCGGCTCTTTTAGATGGCTTAAATATTGGCGTGCAAAGACACATGGATACAGGCTCATGTGTTATCGATTTAGATATGATGGCAGAAGCGGGTCGTAATATTAAAGTTGCTACTCTTTTGCGTGAAACCGATATTCAAGCAAGAGGGCGCATGAGGCAGCTTTTAACAAGCGAGCGAAGTGCGCTCAAAGACATTGATGAGCGTGAACTTGAAAGCCGAATTAATGTTATTTTTTCGATGATGGCAGGGTTATTACTTAGAAAGTTACTTTACCCTGAGCTAACCGAAGAAACGGTACTCATAGCGCTTCGCCCTGCGATGAAAACATTACTGATGCCATTTGATAAAGCGCAGTAACGCTCAAAGTAAATAACTAAAAAGTAAGCTAGCCAATATTTTGGCTAGCTTTTTTATTTATACTATTTAAAAACGCTCGATTGACCACTGAAGTGCAACAATTGCGATAGCAACGGAGCCCATTGGCATTAACCATTTTTTATACCAAGTGTAGTGTCGTACATAAATGAGTATTGGTAAGGCTATCAGTAATATACTAAGTTGACCGATTTCGACGCCTAAATTAAACGCCAATATACTGAGCAGTTGATAGTCGCTCGACAGGCCAAGTTCGCCAAGTACGCTCGCAAATCCCATCCCATGTAGTAAACCAAAAGCAAAAGTAAGCCAACCTAAACGAAGTACCAACGGCCACACATTATTTAATGCTGCAAATAAAACCGATATAGCAATTCCAAGCTCTACCCAGCGACTATTTGGTGATACAAGGTTCATAGCGGTGGCGGTAAGCGTAATAGAGTGCGCAAGAGTAAACGCGGTTACTATCCATGCTGTGTGTTTAATAATGTGTTTTTTAGAGCTAATACCTTGCCATGCTTTATTGCTGCGTTTTAAAACACAGGTAAGTAACAAAGCGATTAAAAATAAAATATGATCAATACCAATCCAAATATGTAAAACACCTTGGTAAACGTATTGATTAAAGGTACTTAAATAACTTGTTTGTTCAAAGCTAAATGTTTGCTGAGCCTCGTTGATATTAAATACACGAGATACACCGTTAATATTTACGATGGATTTATGGTTAGCATCAGTTTTGAAAAAAGCGGAATAGGAAAGGGTGATTGCTTCATTGTCATCACAGCTAAACTGCAGCGGAATAACCAAATAAGGTTGGTTAAAATGGTTATCTAGCTGATAGATACCTTCACTTTTTAAAGGGCATATTTGCGCGCTTTGCGTGATATTTAAACTTTCTGTAATGAAGTTATTAATTGAGCTGCGTTTTGCTTTTATTTCTGCCCACGAAATTTGACCGTTTTTATCTAAATCCAGAGGCACTGTGTGCTCTAAGTCGGCGATATTAACTTGCCAGGTACCCGTGTATTGGCTTTTGTTGGTGTCGTTATCGTTCTTGCTATTTAGGGTTATATAACTTGTACTTAGTTGATGGGAAAAGCTGTAAGTTGAGAAAATACACAGCATTAAAGTGAGTATAAATAGATAAGGCGTTTTCATAGTGTATCTCGTTGCATCGCTTTTGCTTTAATAAGTAATTGCTCATCGGTGCTCATTTTAGCCTGTTGCCAATTAATATGAGCCCAGTAAAGTGCTTTTTCACGATTTGGTTGTACATCAAGGTAATATTTAGCTAAGTCACTCGCATGAAAAGAATCTTTACGAAGCTCTCTAAGTGTAACTCTTTTCGCCATTGTATTTTGCCATTTTTTATCGCGTTTATTTAGTTTTTTTTCTGCGATTGAAAGCCTTAGTAAAATAGCATCTTCTAAATTACTTTTATCTGGAAGCAGTACGCTTAATGTATTTAATACTTGTTGAGGTTGATTTAGCGCAATTTGAATATCGGCCCATAACACAATGAGGCTCACAGGAGCTTGAACTAAATCTACGCTTTGTAAGTGAGACAAAGCTTGCTTGTAGTTACTTAGACGGTAGCTCATTTCACTTAAAACATGGTTTGTAGCTAAACTAGTTTGGTTATTGTTTATAATTTTAACTAATGTTTGGTAGCTGTCTAAAACGCTTTCATGCTGGCTTTGTACGTCTAGTACACAAGTGCTAGCAGTAATGGTACTTACTTGACCAATCAAGGCAACACAGTGTTGTTTTGCCTTTGTAAATTCACCTTGGGTCATCAATATATTGGCCAGTAACAAATGGCTATTACTGTGCTTTGGCTCGGTAATCAAAACGTTGTTGGCAACGTTAATTGCTTCGTCAAAAAGGTGCTCTTTTTGTAAAACACGAGCATATAAGTAACCAATTTGAGATGAGGGTGTTTGTTTATATAGCTGGGCTAAACGGGTCTTAAGTAGCCCCTGTAAACGCTCTGTTTGGCCTACATATTGGCTGTTAGTGACTAATGTATTTATTTCCTCAACAGACAGAGAAGCACTAAGCGTTGAATTACTGTTAGCAATAACTGCGTCATCTTTTGGAGTATAAGGAGCCGCACTCACCGCGAAAGAGGTTAAGCAAATAGCAATAATAGTGAGGGGTTTAAGTACTGATAAATGCATTATAAATATCCTTTGAAAAAAAGCCATCCATGGCCTGTCAGCTTAATGACTTGGTTAGTTACCGCTTGTAGAAATTAATCCATCAACATCGGTATCAGTGTTTGTAAACACCCGACCATTAACAGTTAACGGCTCTGCATTTGGCGCTTGGTTAAATGCATCGGTTGCAAATTGAGCAAAGTCAACTTGCAGCGCCTCAATCGTAATACTTACTGTTGCAGTAACTTGCGAATTAACGCCATCACTTACACCAAACATAAAGCTATCTGAACCTGTTGCTTCTTTATTAGGTGTATAAGTAAAGTTACCATCACTGTCAACATTAACAGTACCGAGCATTGGCTCACTTGTTAACGAGTAAGTAAGTGAGTCGCCATCATTATCGCTTGCGTTAAGCATATCGGTAATGCTTACTTCAGTTTGTGTTGTTAGCATTGCATCGCTTGCTGTAGGTGCGGTGTTTACAACCGGTGTAGGTTGTTTTTTATCATCATCGCTACTACATGCTCCCAATGTTAATGCACTGAGGAGAACACAAATATGGGTAGTTTTTAAATTACGCATTATTTTACTCCTTATTTAGAGCCAGCAAGTGGTGTTGCAAGGTATGGGAATGTTGAGTCCATCATTGTTGCATCAATAGGTGCGCCGTCTGTAAATGGCACTGTGCCTGTATTAGCATCCTCTGGTGCACAAAGTCCTAAATCAGTGTCTTCACCATTTACAGGAATCGGATGACATAAACGACCCATCACAACACGAAGTGCAATATCAACCACATCATCACCCGGGCGACGACCATTTGGGAAGCCGGCTAAATCATTACCCGCTACACCAAATGCAGATTGATCAGCTTGCGCTGTTGCTGCAATGCCTGTATTTAAACGCAGCATTTCCGAAGGTGTTACAGTTGCTTGCTGATTAACGCCTGCAAAACCCGTTAAAAATGCAGTGATTAAATCAGTACGCGGGAAGTTAGTGGGTGCCAGAGTTTCTAAGTTTGCGTCAAGGGTCGTATTAACAGCATCTTTAAACAAAATGTTTAATAACTCAGGTAGTGCTGGGTGAGATACATAATCTAAAAATTGTGCATCGTCTTTAGGGTGCGCAGTAGAAAATGTGTCTTTGTCTTTAATGCCAATTACAAGCTCATTTACAAGCGGGCTACCTAGGCGTGAAACCTGAGTTAATGCACCACCGTTTACCGCATTATTAGCAAATTTAGCATTGGGGTTTAATACACGTGCTTGAGGTAAGCTTGCTGTTGTCCACGAACCTATTACGCCGTTACCTTCACCGACAATACAGCTTTTAGGTATTTCGATAGCGATTGATGTTACGTTTTTATCTGCAAGGTCGTCATTATCAGCTGATTGCGTTATACCACCTGGAAAACCACCGCCGTCACCAGCACCAGGGGCGCTATCACCTTCTACAGGTACATAGTTTACTAAATCAAATGTTTTACCTAGGTTAACTACAAACGGGTCTTTACGCTGTCCTACAAAAACTTGTGCCATGCTCTCACAGTTAGGAATTGAAACCTGATACACAAATTGGTCAGCATAAGTTTGATAATCGCTCATTGAACCAAATGTTTTATTACCCACATAATCAAGCGGTTTAGAAAATGTGCTGGAGTTTGATGCAGTGTTATTTAATAGCGTTGTTTCGCCAGTACGCTGCGCGCCGCTTATCATGCTTACTGTGTATGATTCGCTAAAATTTGCAGCGCTGTTATCTCCGGCAGATACACCGCCTACATTTTTAAGCGGTACAGACACGGTGCGTTGATTACCTTCAGGTCCAACAGTTAATTGCACACCTTGGTTATCATTAGGAAGCATGCTTTTAAAGTTAAACGCAAATGTAATATCTTCAACAGCATCGCCGTCGTTATCTATATGAATGCTGTAAGTAGCATCTGGGTCCATTGCAAAGTAATTAGGACCGCCGTATGCATCTTGCAGCGGGATGTAATTAGCAATTAATGTGACGTAATCATCACGACCTTGCTCGTAACTATTAAATACATAAAAATCGGTAGAATCTAAAGTCGGGAAACGGCTTATATTTGGCGCTTCTCTGTGGCTAGACGCTTCACTTGGTGCACTTATAAACGTACTGCATACTACTACTGCGAGTATTGATGGAGTTAAAGCTTTCATGACTTTGTCCTTTAGTTTTGATTGAAGTCGTAGTTAATAACGGGTGAGAGTTCAGTATGGATGCAAAAAAGTTAAAATGTTTTTATTTTTTGTTAAAAACTTTAAGGAAAGGTTAGCTGCTTAATGTAAGCAGCTAATAAAAGGCTATAAAAGTAGAGCTACAGGAGTATAAGTTCTGTAGTGTATAACACCTCGGTTGGTGATCCATTTGGTGAACCACCAATAGGTTCTAAACTCACTGCTAGTAATGCAATATCACTTGCGTTAAAACGGTTATCTTTTAATAATATCTTGCTACCTTGCTCGGGCAGTAAACCCAATGAAATAGGTGCATCTTGCCCTTTTAAAATCATCCACAGCTCGTAATCTTTATTGGTTTGGGCAACCAATTGGCTACTGGCTTTAATTGAAAGCCCTTGCTCGCTTACATCAATAAACCACAATGATTGCTTGTCTTGATTTTGAACCAAGGCAATTTGTTGTGTTTGAACAACATTAGTAGAAGGTTGAATAATCAAAAAGGCTAAAACAATACATGCAGCTGTTGCAACAAAAGACCATGTACGCCAAATAGAAGGCTTAGTATGTATCACCGTTTTGGTGGGTTGTTTTTGGTTTTCAATACGCTGTAGTATATTTATCCATACATCGTCACGTGGCGTTTGTGGTGTAATAGCACTGGCCAAGTTATTTAGGTTTTGCTCCCACATAATTGTTGCTTCACGTGCTTGGTTTGAACTGAGCAACAGACGCTGAAAACGCTTACGGGCAAGCCCTCTAAGTGTGCCAAGCACGTACTGCCCAGCAAGCGCGTCTAATAGTTCGGGTTTATTATAATTCATAATGTTAAACACCTTTGTAGCTGCATAAGCCCACGCCTGATCCAGCTTTTAACTGTACCTAAAGGCGTTTCTATATGATCCACTAACTCGCTATGACTCAGCCCCTTATAATAAGCTAAGTGAATAGCTTGTTTTTGTTGCGGCTCAAGCTGTTCGATACAATTGACCAGTTTCGTTTCTTCATCGTAAGTAACGTCGATGCTTTCATTCTCATATTCGTCATCGCCTAACGACTGCTCTTTTCGTACTTTGTGATAGCGCAGCGAGTCGAGGCTTCTATACCTTACTATACTTATCATCCAGCTTATAACAGTGCCTTTAGAGGCGTTATATTCAGATGCGTTATGCCAAATTTTTATAAAAGCGTCTTGTAGTGCCTCTTCTGCATAAGCCCTGTTAGTGAGCATATTTAAGCTAATAGCAAAAAGTTTGCCGCTAGTTTGTTGATATAAACTTGAGAAAGCATTTTTGTCTCCTTGTGCTGTTGCGCACAAAAGAGGGAGTAAATCATCGTTATCCATAGGGGTCCTGTTTTTCTTATTATCATTGAGTAAACGGTTGAGGGTGTGATTTGGATGCAAAAAAATTTAATTGCCTTTTAGATTAGCTGCTTTATACGTAAGTACAAGCAATAATCGGTCAGTGTTTGAAATTTAGACGTGTAAGTATAATTTATTCACATGTTTGTAAAAAATGCACAAAGAGCGGTCTGTAGTAGATTTTAGTTTATTAATTGCTATATATATCAATGGCCTATTGTTCGCGTTTGAATTTTAAATGGCATTTATATGGCGTGATATTTGCAAAAGACTACTTAAAGCCGTTTAAATTAAGATTATAAATCGGCATTATTTTCACAAAGGAGAGACTATGTGGGCTGCAATTAGTTATTTACTATTAGCACTACTGCTTATTTTTATTGGTTGGGAAGTGAACTCTGTCTATTTTGCTATTGTTTTTTATTGGACTGCGCTGTCACTTTTATTAGTGAGTACCGCGTATATTTTTAATACAGCAAAAATATTTAGAAAGCGTGAAAATGGGGTGATCCCATTTTATATACGGTGGGCGTTTGTGCCATTTTTATTCGGTGTGCAAATTTATAATGCCTGGTCACGTAAGCGCGATAAAGTGCCGCCCATTCAACAAATAAACGAAAACCTATTTTTAGCTTGCCGATTATTTCCCTCAGATATAGACACATTAAAAGATAACGGGATTACGGCGATTTTAGATGTTACGTGTGAATTCGACGGACTCGAGTGGAGTTCAACACAAGAGAATATTAATTATTTAAACATTCCGGTGCTCGATCATAGTATTCCTACCCATTCTCAGTTAAATCAGGCTATTAATTGGATTCATCACCATATTAAAGAAGACCATCGCGTAGTCGTTCATTGTGCTTTAGGGCGTGGGCGCTCTGTTTTTATCATGGCGGCTTATTTACTGAGCCAAAACAAAAATGCAGATGTGCATGAAGTACTTGCACAAATAAAAGAAACCCGCGAAACCGCAAATTTAAATAAGCATCAACTTCGCCATTTAGCTAAGCGACATAAAAAAGGCGAATTACTGATTAAAAACAAAGCCGTTTTAATTGCAAACCCTGTATCTGGTACACGATTATGGGAAGAAAAAGAGCACTTAATTGTTGCGCGGCTATCGGATTATTACGATCTGAAAGTACTCACTACTACAAAAGAAGTTAACGGTATTGAGCTGGCTAAACAGGAAATTGCGCAAAATCCGGATATTATTATCGCATGCGGGGGAGATGGTACGGTGGCCGAAGTTGCAAGCGTACTTGTAAATACACAATGTAAACTAGGCATCATCCCTATGGGGACTGCAAACGCTCTTGCGCATGTATTGATGGGTATTACTTCTAAATTTATTCCTGTTGAACAGGCTTGTGACTTAATTATAGATGGTCAAACAAGCATAATAGATACTGCTTATTGTAATAATGAATTAGTACTACTGCTCGCGGGTATTGGTTTTGAGCAATCAATGATAGAAAAAGCAGATAGAGAGTCGAAAAATAAGTCGGGGCAACTTGCCTATTTAAATGGTTTTTTTGAAGCGTTTGGCGAGCAAAAATCGCAGTTACTTAAAGTAAAACTCGATGATAATGAGCCAAAAGAAATATGTACTAATAGTTTTATTGTGGCCAATGCTGCGCCTTTTACAACGTTATTGGCTCAAGGTGGCGGGCAACCTGATCATAGTGACGGGCTACTCGATATAAATTGGTTAACACCAAATAATGAAGATTCAACCACAGTACTAAGTATTGCAGAGCTGATGTTTAGTAGCTTAACGCAAACACATTTAGCTATAAACTCTCATCATACAAATGCCAAAAGAGTAGAGGTTACAGGCGAAGGAGAGCTTAAGTACGTACTAGATGGTGAAGTTAAAACCGCTCAAAAACTAGTTATTACTATTGAGCCGGCTTCATTAAATGTGATTTGCAAAGAGCAATAAATCGCGTTAGTTATAATCAAAAAAGGAGCTAAATTAGCTCCTTTTTTTACATCACTTTTTAATTGATGGCCAAACAAACCCTGTTGTATCAGGCGCTTGAGAAGATGTTTCTCTTGGTGCACTTTTTGGTCTACGAATAGGCTTATTATTTATAGTGTGAATATAAAGTGCTTCCACTTTATCGCGAGCCCAAGGCGTTTTACGCAAAAACTTTAAACTCGATTTAATGCTGGGTTGATCAGTAAAACATTTAATTTTTACTTGCTCGCCAAGTGTTCTCCAGCCAAGTCGTTGTTCTAACTCAACAAGTATTTGTTCTAATGTTACCCCATGTAAAGGGTTTTTAGGTTGATTATTCATAGCCATACTACTTATTTAAACTGCATGCATTGTAGCTTAAATCAGCTTTTAGCGCTAATTCACAGTGATTGTTTTAGGAGCTGTTGGGTAAATAGCATTACCTTGCTTATCTATTTTAAGCCAAATGAGTTGGCTGTTACTGTGTTGGGGTGTTTTAGCACCACACAAAAGTGTAAAAGAGTGAACTTGTATTAATGCCCCTTCGCTATAGCGTTTGTTGTCGTACCAACAGTTAGCTTCTTCATTTACAAACTGGTTTGCATCAATAATTGAATGGGTTTTTAGCGTTGTTGCTTCACTAAATATTGAATACGATAAGCTGCTAAAACAAAAGCATAGAATTAAAAAGTTACGCATTAGAGGCCTTTAAATAGGGAGGGTTAAAAATAATACATTAAGCTAAAAAACGTGCTAGTGTAAAGTAAACAAAGTGATTTTAAGTATAAACTTAGTTATTCACAGAACAATAAAAAGGTGCACACAATGCAATTTAATCAAACAATGATCGAAGAATTCACACTATTAGCAAAGTTTCCTCGCGACAGTAAAATGCAGGGTATTAAATTACATTCAGACGCAGAGCCAAGCTTACTTAGCGCAGCGCAACGTTTATTTGAAAAAGGGATTATAGATAGCCCAGATGGCGGATATTTAACTGATCTGGGCTTAGATTTAATTGAGCACGTTACGGTTATTCATAGCGCGCTACAAAGTTAATCTAAATTAGCTTAATTTGCATCGGGTTGATTTTGCGGTGCAGCGTCATTAAATGCAGCTAATTTATTACAATGCTCGTAAATGGCTGCAATTTTTGGATAAGCGCTCATATCTACGTTAAAACGAATTGCATTAAATACTTGCGGCACTAAACAAATGTCAGCAAGTGTTGGTTGGTTACCAAAGCAGTAGTCATCATTTTTGTTTAGCATCAGTTCTATTTTTTCAAAACCCACTTCTATCCAATGTCGATACCATTTATTTTTAGCCTCGTTATCAACACCTAATTCGTTTGATAAATACTTCAGCACGCGTAAATTATTAACAGGATGAATATCGCAAGCAATGGCAAAGCTTAAGTTTCTTATTTGCGACTTTTGCCACGCAGTCCCTGTAATTAATGGCGATTGCGGATAAGTTTCATCAAGCCATTCCAGTATTGCAAGTGATTGTGCTAAAACACCATCATCGGTTTCAAGTGCAGGTAGTAAGCCTTGCGGATTAGTCGCTAAGTATTCCTTCCCAAGCTGCTCCGATTTTAAAAGGTTAACAATAGCAAGTTCATGATCGATTGCTTTTAAGTTAAGCGCTATACGCACTCTATAAGCCGCTGATGAGCGAAAGTAGCTGTATAATTTCATAATTAATCCTGTGAACCTGTAAATTGTTTTTTAATAGTACGCCAGCAATCGGTGTAATTTGGTTGGCGCTCTTTACCTTCTAATGCATATTTTGTCGGTGAAATTATATAGCGCGACTCAAACATAAAGGCCAATGTGTTTTCATATTTTTGTGGTGTAAGCTCAGCGTTTGAGGCTTTTTCAAATACGTCGGCTTCAGGTCCATGTGGCGACATACAATTGTGTAAACTTGCGCCACCAGGTACAAAACCATGCTCTTTTGCATCATACACACCTTCAATTAAGCCCATAAATTCACTCATAATATTGCGGTGATAATACGGTGGGCGAAATGTATTTTCGGCTACCATCCAACGCGGTGGAAATATCACAAAATCGACATTTGCCATACCCTCAGTAGCAGAAGGAGAGGTCAGTACAGTGAATATAGAAGGATCGGGGTGATCAAAGCTCACTGTATTCATTACATTAAAACGCGATAAGTCGTATTTATAGGGGGAGCTATTACCCGTCCATGCAACAACATCAAAAGGTGAGTGTTTTATTTCACAGCTGAATAAATTACCGTTAAATTTAGAAACAAGCTCAAAGTCACCCTCTTTATCTTCAAAGGCCGCTACAGGGTATTGAAAGTCTCTGTCGTTGGCATAACCGTTTGCACCAACAGGTCCTCGCTCTGCAAGCTCTAACGCATGGCCATAATTTTCACAAATATAACCACGGGCTGTATTATCAATTAAGTCAACTGAGAACTTAATTCCTCTGGGAATTACAGCAATTTCACCTGGTTTAATGCTTAACTTACCGCACTCGGTGTGAATTAATAATTCACCATGCTGAGGGACAAACAACATTTCGCCATCAGCATTACAAAAGTAACGCCCTTGCATTGACTGATTAGCGACATATACATGAATGCCAATACCAGATTGCCCATTAGCACTGCCATTAGCAGCCATCGTTACTAACCCATCAATAAAATCAGTAGGCTGTGAAGGCATATCAATAGGATTCCAACGTAGCATTGTTGGTGGTGTTACGGCTTCAGTGATTGGGGCTGTTCTTATTAGGCCATTATCAATTGCTTGGTAATCACCTTGCACTACAGACGGACGAAGGCGGTAAAACCAAGTGCGACGATTTGAAGCGCGAGGAGCCGTAAATGCAGTCGAACTAAATTGCTCTGTGTATAAATCGTATTTAACTTTTTGTGGGCTAAATTGTCCTATTGGCAGTGCACCGGGTAGCGCTTGTGTTTCAAATTCATTACCAAAACCGGTCATATAACTTAATTGTGTCGCCATTACTGACTCCTGTGAGAGGGGGTTGGTTTAATATTATTTTTATTTCAGTTAAGATACTCTCAAGTGAGACTAATATCAAATGTGCAACTACGCATCCGTGTAAATATTAATGAACACTAAAGTAAGCCTTATAAAGCTGGGATAACTAAAAATGAAAATTGATTTAGCAACGTTTTTACCTTATCAATTAACGAATGTAGCAACACGTGTAAGTAATGACTTTGCCGAGGTTTATCAAACTAAATACGGTTTAAATATTCCGCAGTGGCGAATACTTGCTAATTTAGCGCAGTATGGTCAGAGCAACGCAAAGGATTTATGCACGCAAGCAAATATGGACAAGTCGACAGTGTCGCGTGCGGTAAAAGTACTAATAGACAAAGGCTTAGTGAGAAGTGAATTAAATAAGCAAGACAAACGCGCAGCATTACTTGTGCTGAGCCAAGCAGGTCAAAGCCTATATGAGCAAATAACACCCGATGCACTAAATTGGGAAAAACAATTACTGAGTACTTTAACCAACGAAGAATACGAAGTGCTAGTGAATATTTTTGAAAAGTTAAATAACAAATTAAAAGCATAAAAAAGCCCACAAAGTGGGCTTTTAAATAATGTTTTAGGTTACAGTTCTAAATTAGAAAGTGTAACGAACACCTACACGCATTTGCCATACAGATGCATCTGATTGTACAGATGTATTTGCATTATTCGCATTAAAGTCAGAGTAAACGTAACGACCCTGATCATCAAGTGATGTTGAAATCATGCTAGCACCAACGAAAGGACCTTTCTTAAGTACGCCCCAATCATCGTTTAACAGGTTAGTAAGGTTATCAATTACGAAGAATGCTTCACCTTTATGGCCTTCCATAAAGCCTGGAAGCTCTTGTGTAACTTTAAAGTTAAACTTAACAAACCAATCAGAGTTTTCTGCGTTACGGCTAGTCGTTTGACCACGTTCTAAACCATTTGATGCAATAAATTCATTGAATTCATTGATATCAGCAGCACTCATGTTGTAAACAACGTTTGGATCGTTTTCAAGTGGAACATACAATAGCTGGCGGTTACCATTCCAGTTGTTGTCACCAAAAGTACCATCACTTCCATCAAACGTGTAGCTGTATGGTAAGCCTTTATATGCTTCACCGAATAGATTAAAGCGAGTAGCAAAACCATCAACAAACTCATGAGTATAACCAAGAGTCATAGTGAAACGATGTGGAATTTCGTAATCAGATGAAGCAACACCTGGGTTACCTGGATCTGTTAGCGCAATGTTACCGTAGTTTGAACCAGCTACAGAGCTTGTCATTGGGTTAACATCATCAGAATCTGTGTAGGCATAACCAAAGTTAACGCTTACACCATTATCAAACATCTTGCTAACCGCTAATGAGATAACAGATGAATCACCGCTATCACCACTTACATTTGTTAGTAAGTATTCGTTTGAACGACCTTCAATTGATTCGTAAATAGGACGACCATCAAACGTTGTTTCGCCGCTATCTTGAAGTGCAATATCACGCATCAATGCAGCATCTTTCTTCTTCGAGTATAGGTAGTCTACAGAGATTACGTATTCGTCTTCAGTTGTGTATGTAGCACCAAGAGAGTATTTCCACTCTGAAGGAATTTCAAAATCTGGGTCTACAGCATTAACTGTTGCATCGCCTACACCAATTTCTGTATTTGCAACAATGTCAAACATACCTTGTGGTACGTCAAAACCAGGTGTACCGCCGTTTACGTTAGCTGTATTGAATAAATCTACACCACGGAACTGCGTACTAATGTTTGTAATACCATCGTTAGAGTATGAGTTAGACAGCCATACGTTCGGGTTACCACCAGAGAACAAGCCTAAGCCAGCACGTACTTCAAGTTCGTCAGTTGCATACCATTGGAATCCAACACGTGGCTGCAGTAAGTCAATACCGTCGAATGTAGACTGGTTGCTGAAACCGTAACGGTTAGTGAAGTTTTGGTTAAAGTTAGGAACGTCATCACTTGTGTACTTGTCGTAACGTAAACCAAACTGAATGGTTGCATCTAAGTCAGTGAATGCGTATTCATCTTGGACATAGAATGTATGCTGCGCATATTTAAAGCTTGCAGCCGCATCATTCGGGTTATTAGTACCTGCAGCATTGTTGTAGTAGATACGCGCTGCTTGACCTGCTTCAAAGTCGTCAATTGAGTCAAAGCGCCACTCACCTTCTGTTTGCTGTACGAACAAGTTAAAAACAGATAGCTCTTCAAACTCGTAACCAGCAGTAATTGTGTGTTGATCTAGGTAATAAGTACCAGCAACTTTAAATGTAGTTGTGTCGTAATCTAGATCGTTTGATTGACGAGAATCATCTGGACCAATGAATACAGTACCGCCATTATCAGTACGTATTTGCATTTCACCAAAGCTGCTTGCAGCATCTAATGACTGAACCGTTGCATCTAGCTCTGATTTACCTAAACGAACTTCAGTAGAGAAGTCATCTGACCAATCAGAGTAAACAGATGCAATGATTGAAGTGAATTCTGCACTTTGGTCATAAAAGTGGTTAGATAGTGATACACGGCTAGAGCCAGTATCAGACTGTGAAACAGTATTACCATCGTTGTAGTTATAGATTAAGTTTGCACGGTGATCTTCGTTGATGTTCCAATCTAGTTTAACTAAGATTTTTTCATCTTCAACAGGCATACTTGAAGGCATTCCGCCTACATCGTAACCATATACAGTTTGAGCAATGCTAGTGATACGCGAGATATCATCAGCAGTTACACTGCCACTGCTTAAGCCATCGTAGTTAAACTGTTGAACACCTTCAAGTTTTTCATATGAAGTGAATAAAAATAGTTTATCTTCAATTAGTGGAAGACCTACGTTGAAGCCGTAACGTTTTTCAGTATAGTTACCGTTATCAACGTCATCACCTTCAATTTTATCACCCTTGAAAGAGTCGCTAGTGTAATCGTAGAAAACAGCGCCATGAACATCGTTGCCACCAGATTTGGTTACAGCGTTAATGTTACATGATGTAAAACCACCGTATTGAACGTCAAACGGTGCAAGCTCAGCTGAAACTTGTTCAATTGAATCAAAAGAGAAAGGGGCGCGAATAGTAGGGTAACCATTTGAGCTTAAGCCGAAGTTATCGTTCATACGAACGCCGTCTAGCGTTAAGCTGTTGTAGCGAGGGTTACCACCACCACAGTTAATTGAACCACGGCTATCATCAATTGTGATACGTGGGTCGATACGGATAATGTCTTTTAAATCACGGTTAATAGCTGGTGTATTTTCAAGATCAGTTAGCGTAAATGTAGACGCCGGACCAGTACCACCAGACATAGCGCTAATTGGCGCGCCAGAAACTACAATTTGTTCCATGCTTGATTGTGACTCAAGAGAAACGTTTACTGGATAATCGTTACCAATATTAAGAATAATGTTATTGAATTCTTGGTCTGCATATACATCTGAATCAACAATTACTTTATAAGGACCGCCAACTCGCAGGCCTTTAGCTGTGAAATAACCTGCGTCATTTACTTCAGTTGTTTTTACTGATCCAGAAGGTACGTGTAAAATTGTTACTTTAGTGCCGGCTGCTGGGTTGCCGTTAGGCCCCATTACTTGACCTTTAATTGCAGAGGTCGTTTCGTTAGCCATTGCAGCGCCACTTACACCAACACATGCTGCAATAGCAAGTGAAAGAGCTGTTTTGCGTAATTGAGTTTTCATTTAATTTTCCCGTGTAGTTATTAATTAAATTTTTATATTTTTATTTTAAAATTTTTCAAAATAAACAGTTAAAGTTCATTTATTCAAAATCCGTTACTAGTGTACCTTATTTATTCGTTACAAATAAAATACAACTGCAATATATTTTTAATAAATAGTACTATTTTTGTCTATTTGAGTGTTTTTTTGAGCAATAACTCTATATCGGGGTATATATTACGTGGGCTTTATGACAAACATGTGAAATTGGGGTGCGAAAAACAAAAAACCCATCACAATTTTGCAATGGGTTTTGTTAACAAATAACTTAATGTGTTATTACTTACCTATTAAGACTTAAAACTTGTAGCTAATACCAACTTTAGCCTGCCAAGCTGATGAGCTAGTTTGGTATTGACTGTAGTTACGAACGTCAGCACCATTAAATTTGCCATCAATTATATAACGACCTTCATCATCTAACCCACCAAAATCATAAACAGCTTGATCAGAGAAACCTAAGCGTTTTTCAACACCCCAATCACTGTTTAGTAAGTTTGCGAAGTTATCAACCATGAAGTAAACCTCACCGCTGTGACCTTCAGCAAAACCTGGGATTTCTTGTTTGATACTTACATCCATCGTAGTAACCCAAGGTTGAGTACCTGAGTTACGGCCTAAAATTTCACCACGTTCTGAGATACCAGCACGATTTAGAAGCGTTTCTAATTCATTCCAAGATAAACCAGACTCATCCCAATTTACATTTGGATCATCAGCGCCAGTTGGAATGTAAGCTAGGTAAGCTGAGCTTGAGTAAAAGTCGCGTGTGTCACCTAGGTCACTATCTTGATACATACCCATAGTGTAGCTAAATGGACGACCAGAGCGGCGCTCAAAATACACGTTAAACTTAGTTGCATAGCCACTGAAAAATTCAGTGTTATACGCTAGGTTTACTTTAAAACTGTGCTCTACTTCGTATGAACCACGATCTGCAAAGTCTTCATTACGGTTACGTGTAATGTCGTATTGGTAGTTACTCTGAGCACGAGAAGATGAACCCGATGAGGCCTCAGTTACGTCTTGGTGTGCATAACTTGCAGAAACATACAGGCCATTTTCAAATTCTTTTGCAATGCCGGTAGAAATAATGATTGAACGTCCATCGTCAGATGAATTAGTCATTGCAATATCAAAGTTATCAGCAAGGTCGCCAGTATAAATACTTTCGTTAATTACACGCTCACCATCAGCAGCAACACCAATTGGGTTTAAAGCAGTGTTATGCCATACAGCTTCGTTTTCTTTTTTATGGTAAGCAATTTCTGCTTGCCATTTGAAGCCTTCTCCAAGTAGTTCTGAGTCAAACTCGTATTCAAAACCAACTTGAGCTCTTATGCTCGATGGAAGCTCAAAATCAGGGTCAACATAGTTTGTGCTACCGGCACCTTGGACTAACGTGTTTTTAATAGCGTCAGGTACTTGCGTAATATCGGCTTGGTTATTGGCGTAATAATCATTAATAGCGCTTTGTGGTGCTTCAACAAATGTAATACCGTCATTTTGGAAAGAGTTATTGTACCAAACGTTTGGAATACCACCTTGGAATCGACCTATACCACCATTAATGGTTAATGCTTCAGTTGCATAATATTTAAAGCCAATACGCGGTAAAATTATATCTAAACCATCAAGATTCTCTTGATTGCTAAAGCCGTAAGTATTTAAAAAGTTTTCGTTTAAAGTTGGTTTATCGTCTGATGATAAACGCTCATAACGAACGCCTGCTGTTACTTCTAAATCATCACCAACATAAAAAGTATCTTCGATATAAAGTGCTAACTGGTTACGTGTCGCATCGTATGCAGTGTCATTTGGGTTATTTGTGTACGCGTTACTGTAAGAAAAGTCGTATGTACCTCTAAAGTTACCCACTTCACGGTTTGCAAAACCTTCGAAGTCATCAAATTCCCAAGAACCTAATGAGTTAGATGCAAATAAGTTATATAAATTTAGCGATTCATACTGCATACCAAAGTTAATTTCGTGCTCATCCATTAAGTAAGTGGCATCGAAAGTAAGCGTTAAGTTTTCAGTCGATGAGCTATTTGCATGGCGGAATTCATCTGTACCAAACTCATAAGCTGGACCACGGAAGTACTCTTCAACTTTCACAAAGCCAATATCAGAGTTAGTTAAGCTTCTTGATGATACATCTTTGTAAGCGATACCAATTTCAGTTGAGAAGTTTTCATTCCAGTCTGAATATAATTTTGTCGCAAAATTATTGAATTTAGTAGCGTAAGTATAACGGCTTGACGCTAAGCTTACTGTACTACCGCCAGTGCCGACATTTGTTTCGTCTTTATCGTCTTGCCATTGGTAAGTGAAATCTAAACGATGATCATCATTAATATTCCAACTTAATTTAACAAGCAATGATTCGTTTGTATCTTTAGGGTCACCACCTAGAGAATCGGTTAAGCTGTATTCATTATTTAAAATATTAATAAATTGGTTGTAGCTTTCTTCTGTTACATCATATTCATTCGTTGCACCAGAGCCTTCAAAACCGTAATCTAAATCAAGTTCACTTGTCCATTTGTTGTAGTTAACAAAGTAAAACAAAGTATCGTCGATTAATGGGCCGCCAACATTAAAGCCATAACGTTTCTCAGTTTGAATTGGTTCTACCTGATCAATAACGTATGTACGGTGTCCATCTTCATCTAAAACAGGGTTACCATCTGCATATACTTGAGAAATACTGTCTACATCACCTGCAATATCAGGAGTAGATATTTCATAAAAGCCAGAAAATTTAAACTCATTAGTACCTGATTTTGTTACTGCATTAATGGTACCTCCCCCAAAGTTACCTTTAGAGGCTGAGAACGGAGATACATCAACAGAAATTTGCTCAATTGCATCAAGTGCTACAGGTGGTTGCGAAGTAGGGTAGCCACCGTAACTTAAACCAAAGTCATCATTTTGGCCAATACCGTCAACAGTTAAGCCGTTGGTACGCGGGTTACTACCTGCAAACGTTAGCTCACCACTACCATTAATGCTGGCGAGTGGATTTAAACGCGCAATATCTTTAATATCACGGTTAAAGCTTGGCATATTCTCAATAGTGTCAGAGCCAAATGTACTGCTAGAGCCACCTGATTGCTGAACAATCTTATAACCAGACACTTCAATCTTTTCGATGTTTAGCGGAGCAAGCTGCGAGCTTAAGCGGTAAGTTTCACCAAGGTTCAAGTAGATATTTTCAACAGTCGTATCGTTAAACGTATCAGAGTCGATGATAACCATGTAAGGACCACCTACACGTAAACCATTAGCGATAAACGTACCACTTTCGTTTGTAGTTAGTTCGCTAATAGTTCCCGTTGGTTGGTGAACTACTTTGATTTTAACGTTTGCAGCATTGCCACCTGATGGCGTTGTAATTTTACCACGCATTGCAGATGAAGTATCAGCAGCCATTGCGCTTGTAGAAACACCTAGAGCTAAAATTACCGCTCCAGTTAATTTCGAAAGGCGAAGCTTAGTCATAATGTTGATTTCCCGTGTGTAGGTTATATAAATTTAATACTGTTTATTTATCAGTCGTCATTTTTAGTGCCGTATCTAACTCTTTTGCAGAAGGGTCAAATAAGGCGTTTAATAGTCCAGCTAGTCGAATACCCGCTTGTTGTAGGCGTGTTTTTACAATTGGAGTGTTGTTATAAATGTAGCTGTACCCAACTTCGTCGTTGGTGTACTTATAAATTTTTGTTGCTAAATTGTGTGATTCTTCAACCCATGTCATAGGTGAGCTTTGTAAATACTCAGCAATTAACTCGCTGTTATTTGTATCAATAAATTGTGCGTACTCAGTAAACGACAAATTCTCGTTCTCAACTAACTTTGTATCCCAAAGGCTGTGAAGATTTGTTTCTTCGTTAAAAAATGAAACCTTAATACGGTTACCACCTCTGTCTTCACCTCTACCAGCATGAAATGGTTGGTGACTGTCGCCCACCAAATGTACTAAAAAACGTAAACTGAACTGTTTAGCATCTAACGTGCTGTTGGTATCAGTAAGTGTTTGCATTGAATAGTGAATACCCTCGAGGATATTACTTACAGATTCTTTGTTTTTAGTATGATCGTGATTGAAGCTGAAAGATTTTCCTGGGGCTGCATTAATATAATGCCAACGAGATGATTGCTTTTGCCAAAACTCGCCAGGAGCTGAGCGCATTTCATCAGGCCAGGTTGATATTTGTGCAAGTGATTCACCATCAAGGTAGGGTTGTATTGCTGCTTTAGTTGTTTCGCTTATATGAGATTGTGCAATCTGCCCTACAATACGGTGGCCATTTTGACCCCAAGCGTGTGAGTTAGTGCTTGTGAATATCGCACTAATCAAAAGCGCAGAAGATATCGAGTACTTTATATTGTTATGCATTAAAACTTCCTAAATGAATATTTCATGGGGTTGCTATAAGCTAATGCGGTCAATTGTCCTCATTTTTAATGTTGATAGGAAGGACTTATTAAAATTCATAGTTTCTTATTAAATTGTGTTTAAAATCAGTATTTTATGTTTAACAGGTAAAATTACTTGTTGTAATAGGTAAGCGAAATTGTTCAAATACACTATATTGTCTATTTTTGGGTGGCATTGCTTTGAATTATAAAAATATTGTGTTGCACAAAATGTTAATTGTTACATTTTTGTTTCTGTTGTTGGTCGTTACATGGATTTGCGGTCAAGTTAGTGTATACAATGATGAATTACACTTTCCAGTTATGATAGAAACCTCAACTGAGTGTCAAACAACTGCTACAAGTAATAAAGGCCAATTAATTGTTTTTACACAATCAAAAAAAATAGCCAAGTTATTAACACAAAAGTTATGCTCTGATAACGTAGTAGCTAAGCAATATGGCTCGGTAAAAGGGTATTGGGGATATAGAACGGCAGATAGCTTTGAGTTTGTTGGTAAAGGAATTGCTGACCTAATTTTGGCTAAAAGCAATATTATGGCTGCATTTAAAGCGGAGTCGACCTATAACTACCAACCCGTAGTTGGTTTTTCTGACTACACGGCTTTTTTTATATCTTCTAAAGAAAAACCTCGAATTACTAAACAATATTTTTTAGATAAACGCATAGGTTTGCTTGATTATCCTACCAGCCGATCAGGGCATATTTTACCAAAGCAAATGTTTAAAGAACTGGATATAAATTTAGCTAATTTGAAAATCACTTATGCTAGTTCTCATAACGAATTACGCGATTTACTCGCCGACGGAAAAGTAGATATTATTGCTTCGTTTTGGAAAGAGAGTGACGAAAAACGTTTTTCAAAAAACTATATTACGCCTTTGAGTAATAATATTACTGGAACAAGATGGTATTTAAAAATGCAGCAAAATAATACTGATTTATTATGTGCAGTACAGGCAAATTTGCTTGATATGTCTAAAGATCAAAGTTTGCATTATTATCAAAATGCACAATCGTTTTGGAGTTGCGGTACTAGCTCAGTAAACTTAAAAGAGGAAGTTAGTGATGAGTAAATATAAACAACTACTTGTTTTACTATGCTTATTTTTAACTTTATCTTCTGTGTTTTATATTTCTGTAATTCAAAAAAGCCAGCAAGTAACTAAACAAAAAATAACGCAGATAGAAAGGCAAATAGCACTCGACTTACCATTACTTGATTTATCAAATGAGCTGCTAAAGCATTCGGGGAATAAAGATGCAGTTAATAGCTACATTAAAACCTTAAATAGCCACATTAATTCGAACGATCTTAAAGTTGTTGCTATTACAGCAAAAGGCGAAATGCTAGCATCTGTAAACTTACACCAACTAACACGTAGTTTGAGCACTAATAACGGACCTGTATTAGTTGTATTTAACGTTCAGCAAACCCATTTTACATTGAGCCATTTTATTTACTATTTTATATTTTTAGTATTAAGTGTGTTGATTAGTTTTTGGGTAAAGTTTGCGTTTATTAAACAAAGTAATAAGCAGTTTAATAATGTGCAGCATCAGTCAATTACAGAGCCTACGCCGGTGATGCTTATAGTTGACCTTAACGATAAAACACTATCAAGTAGTTGTAATGCAGAGCAAAAAGTGGGTTTAGCCAATAAGCCATTATGCTTTTATTTAGCACTTGTAGAGTATTGTACAAATAACGATGATGTAGCGCTTAGTCATAATAAAGATGTACCAGAGGAGCTTCTAGAGCTCGCTAACAAGTATTTTTATAGGTTGGTAGAGCTTGGTCATACGGTTAGAAAAAGGCCTAATTTTAATAATAGCCTAGAAAAAACCTTGAGTGAGATACGTGCGGCATTAGATGAAGTACTTAGCGAGTGTCCTGAAGAAAAAGAGTTATATTACCCACCTAAAGCCTATGGAGAAGGCTCTCGTTCTCGTTTGCATAATTATGGGCTGGCAAATATTAAAAAAGGTAATATTGAAATAAGAGGAAAGTAACTAGATTACTTTCCTCTTATTCTTAGAGGTTATTTAGGGGTAAATTCAGCCGCTTTGAGAGGGCTATTTTTTGAAATAAAGTCTTGAAGTGCTTTAGCATCTGTTTCGTCTGTACTTACAAAGCCTTTTTTATTTGTAAGTGCAGGATAACCATCACCGCCTGATGCGTTATAGCTATTTAGACTCATTCTGTATGTTTTATTTTTATCAAGCGGTTCGCCATTGATCAAAACATTAACCAACTGATTATTTTTACGCTCAAACGATATTTTATGGTATTGTAAATAAGCACCAGCATCCGGTGGGAAGCTCGTTACTGTATTTAAGTAATCCCATAAATCACTGCCTTGCCAATCCATATAAGTAATGCGGTTTTTAAAAGGATGTACTTTTAAAATATCTTTATAGCTTACTTTACCAGCCTCTATTGAGCTGCGAATACCACCGCCACTTATTAATCCAAAGTCTGCATTTACTACATCCATTTGAGCTTGAATAATTACACGTGCAAGGTTTGTTTGTTGGTAACGAACTTTGTTTCTGTCACCTTCTAAGCGAGCATCTACTTCACCAATGGTACCTTCAATTTGTTTAGCGCCTTTAGCTTGGTATACCGCTAAATAAGATTCAAGTTTAGGGTCTGGTTTAATGTACTCGTTTGCTAATACTACTTTAGTAGAGCCATCAGCTTGAACTTTATCTACATACAAATTAACAGGCATAAGTTTGTAGTCTAGTAACGTTAATTTTCCGTTTTCAAGCTTAAACTCAGCTTTACCAACATACTTACCCCATTCATGGGCTTGCATAATGTAAGTACCGTTTTGCTGGTCTGGTTTACAGGCAAGGCCAGGTTTAAAGTTATCGTCATTTACATTTGTATCACTCATACACACAGGTTCTTGTGAGTGACCGCCAATGATCATATCAAGTGTGTTTGCAGGAAGTGAGCGAGCAAGTGTTACATCACCTGGTGCATTAATGCCAAAGCTAGCATCAACATAATGACCCATATGAGTCAGCGCAATGGTAATGTCAGGGTTGTACTTAGCTTTTATTTCTTTAGCTAGTTTTGCGGTAACGTCAACAGGGTCTTTAAACTCTAAGTGGCCAATATACTGAGGATTACCAATTTTAGCTGTGTCTGTTGTTGTTAATCCAATAACAGCAATAGTTAAGCCATTTTTTTTGAATATTTTATAGCTATCAAACGCATGTTCGCCTGATTCTTTTTCAAATATATTGGCTGATAGAAAAGGAAAGTTCACCCATTTTTGCTGTTGCTTCAAAACATCAATAGGGTTATCGAATTCGTGATTGCCTAATGCCATTGCATCATAACCAATCAGCGACATACCTTTAAAGTCAGGTTCTGCTTTTTGTAAATCTGACTCAGGAATACCGGTATTAATGTCACCACCAGAGAGAAGTAAAACGGCATGACCTTGCTTTTGGGCGTCATTACGTAAAGAGTCAATTAACGTTTTGCGAGCGGCCATACCGTATTCGCCTTTTTCGTTTTGCCAAAAACGGCCGTGATTATCATTCGTATGAAGTACAGTTAGATATTGAGTTGCAGGAGAGTTGCTTGCACTTGGGTCGGAAGTTGCCGATGTGCACCCAAGTACGCTTAAAAAAACTGAAAATAAAATAATTATTCGCATAAAATACCTGTCTATTAAGGCCCACTTAATTTATTGAGCGGCTAGTTTAAACTAGTTTTATGCGAAAAAAACGTACTTATTTACATTTTACCTTAATTACGGCTTGTTGCAGCTGTTTCTCTGCGCTTTAACTCTTCACTCGCATATTTAGATTTTTCATGGTTTGTTGCAATCATCCACGTTAAAAAGCTAGCGGGTAGTTTTGTGTAAGCTTCGCCTCGGTGTAAACCAAAGTCGCAAATTGTGTGTTCAGTATGTTGCATCGTCAGTTCCTATTGTTTTGTGTTTTTTAAAGGTAACAAAAAGTAGGTATGCTTTTAAGATGATTTAATTTTAAATAGTTAGATTTATATAGCAAAAAAGAATATAAATAATGGCATATGTAATTAATTTGTTATCAACACGGTCTTAATTGTATCAACTCACACTTTAGAATCGATTTTAGTCGCCGATGGCATTAATGTGTTAACGCATTAACTAATTATTTAAAAAATATAACAACAGGAATAAAACATGAAAAAACTTTTACTTGGCTCAGCATTTGCTGCAGCAAGTTTTACAAGCACCGCTACTATAGTTGAAATGAACACGAGCCAAGGTGTCATAGAGATTAACTTGTTTGATCAACAAACCCCCAAAACAGTCGCAAATTTTTTAAGTTACGTTCAAGACGATTCATATAACGAAACAGTAATTCACCGCTCTGTTAGTAACTTTGTTATTCAAGGTGGTGGATTTACATTTTCTGATTCGCTAGATGCGATTACTACAAAGCCTGCTGTAGAAAATGAGCCCGTTTTTTCTAATGTTAAGGGCACCATTGCGATGGCTAAATTATCGGGTGATGCTAATAGCGCAACAAGTCAGTGGTTTTTTAATATTACAGACAATAGTGCAGCACTTGATACGCAAAATGGTGGCTTTACTGTGTTTGGACAAATTACTGCAGCAAGCCAATCAACTTTAGATAAAATTGCAGCGTTAGTACACTGTGGTGAAACACCCGTGGTTGATATTACTGCTGAGCAATGTGCAAGTACTGATGTAACAATTAGTAGTGCTAACTTAGTGACTATTCAAAATGTGGCGGTAATGGATGATGATCCTAATTCAGCAGCAGGCCTTACTGTTACTGAAAATACGTTAATTGATTCTGACACATCAACAGATTCTAGCAGCAGTTCTGGCGGCGGGTTAATTTGGCTTTTAGGTGCTTTTTTACTTGCGGTACCTCGTTTAAAACGTGCTAAATAATTAAAATTAACGTTAATGTGGATGGCCTAAACCAGCCGTCCACATTACTATTATTAAACTTTGCTATTTAAAATAGTACTCGCCAAACCATTGCTAGCCAAATTGAAAACACACAAACACAACCCAGTAAAAACACTTTAAAACGTGCGCGTACGTTGTTTTCACCTAAATGAATAACGCTATGCACAATACGTGTTGCTACAAATAAACAGGCCAGTATTGCCACAAGTGTACTGGCGCTATTTAGTTGCAGTGCAAGTAAACACCCCGCGTAAAAAAGCACTGGTATTTCAAACTGATTCGAAAAGTTTCTATCTGCCACCCTAATAGTGTCGCCAGCCTTATCTAACTGCATTGTTTTAAAATCACTTAAATCTAGTTGTTTATTTTTAGCTGCGGCAAAGCGCCTTTTACCCATAATGAGCATGACAACCAGTGAAAGCGTAACTTGTGCAAACATGGCAAGTATGATGATTTTTTCCATTGTTTTTCCTTATTATTTAGAATTTGCGTATTTTTTGATATTGAATGATTTTTAGTCTCGCAAGGTTGGCAGACTCCCAACTAATATCCAATTATGAAGACATTTTTCACAATGTGTTACACAAAATAGCGTTATTTTGTAGAAAGTTATTAATTGAAAATGTTAGTTTAGCTTAACTATATTGCTTTGAATTGGCGCACGCTATTTTGCGCAATACTTTTTAATGGAAAACAAAAATGAAAAAGATTATTGGTTTTAGTGCAATCGCACTTGCAGTTTTAAGTGGTTGTTCAAATACGGCTTCGGTTTCAGTGGCGCCTCAGGCCTCTTTACTATCAGATACGTTAGTCGTAAGCCCTAACGATAACCGCGAATATAAAACACTTAAGCTGGCAAATGACATTGAAGTAATTTTAGTGTCAGATCCAGGTGCTGAAAAATCTGCAGCGGCACTCAGCGTTGGTGTTGGTTTACTGCATGACCCAATGTCGCAACAAGGTATGGCGCATTATTTAGAGCACATGCTGTTTTTAGGCACAGATCGCTACCCAGACACAAAAGGGTATTCTGATTTTATGACCAAAAATGGTGGCGCGCACAATGCTTACACGTGGCTCGATATTACTAATTACATGTTTAAAATTAATAACGACGCGTTTGATGAAGGGCTAGACCGTTTTGCTGACTTTTTCAAAGCGCCTAAGTTATACCCAGAATACACAGACAAAGAAAAAAATGCAGTAAACGCAGAGTGGTCAATGCGCCGCGAAATGGACTTTTTTGGACAATTTAAACTCGCGCGTAAAATGATGGGCGATCACCCGGCTAATCGCTTTTTAATTGGTAACCTAGAAACCCTTGGCGATAAAGAAAACAGTTCACTTCATAAAGAAACGGTTGATTTTTATAATAAATACTACTCTTCAAATATTATGAAAGTTGCGCTTATTTCTAATTTACCTATTGCTGAAATGGAGCAAAAAGCGCAAAAATACTTTGCTGACATAAAAAATAAAAATATCGAAAAACCAACAGTGACTGCAAAACTTGATTTTGATAACGCTGGCGGAAAACGCGTGTTTTATGCACCAAATGAAGATGTAAAACAGCTGCAACTTGATTTCACCATTGCTAATAATAATAGCGAATTTGCACTTAAACCAAACCGATTTGTAGCGTATTTACTAAGTAATGAAATGCCGGGCAGCCCAGCGCAACTTCTTCGTGATAAAGGATGGGTGTCTCAGCTTTCAGCTTCAGCTGCACCAAATCAATATGGCAACTATGGTTCGTTAAATGTAAATGTAGAGCTTACAGATGAAGGCATGAAAAATCGTGACGAAATAGTTGCGACTATTATGCAGTACATCGATTTAATTAAAAAAGAAGGCGTTGATAGCAAGTACTTCAACGAAATTCGTACTTCCCTTAATAACCAGTTTAAGTTTTTAGAAAAAGGTGATGAGTTTAATTATGTAAGCTCGCTTACGCAAAGCATGCAAGACTATCCGTTAAATCACGCTATTAATGCACCTTATTATTATGCAAAGTTTGACGCTGACGCTGTAAACAATGTACTTGAGCAGTTAAATGCCGACACCCTTCGTATTTGGTATGTATCGCAGCAAGAAGAGACAGACTCACAACTACACTTTTACGACGGTAAATACCGCATCAGTGACATTAGCGATGATGAAATTGCCAGCTGGAAAAAATCAAGCGAATTTAAGTTAGCACTACCGACTGTAAACAATTTATTGCCTGAAAATTTTGCAATAAAAACGCAAGCATTTAAAGAGCAAAAACACCCAGAACTTGCTTACGATAAAAATGGTGTAAAAGTATGGCGCCAAGCAAGTCAAAAATTTGCAGAGCAGCCAAAAGGGCTTGTCGAAGTTTATATAAATACTCAACCCGGTTTGAAAGATATTAAAGCAGAAGTACTTTATTCTGTTTGGGCTGATTTATACAATATTCAACAAAGTCAGTTAAGTACCGAAGCAGCAATCGCCGGTATGAGTGTAAGCCTTGCGCCGAGTAATGGTCTTGTTTTATCTATGAGTGGTTTTACAGATAAGCAAGATGTATTGCTTAAACAAGCTTTAACCGGATTAAAAGCCGATGAAACAGCACAAGCATTTAGCCAAGCGGTAGATCGCTTTAAGCGTAATTTACTAAACCAACAAAAGCAGTTTCCGTATGCACAAGCATTTGGCGAGTATTCAAAACTAACCCGTACAGGTGGTTTTGATACAGATGCGCTTATAAAAGCCGCTGACTCACTGAGTGTTGCCGACTTAGCACAATTAAAAACAGCTACGTTTGCACAAAACGATTTACGCGTATTTAGTTACGGTAACTACGATCAGCAAGATATTGACGCGATTGCACAAGAGTTAAGTGCAACATTACCAAGTAATCATAAGCGCAGTGAATTTGCACGAAGCAAAGCGTGGTTGCCACAACCGGGCGAAACACTGGTACTGCAAAAAGATATCGATGTAGCCGATGTAGCGGTGGTTGATATGACCGTTCATCCTGTTGCGGGTTACAAACAAAAAGCAGAAGCAGCTGTATTACAAAGCCACTTTAGAACAGTTGCGTTTGATAAAATGCGTACTGAGGAGCAACTTGCATACGCAGTAGGTGCATTAGCTCGCCCAATCGAGGATTACTCAGCAATTGGTATGTATATTCAAACACCAGTTAAAGGACCAAAAGAAATACAAGCTCGTTTTGATAAGTTTAAAAAAGAATACGCAGTTGAACTTGATAACATGAGCGAAGAGACTTTTGAGCAGCTGAAAAACTCTACCCTTGTATCACTTAAAGAGCAGCCTAAAAACTTAAGTGACGAAATGAGCCCACTTATAAACGATTGGTACCGTGAAAACTTTACCTTTGATTCTAAGCAAAAGCTGATTGATGAAGTTGAAAAAGTAACGCTTGCAGATATAAAAGACTACTACAAGCAAACAATGCTTAACCCTAATGCTGCACGTTTAAATGTGCAATTACGCGGGACTAAGTTTATAGAAAGTGACTTTGCCGATTTACCAAATCAAACTAAAATCACAACGCTTGATGCCTATTACAATGGTATTAAACTACAAAAATAAGCTTTATTTATGTAGCTAAAATAAACCCCAATGTATCACTACATTGGGGTTTATTATTTATCTCACTATATTTACTAATAATACCAATTCGCTTAATTAAGTGATCTATTTTGAGGATGGAAAAACGTGTTGATAGCTAGGCAAAAAATTCGCTATTTAGTTGTTCTAAATGAAAATTTTTTAACGCAGGTAGCGACTCGTTTAGCCCCGCAAAATGATTAAGTATTATTGCGGATTGGTATAGTATTTATGCCATTATCAAAAAGCCTATAACAGCTAATGCCGCAGCAATTAGCGTGTAAGGCAATTGTGTAACGGCATGGCTCATTAAATTACAACCAGAGCCTTGCGCTGCGAGCACCGTTGAATCTGAGTAAAAACACGCTTGGCTACCAAAAGAGGAAGCCGATAATAGCGCACCAATGACCAGTGGTATGTTTGCATCAACCGCATTTGCCAGTGGCATAACAATGGGAATTGATACAGCAAAAATACCCCAGCTAGACCCAGTTGCAAACGCTAAAATAGCCATTGAAATAAATACCACGGCTGGTAAGTATGCCGCGGTCATATAAGGGCTTAAGCTGCCAATAACAAACTGAGGCAAACTAATTAAGTCGCATACATCTTTAAATATAAACGCAGCTATAACAGTACCAATCGCGGGGATCATACTTTTAAAGCCATCAAGCATGCGTTCAATCATTTCACTTACGCTCATTAATTTTTGTAGTGCATAAAATGGGAGAGTGACCGCCATTGTTGCTAATAAGCCTTTGTATACGTCTATTTCAAAGTAAACAGTAAATGCAACCAGTAAAATAATCGGCACCAAAAAGTTACGTAATTTACCTTTAGGATCAGCATCTTCAAAGTTCTCTTCTACGGCTTTTACCGCATATTCATCCGCTGTTTGAACGTCATTGTATTGGGCAGGGTCGACTTGAGCTTGCTCAATTTGCGCCATTTGCTCTGCTTTTTTCATTGGACCAATCGCAGGAATAATACCCAGCACAACAAGTAAAACAACAAGCACTGCAAACCACGCATAAAACATATACGGTATGGCTTGGATATAAACTGCAATCCCTTTGCCTTCTTCTGCAATACCGTTATCTACAAGTAAGCCACCAAAAAAAACCGCCCAAGTAGATAAAGGGACAAGTACACAAATTGGTGCAGCAGTAGAGTCTACAACATAGGCAAGCATCTCACGGCTCACTTTAAATTTATCGGTAATGCGTTTCATGGTTTCACCCACGGTAAGCGCATTTAAGTAGTCATCAATAAAAATAACTACACCCAAACAAAAGGTCATAAACAAAGATGAACGCTTACCTTTAGTGTATTTAAGGGCTAACTTGCCAAAAGCCGATGCGCCACCTGTGCGCACTAATAGCGCGATTAAAGCACCGAAGCCACCACATACAAGTATTAGCCAGCCGATGGTTTCGTCTGTCATCACTTTTAGCGATGTACTCGCAAAGTTAGTAAGTACCTGTGCAGGATCGGCGATAACTAAACCAACTAAAGCACCAATAAGTAAAGATAAAATAGGGCGGCGTAATACAACAGCCAATACAACTACCACCAAAGGTGGCAGTAAACTTAACGCAGAAGGTTCAAGCATTTAAGTATTCACAAAATTAAAAGCATGTATAAAAATTACAATAGTATTAATTTTTAAACTGCTTATACAAAAACAAAGAAGATGATAAGTTTGTTGTAAAATTATCTTCCAAGTCACTGCTTTTGTACGCGAGGGAGAGACACATAAACAGTTATGTTAAATAGCGGCTTAAGTGAAACGCGTTGGCTTTGGCGCCAGACGGTGCAAGGAGTGCAAACCGCTATTGTTGTGCCTGTAAAAACATCGGCGCAAAAATAATCTGCTTTTTAATTTCAGTCAACAAAAAGTTACATGCAAAACAAAGTTTTTTAGAGGAGCTTACATTGAACGCTGTATTTAAAACAAATCGATTGTTGTTGCGCCATGCAAATGAGCTTGATGCAGCTATTTTACTTAAGCTAGTTAATCAGGCGAGTTTCATAGAGCATATTGGTGATAAAGCAATCTATACCCTTGATGATGCCAAGTCGTACATTATAGGGCCTGTTTATCTTTCGAGGTTAAATTTGCAGCAGTATGTTTGGTATTTAGGCAAGGCAGAGCCTATGTAGTGTGGTTATTCCCCATAAATAGGCGATAACACAGCATAAATGCCAAACATGCGCTGCCCGAAGGGTTCTACCTAGGGGCAATTAACTCTTTGATGCTCGGTTTTTACTTAGCCCACTAGGTTATAAACCTCACGCCGCGATTAAATCGCCCCTAGATTGAACAAATTTTAATCCTGAAAGGTCAACAGGCCCTAGTCATTTATTGCTTCTCATGTACGCCAAGGCTTTGGGCCTTACATTATTACTTTGCATAATGCTGTAGTGGTTGGCGTTGTTGGGTTTTATAAACGCGCCGCGTTACTGCAACCTGATTTAGGTTTTGCACTTGTAAGCGGTTTTGAAAAAAAGGGTTATGTTTTTGAAGCGGCCAGCGCACTTTTGCAATATAAGCATGAATTTGGAATTACAAAACTGTGTGCAATAACATCACCAGATAATAGGGCATCGCAGAATGTGTTGTTAAAATTGGGCTTTAAAATAAAGGGCAAGGCGGTTATCAATGATGATAAAACCGCCGTGATTATATTGTCACTTAACGATTAAAGTCTTGCTTGTTCTATTTGTTTTGCAACATTTAGGTTTATATTTAGCCATGTTGCTTCAAGTGTCGAAACCAGGCCATCATAGCCATCATCATCAATAGGGACCAATTGCGAAAAATTATTAATACTTATAAGGCGTCGGCCTGTTTCAGGGTGTGTGTAATATAAACGCCAAAGCCCAGAAATATCAGCGTTACCTTGCATATCGCCATTAAAGTGGTGAATTTCGTATTCAAGCTCATAAAACGTTTGTTGATCAAGTTCAGTAATGACCGGTAAGCCTTTTATTACCATCCAGTTGGGCATAGCATTAAAAAGTGTTTGCTGGGCTGTTGCAGTAAGCATTACATCCGGCGATTCGCCCCACAGGTTATAATTTGCAGCATGAATTTGGTTGCTATCTATTTTCATAGCAATGCCCAAATTATTTAAAGCGCCTCTAAGTACAACAGTTTGTATTCTTAGTTGCGCATCTGTATCTGCAACGTTTCGAGACGATGCACCTATAGGCTGCTCAAACTGGTAATACTGTGTCGCAGTTTGTATTGATGAACTACAACCTGCCAATAGTAATAATAAACTTGCAGTTAAAAATAACGATTTCATTATTGCTTCCTTGGTTTTGGATCTGCTGGTAATGATTTATCAAAAATTAGCATATTAGGTTGCTCGTTTAATCCGCGAGTTAGAGGCTGTAGGCCCTCACTTAAACGTTTAAACTCTTTTAATGTTTGCTGTATTTGATGATGAAGTTCAGAACCGGCTTGGTAACTGGCCATGGTTTTATCAAATTGGCGCATAGTGACTTCAAACTGCTCCATGCTTTTTGTCATCTTTTCGAAATTACGGTTAAAGTCGCCAGGTAAGTTTTGTGTATCTTTTTGGCTTAGCAGCTCTCGCATTTCATTAGCAAGCGCTCGGTAATCGGTAAATGTAGCTTGCATTTGTGCCAAGCTATCTTCAACTTTTAAGTTATTTACCTTATTAAGTACGTCAGAAACTTGATCTGCTAATACAGTTATACCGCTTGAAATACTCGGAAAAACATCATACTGCACAAGTTTACCTAGGTGCGCTTCTGGCGCGTCGGGGTATATATCAAAATCTACATACACAGCACCCGTTAATAAATTACCAGGCTTTAACGAGGCGCGCATCCCACTTTCAATCCAGCCCTTTAAACTGCCTTGCCAATACTCTTTTGCTGAAGCACTGTCATGATACAAGCGTCCGTATTCTACTTTTATAAGCACTGGAACCGCCGTATTATGGTTTCTAAAGTGGGCAGGTTTACCGTCAATAATTACATTGGCAGGGGTTTCAACAACAGTACCTACACGCATACCTCTGTATTCGACAGGTGCACCTGTGCGTAGTCCTCGAACTGACTGTTCAAATTCAATTAGGTAGTAATCAAAATCATAAAAGCGCTCTTCTAACGCCTCTTTATAGCTTTGGCTTAATGAAAAGCTATGCCCATCTTGTGCTATTTCACCCGGGGCCTGTTGTTCAGGTAAACCAACCGAAATACCGCCTTTTAATAGTTTACTCAAAGAGCCCGTATTAATATTGATACCATCGGCAGATAGGTCAATTTCAATTCCTGCGTTCACCCAAAATATTGAGTTCATGGTGATCAGATTTTGATAAGGGGCTTTAATAAATACGCCATACTTCATTGCTTGGTTTTCCCAATCAAAAGTGGCGGTTTCTATTTGCCCTATTTTATAATTTTTGAAGAATATACCGGTGCTTACATCAAGTACTTCAGCGTTGTAACTCATTAATTTAAAACGACCACCTTTCACATCTTTACCAATGAGGGCGGGTTCATCTTGTAACTTAAAACGCTCTTTTAGTTCTTTACTTTCACCGGGTGAAAACTCTAAATATACACCAGACAATAACGTACTCATCCCGCTAATACCTGTTTCATCAATGCGTGGTTTTACGACCCAAATTTTGGCATCGTCAGTCAGTAGCTCGTTGTAATTTTTATCTATTTGCGCGCGAGCAATTACGCTGTCTTGCGTGTCGGATAGCCGAACATGATCAATTTGACCTATTTTTACACTGCGCACTTTTATTTCAGTCTTACCTGCAATAATACCTTCTGCTTGTGGCATTTCGATAAAAATAGTAGGGCCTTTATTAGCTTGGTATTGGTATAACATCCACATGCCCACTAACAGCGCAATTGCCGGAATGATCCAGATAGCGGAAATTTTCGGTTCTTTTGTTATTTCGGCGGTTTCGGTCATGCTTTGTTCTCTGATTTTTTGTTTTTAGGGGAATCCCACAATAAGCGTGGGTCAAAGGCATGGGCAGCCATCATTTGGCATATTACCATAACTGTAAAAAATACAATGCCTAATCCTGGCGTTACTGACATTAAATTACCCAGTTGAACTAAGGCCACTAAAATAGCAACCACGAATACATCTATCATCGACCATTTACCAATAAACTCAGTCAGTTGATAAATTCGGGTGTAACTTTTTGTATGTTTATTGGCAGGCCTTGTAACCATAAAGCATAAAAAGCTCAATACAAAAGCTTTAGCAAGTGGCACCACAACGCTGGCTAAAAATATAATAGCGGCAATAGGGTAGGAGCCACTTTTCCAAAGAGTAATAACACCACCAATTAAAGTCGAAGGGGATTCATCCCCAAGGCTAGTGGTGTGCATAATAGGTAAAACATTTGCTGGAATATAACAAACAACAGAAGTAATTAGCCAAGCTGCTGCTTTTTGTACGCTATAAGGATTTCTAACGTGTGTTTTTGTATGGCAACGCTGGCAAATATTACCGGTACATAGTTGATGGCACACATGGCAGGCTTTAATATTTTCATCTATTGCACGTTTAGCATGCTCTGCGCCTTCGAGTACTTTTACAGGCTTTATTTGAGCCCATAAGCGTGGGCGATTTAAGTGAACAAGTGCAGCTATGTATAAAATAACAAACCCCACATAAGCCCAAAAACTCGTGCCGAAGCTAATATCAGCCAGCGACATGATTTTAACCATACTAACAAGTACGCCAATTAAAAATATTTCCGACATAATCCAAGGCTCTAACGCCAAAGTGAACTTTAGTAGTCGCCTTGCAATGCTCTCTGGTAATGCTTTTAAAAGCCCAAGATGCAAAGGAATTAAAATAACAAGCAAACCCATGGGCAGGGCAATAATGCTCAAATCAATAAATAAGCCAAGTAGCTCACTATCATAATTAAACAAAATTCGAGCCGCGTCGGGCAGTGTAATAGTTTGAGTTATACCGCTACTACTAAATGAAATAAAAGGGTAAAACATACTGCTGAGCAACATTAATAGTGCGCTAAAGCTTAGTGCAACTATGCGACTGTCGTGATTAACATCGGCTTCGCAAAGTTTATGGTGACAATGTGGGCATATCGCCATTTGTTTTGCGATTATGCGAGGTATATCTATGATCAGATCGCAGCAGGGGCAGACAGTTTGCAATTTAATACCAAGCAAGAAGAATATTTCTTCAATTTTGCTATATTTAATACATTAATACAACGCGTTCTGCCATCAAGCTGCTCGTTATATAAAGGAAGCGTGTGAAATATTATTTGTACTGCATACTAATGTGGCTCTTTATTTGTTCGCAAAATGCTGTGGCTATTAATAAAGAGCGAGAAGTAATTATCTCCGCGAGCGCATCAATTCCGCCCTATGTTTTTGAAAAAACAGACTCGGGTATACACCTAGGTTTAATCAAAGCCGCGTTAAAGGCTAATGGATTTGCCAATATTAATGTGCAATATATGTCGAATAAACGCGCTGAGCATCAATTGCATAATAAAGGAGTAGATATACTTTTAAATTATGCAGGAGGAAGTAGTCCATGTATTTACCCAAGTAAACCGGTACTTAGTTATGAAAATGTAGCCATCACACTCAAGCGAAATAAATATAATATTGATGAAATAGAAGGCATGTTTAATAAAAACGTCCTTGCTTTTCAAAATGCAACTGCATATCTGCCTTCTATATTTAAAAGTAATGTTAAACACTTTAGCTCATATCAAGAGGTTATTAATCAAAAGGCGCAGGTAGATAAGCTGTTAAAAGGTTGGGTGGATGTAATTGTGTTAGATAAGCGTATTTTTTACTATTACTACAATCAACATAAATCACCCGAAGCTGTGCAAATTTACACTTTATTTCCAAAAGCAGAGCGACCTGCTTATTTTAATAACCTCTCTTTAGCTACTGAGTTTGATATAGGTTTGGCGCTCATCAAGCAAAACGGTACTTATAAAAGAATTGTTGATGAAGGCCAAACCCATTCATCAATCAAATAACGCCACTGTTTGACGTGTAAGCGCTATTAGCTCACCGGATTGTGACCATATACAGCCATCTTCTAAACCATAGCCATCTTTTGAATGATGAGTGATTGCTTCAAAGCCAAGCCATTCGCCAGGTGATAAGTTTGGCTCTTGTACAAACTCTAAATACCATGACATGCTACTAGCTGGAGCGGGTTGTTTAAACATTTGTAATAACGTAGGTGGCCATGCATCTGTTAATGCAATTACATGCGCTTCAGTTATTTGTTCGGGCGTATGTTTAAAGCGCATCCATCCCCCTAAGTGAGACGTTTCTGCGCTGCTAAATGGCATGGCACCTTGTTGAGGGCATAAATCAACATGTTGAAAAAATTCAGGCATCTGGCCTTTAATAAAAGGTAGAGTATGGCGCTCGTCTACCGGTTTTAACCCTAAAGACTTTGAAACAGGCACATTTACACCCGACTCTCTACTTTTAGCAAAACACGCTTGTACAATTACACACACTTGTTCATTTTGAATGGCTTTGGCGAGTACCTGTGTGCTGCTTTTACCTTGTCGTAATATTTCTACCGATAACGAAAAAGGAGTATCAGCTAGTAATGGCCCTACAAAATTTGTACTGAGTGAGAGTAGGCGACGATCATTGGATACTTTTCCTCTGATAGCTTGATACAACAGTGCGGCTGAGAGCCCACCAAAAGCAGTTCTGCCTTGGCACCAGTTTTCTGGAAATTGCATTGTGCTAGTTAATTGTTCGGTATTGTCTGAACTTCCAATTTTTGCAGCTTGGAGAAGTAATTGTTCAAAATGCATGAAGATGTCCTTTTATAGTGCGATTTAATAAATTTATAACACAACCAAACTAGTCAGACCAGTAATTAAAAACGTCTCTGGCGGTGCAAAAATCACCATTCCTTACAATTATTAGGGTTATTTTGTAAATAAATCACAAAAAATGGATTTTTTTTCATTTTTACAGTTGAAATAAGTTTGGCGCATCCCTATTTACTATGTCATCGAACGTATTAACGAATATTGAAGTTGGAGAAGTTTCATGGGTAAAATTATTGGAATCGATTTAGGTACTACAAACTCTTGTGTTGCAGTACTTGATGGTGGCAAAGCACGTGTTATTGAAAACGCGGAAGGCGATCGCACAACCCCGTCTATTATTGCTTACACGCAAGACGGCGAAACATTAGTAGGTCAATCTGCTAAGCGTCAAGCGGTTACTAACCCGACAAACACATTATTTGCAATCAAGCGTTTAATTGGTCGTCGTTTTGAAGACGAAGAAGTACAACGCGATATCGGCATCATGCCGTTTAAAATCATCAAAGCTGATAACGGCGATGCATGGGTAGAAGCAGGTGGCGAAAAACGCGCTGCACCACAAATTTCTGCTGAAGTACTGAAAAAAATGAAGAAAACGGCAGAGGACTTTTTAGGTGAAGAAGTAACTGAAGCTGTAATCACAGTACCTGCATACTTTAACGATTCACAACGTCAAGCAACGAAAGATGCTGGCCGTATTGCGGGTCTTGAAGTTAAACGTATTATCAATGAGCCAACTGCTGCGGCACTTGCTTACGGTATGGATAAAAACCGTGGCGAAAACATCGTTGCAGTATATGACTTAGGTGGCGGTACTTTCGATTTATCAATCATTGAAATTGATGAAGTTGAAGGCGAGCACACGTTTGAAGTACTTGCTACAAACGGTGATACTCACTTAGGTGGTGAAGATTTCGATAATCGTGTAATTAACTACTTAGTAGCTGAATTCAAGAAAGATCAAGGTTTAGACTTAAAAACTGATCCTCTTGCAATGCAACGTGTTAAAGAAGCTGCTGAAAAAGCAAAAATTGAACTGTCATCTGCACAATCAACTGAAGTAAACCTTCCGTATGTAACTGCTGATGCATCTGGTCCTAAGCACATGAACGTGAAACTAACACGTGCTAAGCTTGAATCACTAGTTGAAGATTTAGTAACTAAATCTCTAGAGCCACTTAAACGTGCACTTGCTGATGCTGATTTATCAGTAAGCGACATCAACGATATTATTCTTGTTGGTGGCCAAACACGTATGCCTTTAGTACAAAAAACAGTTGCTGATTTCTTCGGTAAAGAACCACGTAAAGACGTAAACCCTGATGAAGCAGTTGCAGTAGGCGCAGCGATTCAAGGTGGTGTACTTGCTGGTGACGTTAAAGATGTACTATTACTAGACGTTTCTCCATTATCTCTAGGTATTGAGACAATGGGCTCAGTAATGACTGCATTAATTGAGAAAAACACGACGATTCCTACTAAGAAATCGCAAACATTCTCAACAGCTGAAGATAACCAATCTGCTGTAACAATTCACGTGTTACAAGGTGAGCGTAAACGTTCAAGCGACAATAAATCTCTAGGTCAATTTAACCTAGAAGGTATTCGCCCAGCACAACGTGGTACACCGCAAATCGAAGTAACATTCGATGTTGATGCCGATGGTATCTTACATGTATCTGCAAAAGATAAAGATACAGGTAAAGAGCAAAAAATCACAATTCAAGCATCTTCAGGCTTAAGCGATGAAGAAGTTGAAAAAATGGTTCGTGATGCAGAAGCACATGCTGAAGACGATAAAAAGTTTGAAGAACTTGTAGCTGCTCGTAACCAAGCTGATGCTCTAGTACACGGTACTCGTAAGCAAATTGAAGAAGCTGGCGATGCATTACCAAGCGAAGACAAAGAAGCGATTGAAGCGGCTGTTGTAGATTTAGAAGCTGCTATTAAGAGCGACAACAAAGAAGAGATTGAAGCTAAAACTCAAGCTCTTGCTGAAAAGTCTCAAAAACTAATGGAAATTGCACAAGCGAAAGCACAGCAAGGTTCAGCAGATGCAGGCGAGCAACAGCAATCAGCTAAGCAAGACGACGACGTTGTTGATGCAGAGTTCGAAGAAGTGAAAGACGACAAGTAATTGTTGCTAACGCTTCTCGCTAGCCAAAAACACTTAACTCAATCGAGTGTTTAGGTTAGGATGAACAATTGAGGCGCGCGAGCAATAGCTTGTCGCGCCTTTTGCATGTATTTAAGGTTTAAAAATTCAATGATAAATCGATGCGATTTATCGGTTTATCCAGCAGCTCACGCTGCAAACAGAAAAGAGTAGTGTGATAGATATGTCAAAACGCGATTATTACGAAGCCCTCGGCGTAAGCAAAGATGCGAGTGAGCGAGACATAAAAAAAGCGTATAAACGCTTAGCGATGAAATATCATCCAGATCGTACCGCAGGCGATAAAGAGCTTGAAACTAAATTTAAAGAAGTTAAAGAAGCTTACGAGATTTTAACCGATCCTCAAAAACGCCAAATGTATGACCAACATGGTCACGCGGCATTTGAGCAAGGCGGTGGCGGTGGTCATGGCGGCTTTGGTGGCGGTCATGGCGATTTTGGTGATGTATTTGGTGACGTATTTGGCGATATTTTTGGTGGCGGCGGTGGTCGACGTCAATCTCGTCAACAACGTGGTTCTGACTTACGTTACAACATGGACTTGAGCTTAGAAGAAGCGGTTCGTGGTAAAGAAGTTGAAATTAAAGTACCAACATGGGTGGGTTGTGAGCCATGTGATGGCAGTGGTGCTAAAGCAGGTTCTAAGCCTAAAACATGTACTACGTGTCATGGTGCTGGCCAAGTACAAATGCGCCAAGGTTTCTTTGCTGTTCAGCAAACGTGTCCAACGTGTCAGGGACAAGGTCAGATTATTTCAGACCCTTGTAACAAATGTCATGGTCAAGGCCGCGTAGAAAAAACTAAAACGCTTTCAGTTAAAATTCCAGCTGGCGTTGATACTGGAGACCGTATCCGCTTAACTGGTGAAGGTGAAGCCGGAATGCACGGCGCGCCATCTGGCGACTTGTACGTGCAAGTATCTGTTCGCGAACATGAAATATTTGTGCGTGAAGCAAATAATTTATACTGTGAAGTACCAATTAGCTTTACAACAGCAGGTCTTGGTGGCGAAATTCAGGTGCCAACACTTGATGGTCGTGCAAAACTTAAAATACCTTCTGAAACGCAAACGGGCAAAATGTTCCGTATGCGTGGCAAAGGCGTTAAGTCTGTTCGAAGTGGTGCCCAAGGCGATCTAATTTGTAAGGTAGTAATCGAAACGCCAGTTAATTTAAACGAGCGTCAACGTGAACTACTGCAAGAGTTAGATGAAAGTATGGGTACAGATAGCTCGAAAAATCGTCCTAAAGAGCAAGGCTTTTTTGACGGTGTTAAAAAGTTTTTTGATGATTTGACCAAGTAAATTTAAATTATTATTAATAATGAAACGGCGCTTTTTAGCGTCGTTTTTTTTGCTTTAAATTTTATTTTTGTTACTGTTAAAAAAAACACGATTCAATAGTATGACCCCAGCAATCGAATTACTTAAAAAACAAAAAATCCCCTTTGAAGTACTCAGTTACGATCACGATGCAGGTAATAGTCAATATGGGCTTGAAGCTGTTGAAAAGTTAAATTTAGATAGCGCCCAAGTATATAAAACTCTCGTTCTTGAAACGCATGAAAGGCAGCTAATTGTTGCTGTTACTCCTGTGTCGCAACAAGTTAACTTAAAACAGTTGGCAAAATTATGTGGTGCCAAAAAAGTAGCAATGGCTGCCCCGCAAAAAGTTCAAGCTAGCACTGGTTATATTTTAGGTGGAGTAAGTCCACTTGGGCAAAAAAAACGCTTAGCTACGTTTATTCATAGTAGTGCTTCACTTTTTGATACTATTTATGTGAGCGCTGGAAAGCGAGGTTTAGAAATCGCACTCTCCCCAACTAATTTAGCGGCGTTAACTAGCGCTAAATTTGGCGATTTATAGCCTTTATTTTTAAAATTACTCTCCATAAAGGCAATTAACTCAAGTTAAGCAATTTGCTCAATACCTTATTTGTAACTACATTGAGAGTATCTTTATACCGTTAATATTTAATACCAAACGGTATTACACATTTTGTATACGGCTGTTTGTATGAACCTTTTAGATGTAGATTATTTTGCAATACTGGTGGCTGCACTGTCTTCTTTTATGCTTGGCGGCATATGGTACTCAAAAGCACTCTTTAAAAACGCTTGGCTAGAAAGTATTGGCTTAACTGACCTTGATTTACAATCAGCCAATCCTAAGTTGATATTTGGCGGCAGCTTCTTTTTAGTATTTATAGCGGCTTTAATGTTGTCTCTATTTTTAGGTAAAGACGCAAGCTTAGTTGAGTGTATAGGAACAGGCTTTGTAATCGGCTTTTTTTGGATCAGCAGTTCACTAGGATTAAGTTATATATTTGAGCAACGCCCTTTAAAGCTATTTTTAATTAATGGGAGTTACTGTATTTTACAGTTTTCGTTAATGGGGCTTATTTTAGGTATTTGGCCGTAAGGGTTGAGTAGCCGTTAATGCCCGGTTTGATTCTTACCTGAGAGTAGAGTAGGTTTATATAATCGTATTTACATGATTTGGTAGCGGTATTAATGAAAATATTAGTAGTTGATGATATGCCACTCATGCGTCATGTTTTAATTAATATGCTAAGAAAGTTGGAGTATTGCAATATCGTTGAAGCTACAGATGGATTACAAGCTTTGGCTTTATTACGTGAGCAACATTTCGATTTGGTTATTACAGATCTTCATATGCCAAAAATGGATGGTGTTGATTTACTCACAAACATTCGAAAAGACAGAGCCCTTGCTGATATTCCTGTGTTGATGGTTATCTGTGAGGATAGTACAGATAAAGTTAAGCAAGTTATTGCGGCTAAAGTATCGGGGTTTATAATCAAACCTTTTAATATGAATGTATTATCATCTCAATTAAACCGCTTCTTTTTCAAAGATTAGGTTATATTTTTCATCATCATTAAATTATTATGAGCTCACTTTAATAACCATACCGCGTAAAAATTTTAAAACCCAGTGGTCACCTTTACCCACCTAATACCAATGAGCAATGATACTTAATCATTTTGCGAGGCTAAATGTGTCGCTCCCTGTGTTAAAAAATTCTCATTTAGAACAGTTAAATAGCGAATTTTCGCCTAGCTATCAACACGTTTTTCTACCCTCAAATAGATCACTTAATTAAACGAATTGCTATAAACTGGTATCATAAAGAATAATTTTTTATATAGTACTGAAGGACTTAATGGCAAAACCTAATAAAAAAGGCCCAACTAAAACGGTCGATATTTTTTGCTCTGCTTGTAAAGCTTCCTTATTTAAATATCGAAAAGGAGGCAAAGGAGCATTAGTTAAGTGTTTTAAAGAGCGTATTAGTCAAGACTTTACACAAGAGCCTTGTATTTGTCCTAACTGCAGTCGGCCTTTTGCCCGAGAAGCGATTATTCGTGGTGCACCTGCCTATAAAATAATTGGTGGCAAAGTAACGTTTAAATAATTCAGATACAGTAAAATTTCTTCATACGGACATATGGCCTTGTTAGAATTTACCATATTGATAGAATCGCTCGGTTTGCTGTTTCAATGAATGAAAAAATACCCTCCCCATGGATCGGGCCAGTTTATTGGGTTATTTAAAAATGGATAAGGATAGTTTCGTGATAGCACTCTTATTTGACATCATAGGTATGACAGGTACTTTTTTAGTAGTTGGTTCATTTTTCTTACTGCAGCTAGGAAAAACGTCTCCATCTAGCCTAACGTATAATATGATGAATTTAACAGGGGCGATTTTGTTGTTAATTAGCCTTTGCTATAACTTTAATTTAGCGAGCTTTGTGATAGAAATATTTTGGATAGCTGCTTCATTAATTGGTTTATACAAATACCTAAAAAACAGATCAGCTTTAGCTACAAATTAATAACGTATTAATTTTGTTCTAAACCTTAAACACTGCAAGCACAACTGTTTGCGGTGTTTTTTGTTTTTAGGACTAAATTTAATTAACAAGTATAATTAAATTCATTTGTTAACAAAAAGTTTATATCCCTACCTTATATAAGTCGTTACACTAGCGACCTTAAATTTTTAGGCTATTTCTCGGGTAGGCCATGTTTACGTTTTCTAAAAAAATAATTACAGTATGTATATTATTAGTATTAATTTTGGTTGTTACATTTTGGGTAGGCCGCGCTCACGATATTGAAAAAGCAACAGCTCAAGCGCAGCGTCAGGTTACTCAATTAAATAATTACATTGATACTGAACTCGCTCGTTTTTCGGCTATTCCCCAGCTACTTACTTATAATCAGTTAATGATTGAATTTGCAAACGGCGACCAAGCCCATTACAACGCTATAAATAACTACTTAGCTGATATACAACAAGCCAGTGGTGCATCAGATATATTTGTACTGAATGCCCAAGGCGCAGTAACGGCAAGTAGTAACTGGCAAGCCGACTACACATTTTTAGGCAGTAACTTTGCCTTTAGACCTTACTTTAAGCGTGCATTTGCAGGTGAAAAAGTGGCCTACTTTGCACTAGGTATGCGTTCAAAAGAGCGTGGCATTTATTTTTCGCAGGCTGTTTATCACGACAACAAAGCGGTTGGTGTTGTTGTATTAAAAGTGAATGTAAGCAAATTTGAAAACGACAGAGAGCTTTTAAATACATCTAAAGGTAGCCATTTTTATTTAGAGCTTAGTGATAATGTAATTGCGATGTCTGATATGCAAACATGGCGTTTAAATAGCTTCAGTGAGTTTGATATAACAAAGCGACGTAATATAAAGTTACGCCGTGCTTATTTAGATCATCAACCTGTATATATTAAGCAATTTCAATATAAGAGCCAGGGTATTTCGCATTTCAGAATTAATAAAAACCTTTATGTGAGTGCGACAAAACCATTGCGTTACTTTAGTGCACATATGAACGTACTTGTTGATATTACAAAAGTAAATTCAGCTCAATTAATACGCTTGTTTTGGGCATTTAGTATTTATGCTTTAGTTATGATTGTTGGTTATAGTTTACTTGCTCGTTTTGCGGGTTATAAAAAGCTCGTTTACTCTAGGCATAGTCTTGAGCAAAAAGTGATTGAGCGCACACAAGAGCTTGAGAAAACGCAAGTTGCATTAGTTCAATCAGCAAAACTTGCAACAATTGGGCAGTTAAGCGCAGGTATTAATCACGAAATAAACCAGCCCCTTAGCGCTATGAATACTTACCTAGCAAGCGCCAAACGTTTACTCGCTAAGCAAAATTACACCGCACTTGGCGAAAGCATAACTGTGATTGAGGGGCTTGTAGGTCGCGTACACAAAATAGTGGGGCAGCTAAAACATTTTAGCAAACCATCACAAACTCAATTAAGACCTTATCCGTTAGCTGGTTTATTAAATAACGCCTTGATGATTGCCAGCTCACAACTAAAACAAGATAACGTACACGTAGAGCAGCCTAATTTAGATAGTGGGTTAATAGTGTGGGTTGATTCACTTAAATTTGAGCAAGTGTTGGTTAACTTAATAACTAACGCGAGCCAAGCTATGAATGGCGCAATAATACGTAAATTAAGTTTTAATGTTGAGTGCTTTGATAATCGAGTAAAACTCTCAATTTTAGATACAGGGCCTGGAATAGAGCAACATGCTTTTGGTAATATTTTCGAACCTTTTTATAGTACTAAAGAAAGTAACGGCTTAGGCCTTGGACTATCTATTTCAAAACAAATCATTGACTCGTTTAATGGCTCTTTAAGTGCGCACAATCGACTGCAAGGCGGGGCTGAGTTTATAATCAGTCTATCAAGCACGCAGGATAAAACAGATGATTGAAAACTCACCGTGTAAGCACATCATTGTAGTTGATGATGAAGCGATGATCAGAGATTCATTAAAGCAATTACTTACTCTCGAAGGCTATACAGTTGAGTGCTTTAATGATGCAAGTACGGCTCTAACAAAGCTTAATCGACGTTTTATGGGCGTTGTACTGAGTGACATAAATATGCCTGCAATGGATGGGCTTACTTTGCTTGAGCAAGTCACGGCATTTGATAGTGAACTGCCGGTTATATTTTTAACAGGGTACGCCGATGTAACTATTGCTGTTAAAGCTATGCAATTAGGCGCGTATGACTTATTTGAAAAACCAGTAAACGAAACATTGCTTGATTGCATAGCAAGAGCATGCGACAAGCGTAGCTTAGTGATTCAAAATCGTGCACTAAAACTTGCTGTACAAAAAACCTCAGCGCCGGGTGTACGAATACTGGGTGATACTCCTAAAATGCAAGATATGATGCATTTACTCAATACGGTTATTGATACCCCAGCTGATGTAATGATTGAAGGTGAAACTGGCACGGGTAAAGAGCTTGTAGCGCGTTACTTACACGATCAAAGTATTCGCTCAGCAAGTAACTTTGTGGCTATAAATTGCGGCGCGGTGCCTGAGCAGTTGATAGAAAGCGAGTTGTTTGGTGCTGCAAGTGGTGCCTATACCGGAGCAACTCACACTCGTAAGGGAAAGTTTGAATTTGCACAAGGTGGTACAGTTTTTTTAGATGAAATAGAAAGTACCCCAATGTCGTTGCAGGTTAAATTATTACGCGTATTAGAGGAGCGAAAAGTAACTCCAGTAGGTGATAATAAAGCAATTGAGTTAGATATAAGAATTGTTGCAGCCACTAAAGTAGATTTGCTTTTATTAGTTGAAAAAGGTGAATTTAGAGCAGACTTATATTATCGACTAAGCTTGGTAAAGGTAGATATACCGCCTCTTAGAGCTCGCAAAGCAGATATAGTATTACTCTTTAAGCACTTTAGCTCTATTGCAGCAACACGCTATCACAAGCCGCCAGCACCTCTTAATAGCGAAATACAACAGCGACTCTTAGCGTACGACTGGCCTGGTAATGTAAGGGAGCTTAGAAACCAAGCTGAGCGCGCGGTTTTATTAGGAGTAGAACTTGCTTTTAGTGTTAGCAAAACGCAGGCTAAAGGTGAGCTTTCTCCCGATTTAAGCCTATCTGAAAAAGTTGCTTTTTATGAGCAGTCGTTAATAGAAGAAGCCCTAGAGCGTAACCATGGCAGTATTAAAAATACGATGGATACACTGCAAATCGCTCGTAAAACCCTTTACGATAAAATGAGTAAATACAATTTAAACCGTGATATGTTTATTGACTAAATTGTGTGGTTTATGTGACAACTTCGTTTTTATGGTGTGTGGGAAACCGCACATTTATTCTCTTTTTTATACGCAATGCCCATTAACCATCTGAAATATAAAAGTATTTTACCATTGGCAGTAAAGTTGCCTTATTAGGTCTGACAACAAGTAGATTCTAATAATTAGGACACATAATGATAAAGTTTACACACTCTACTATTTTACTCACCTCAATAAGTAGCTTTGCTTTTTACTCGTACACGGCTTGCGCTACTGAATATGATGTTTATGGTAAAGCCGAAGTGCAAATTGCTAATACAGATACGGGTATTATGCGTTACGCAGAAGAAGGCACGCAGATTGAAGCGCCATTTTCGCGTATAGGTATTCAAGGGCAACACAAATTAAATGAATATTTAAACGTTGTTTTTAAATACGAAGTGCAAGTAAAAGGCTTTGAGCAAGATGACACCGAAGAGCCATTTAGTGCAAGGAATACATACCTTGGTTTAAAAGGTCAATTTGGCGAGCTTGTAGTGGGAAGAAATGATACTCGCTTTAAATACTCTGAAGGCAAAGTTGATAACTTTAATGAAACCCAAGGTGACATAGCTCAAGTTATTGCAGGACAAGATAGACTTGGTGATACGCTAACATACACTTCTAAGTATTGGCATAATACGCAATTTTCGTTTACTTATGCTCCAAAAGACGACAACAAAGATAACGAAGCTGGATTTGCAGCAACCTTTATTTATGGTGATCGAAGCTTAAAAAACACCTCATATTACTTATCATTAAGCCATGTTGATTCTCTTAATAATATTAATGCGAGCCGAATAGCAGCAGCCTATAAATTTGAACAATTACAGCTTGGTGCACTATATCAGCATTCTGAATCAACAGATGGTATAAAATCAGGTAACGGTTATGTGTTAAGTGCAAGCTATACGCTTGATAAATGGGTACCTAAATTACAGTTTGCTAAAGATGACTCTTTACTTCGTCAAACTTCTGAGGCAACACAATGGACTACGGGCCTTGACTATGTATTTGACAAACAAACAACTGCTTACCTTTTATACACCGACCTTAATTTAGAAGAACAAGACGACAGCAGTGTTGCGCTTGGTCTTAAATACAAATTTTAGAGGCCTGCCATGACAGATAATATACTCACGCAAAAACCAGATAAGAAAAGAAATTTCCAATGGCTTTTTTTGATACTAGGCCCTGTAGTAATGCTAATGACATGTTTACTCGATCCACCAACGGGTATGTCTGTAGCGGCATTTAAAACCGCAGGTTTAGCATTTTGGATGGCATCGTGGTGGGTGAGCGAAGTAGTACCAATTCCAGCAACTGCTTTGCTCCCTCTGGTAATATCACCACTTGCTGATATAGCAGCAATTAAAAGCGTGGCTGCCCCGTATGCGCACCCGCTAATATTTTTATTTTTAGGTGGTTTTTTAATTTCTATTGCTATGGAGCGTTGGGGGTTACATAAACGTATTGCGCTAAGCACCATGTTATATGCGGGTAAAAAGCCAAGCTTGCAAATTTTAGCCATGATGCTGGTAACCGCATTTTTGTCGATGTGGATGTCAAATACCGCAACAGCTGTAATGATGCTGCCTATTGCGCTTTCAATTACTAATTTAGTTAAGCAATCAGACCCGAGTAATGAAGGTTTTGGTAAGGCTTTACTGTTATCAATCGCTTATGGTGCAAGTATTGGTGGTATTGCTACCTTAATCGGTACTCCGCCTAATGCTTTAATGGCTGCGTACTTGTCTGATAGTTATCAAATAGAAATTGGCTTTGCGCAATGGATGATTGTAGGCGTACCACTTTCTTTAGGCATGCTAATTATTAGCTGGGTTTGGCTTACTAAATTTGCGTATAAAGTAGATGCTAATATTAAAAACGATCAAAAAATTGATACAAAAGCGGTGTTTTCAACGCAGTTAAAAAGCCTAGGTATAATGCAGCGCGCCGAAAAAGGCGTGTTATTTGTGTTTGTTTTAGCAGCACTGTGTTGGATATTTAGACCTTTATTAGGTGATATAACAGGTCTTAATATTTCAGATACTACTATTGCAATTGCAGCGGCATTGCTGTTGTTTGTAATGCCAGCGAATAAAGGCAAAGATGAGCGTATCCTTGATTGGGAAAGCGCAGCTAAAGTGCCGTGGGGCGTTTTATTATTATTTGGTGGCGGGCTTACACTTGCATCTCAAATTAAGTCATCAGGGCTTGCTGAATTTATTGCTCACCTAATTGAAGGCGCCAGCACTATTCCACTTGTTATGAGTGTACTTGTTGTTGTGGCATTAATTACGTTTTTAACTGAGATCACAAGCAATACAGCAACTGCAGCTGGCTTTCTTCCTTTGTTAGGGCCCGTTGCAGAGTCTATAACAGGTTCACCATTGGTTTGGGTTATTCCTGCAGCTATAGCGTGTAGTTGTGCGTTTATGATGCCGGTAGCGACACCACCAAATGCTATTGTGTTTGGCTCAGGGCAAATTCAAATGCGCGACATGATAAGAGCGGGTTTTGTGCTAAACATTGTGGCTATTGTATTAATTACGCTGGTTACAATGACGATTGCAGCCCAAGTATTTGGCTTTTAAAGCTGAACTAAATTAGTTCTAACCAACCTATGCCAGAGTAGCTTTGTTTATACTTACAATTTTAAACAAAGCTACTCTTTATGCTTATTTATATTGCTTAAGAAGCTCTTTTTTAGATAATTAGTGTTATTGCTCGAAAAACAGAACAAGGTTATAGTCGTTAATAACTTTAAAAATTGAGTAACCTATTTTGAGCACTGAGACATCACAGGCAATGCCTTTAATTCCCCAGTTTGATGAATTGCAAAAAAGCTTTCTCGAAACGCCTTACTTGCCAATTGATAAACGTCTCGTTTTATTGAAAAAACTCCGTGTACGTATTGTTGAACTTGAGCAAGAGCTAGTAGATGCTGCTTCAAAAGACTTTGGTTACAGAACCGCTTTCGATACTTTACTTGGCGATATACTGCCTACAGTGCAAACACTCGCGCACATTATTAAAAAACTGCCAAAATGGGCAAAGCCAAGTAATCGCTCTGTGGGTTTAAGCTTATGGCCTTCAAAAGTCAGTGTTAATTATCAGCCCAAAGGTGTGGTTGGTATTATTGCACCGTGGAATTACCCCATTCAGTTAGCGTTAGTACCTGTGCTTACCGCTATAGCTGCCGGTAATAGAGTGATGCTTAAATTAAGCGAATTCACACCTCATACAAACGCCGTTATCGAAAAAATATTTAAAGATGATCTGCAAGCTCATTGTAAAATAATACTAGGGGCGAGTGATGTTGCAGCACAGTTTTCATCACTGCCATTTGCTCATTTATTATTTACGGGTTCTACGAACGTAGGTAAATTAGTAATGGCGTCAGCGAGTCGTAATTTAACGCCGGTAACGCTTGAACTCGGTGGTAAATCGCCAGTTATTATTACGCAAAATGCCGATATTAAAAAAGCGGCACAAGCCTTACTGTTTGGTAAAATGGCCAACGCAGGGCAAATATGCGTTGCACCCGACTACGTATTTGTACCCAAAGAGCTTGAGCATCAGCTTATTCAGCAATTATGCGAGTTGTATAAAAAGCATTTTAAAGACGGTGTTGAAGGTAAAAACTTAACTTCTATTATTAGCGATGCGCATTATAAACGTTTGGCAACCTACTTAGAGCAAGCCCAAGAACTGGGTGCAAACATTATTAAGCCACTTGAACACAATCAGCAAGACGAAGAAAAGCATCGTATGGGGCTGCATTTAGTGACTCAAGTAACTGACGAAATGCAGCTTATGCAAGATGAGTTATTTGGTCCAATACTACCAATAATGAGTTATGAAAAGCTCGACAGCGCAATTGACTATATTAAAGCTCATCACCACCCATTAGCGCTTTATATTTTAGGCCAAGATAAGCAAGCTCAAGAATACATTATGAAGCAAACAATCAGTGGCACTGTGGCAATAAACGATACCTTAGTGCAAGTAACTGCTGACGATGCTCCTTTTGGTGGTGTAGGCCATTCAGGAATGGGGCATTATCATGGTATAGAAGGTTTTTTAACGTTTAGCCATGCTAAAAATACGTTAGTATCGGGCTCGTTTAATCCTCGCATTGTTATGCTACTAAAACAAAGCAAACTTATTATTAAGCTTCTAAAGTGGCTTTACATAAAATAATAGGGTGCTGATTTGGTAAAGTTGAATAGGTGTTAACTTGCTAATCAAGATATATTAAAAAGGCTGAATTACATTATGTAATTCAGCCTTTTTTAGATTAGTTTAAAGCTACGGTCTTAAACTTTAAAATAAGACTTTAAAATAAGCGACCTTCGCCAGCATAGGTACCCACTTGTATTTTTGCATAAATGGCATCGGCTTTTTCTTTAGCTTCTTCAATTTCTTTAGGCAGCATTTTACGCTCATCAAGTTTACGGCTATGACTCGCTTGCATATTACCGTTGTACTCAGCGATAGTATTCCAAATATATGACTTTTCTAAATCTTTTGGCATACCTAGTCCTTCAAAATACATGAGGGCTAAATTAAATTGCGCTAAAGAGTAATTGTTTGCAGCTGCTTTTTCGTACCAGTTACGTGCCGCTTCATAGTCTCGTGTAACACCCACGCCATTAGCGTACATTACGCCCAAATTAAATTGAGCTGCAGGTAAATTCTTCTTAGCTGCTTTTTCAAATAAGGTAACTGCCATTTGATGATCAAGTTTAACGCCTTTACCTTCGTCGTATAAAACAGCTAGAGCAAACATCGAATCAGCATGGTTCTTTTTAACGCCTTGTTGATAAAGCGCAGCTGCTTTGCGGTAATCGCGTGTTACACCGTATCCACCTTCGTATAATTTGGCTAGTTCGTAAATTCCTGGCGCAAAACCTTTGTCTGCTAGGTATTGGAATTCTTTTAGGGCGACTGCAAATTCACCTTCGTTAGCTGCTCTTATGCCATCTTCTAATGTTGCATGAGCGAAAGGGCTGGCAAGTAAAACGCCAGCAAGAATGAGTGCTTTTAAATTAAACTGTGACATATTAATGCCTCCAATTATTAATAGTTTCGATAGATTTTAGGGCCAGTACATTTTTTAGATTAAACATCCACTGCTATTTAGGCTCGCCCTTGAGGCGGTTTGCTCTTTGTTGCTCGGTTTTTTAATGAGCTTACTAAGTTACAAACTTCGCGCGGCGATTAAATAGCGCCTAGATAGAACAGATTTAATCCTAAAAGGTCAACAGGCCATAGTTAAATGCTAATTTATTAAATTTTTGCACTATTTGCACTATTTGCACATTATAAACGTTTAATACCCAATACATTTATGTAAAGACTAAATCGGTTACTATAAATAGATGCAAAAAAGGGTGTCTACTGTTATGTTTTACGCCAGCTTTAGTGTAAACGCAAGGCGGTACCTTATAAGATCGTGCGTATAAAATGTAAATAACACCGCGGTGGACTTTCAAGGTAAGTAAATGAGTTTAAGAAGTGTAAGATACAGATTTTATAGAAAATTTAAAGATATAAAAAAAGCCCGTTAGGGCTTTTTTGAGTCATATTAACCGTCACTAATATGAGCAATGTAGCAAGTAAATGTGATATTTGGTGTTATTACTTGGGTCGAGTAAGTAATACCACGAAGCGGCACGTTCTTCTTTTAATGTGTCAGCATCCTTGCTGAATATCCTTCCATAGGCACTGAGGTCGGTACACTTTGTTTCTGATAATGATTATTAGTTAGATTACCGCGCAAGTCAATACTTAAATGATAATTATTATCAAATAAGATTTTCATGATTATAAAATTTAAAATAAGGAAAGTGATGCTTAATAATCTTAAAGCTAAAAAAGTGATAAATGCATGCTTTGCTATCAGCATGGTATTTTTGTGTAGCTGTTCAGCCTCATTCACTTATAACAACTTGAGCTGGCTTTCGTCATTTTGGGTAGATGATTATATTGATTTAAATAAAACACAAAATAAGCAGCTCAAACAGATTATTAACACGACCCAAGCGTGGCATAGAAGTACGCAGCTACCAGCCTACAAACAAGACATTCAAAATATTAAGGCACTTTTTAACACCACACTAAGCATTGATCAGTTAAAAGAGCAGGTGGTTTTTGCTAAAAAGCATTGGCAGAACCTACTTGAATACGCGCACATGCCTTTAGCTGAGCTTGGGGCAACCTTATCAAGTGAGCAAAGAGAAGAACTTTTAAACAATATTCAAATAAAAATTAACGACGAACGTGAAGAGTTTAACGAACAAACCCCGCTTGAGCGAAAAAGTGAGCGTTTGGAAGAGCAATTTGAATACTACGAGCAGTGGATAGGCAAGCTTAATAAACAACAAAAAGCGCTGATTAAATCAACTAATGAGCAACATCAAGACTCAGGAGCGCTGTGGTTAGAGTACAAGCAAACCCGTTTGAATGCGGCCAAACAGGTATTTACAAATGCTGAAATTACAAAAAAAGAATTTATAAATCAGTTGAGTACAGTTATTAAAGAGCGCGAACTATATATGAGCGACGCACTATTGAAAGCCAATGAAGCAAACTTAGATTTATATATAAATTTACTCTACGAATTAAACTCAACCTTAAATGATAAACAACGCCAAAGCGTTAATGATCAATTTGATGAGTTAATTGAGACCTTAAACGATATAATAAAAAACTAAATTGTGCGTGAATTATTAAGTTTTAAATTAGCTGTTTAGGCTGATTTGTTTTTAAACGCAAAAATGCTTTTTAAAGGGCAATATATGGTTACAGATTTGAAAAGTATCTTAAACACTTGGTATCCCAACAGGGACAACCAAGAATGGGTTTTAGCTACTTTGTACAAAATTGAAGGCTCTAGCTACAGAAAGCTAGGTGCTATGATGCTTATTTCGAGCCTAGGCGAGCGCTTGGGGATGCTTTCGGGTGGCTGTTTAGAAGCTGACATACAACGCCATGCTAAACAAGTAATGAGTAGTTTAAGCAGTAAAACCATTAGTTATGATGCCACCGATGAAGACGATTTAACATTTCAACTTGGCATTGGTTGTGGGGGCATAGTACATATTTTACTGCAGCCCATTCACAAAGCTAATGACTATTTACAGTTAGAGCTTGTATCTAAAGCACTTAATGAGAATAAACCAGGGCGATATCTTCAACAAGTAAGCCCCATTTTGCCAGCCGGTAGTGGTGTATTTTCGCAAAATGATGAGTTGCATGGCTTATCAATGAACCGCAAAGCGCAGTTGGTAGAATTACAAGGCGCTACGTGCTTGCAAACCTCTATTTATCCACCGCCCCACCTATTAATAGTAGGTGGTGGAGCAGATGCAGTTCCGGTTTATACATTTGCCAAACAACTTGGTTGGAGTGTAACGGTATGGGATACACGCGCGGCTAATGCAAAAAGACAATATTTTAAAAATGCAGATGCTATTTTGCGCATCACACCGAGTGAGTTAAAAGAATATTGCATAACTAATAAAGTCGATGCGGCTATTTTAATGGCTCACAGCGTTGAACTTGACGCCAGTACGTTGGCTCAATTTAAAGATGTTCCGTTTAAATATATAGGATTATTGGGTCCTAAGCACAGACGTGAACAAGTTTTAGAGCACGCAAATACGCGTGTTTCACAAATTAAGTCTCCTGTTTTTGGGCCTGTCGGTTTAAATTTAGGCGGCGACTCGCCAGAGAGTATTGCACTATCGCTGATCAGCGAAATACATGCAGTGCTGTGTGATAAAGATGCCCAATCACTAAGTCATTGGGGGCAAGAGCCGTGCTAATTGCAAAAGTTGTTTTAGCCGCAGGTCAATCATCTCGCTTTAACGGCTGTAAATTAACAGCTGATATTGGCTTTGGCAAAACAATGATTGAGCATGCTGTAAATACACTTCAAGAACTTGATGACACGCCCGTGTATGTAGTTACCGGGGCATGGCATAAAGAAGTAGCGCAGGCACTGGCAGGTTATCAAAGCATAGAGCTGATTGAGAACAAGCAATGGAGCCAAGGTTTGGGTAATTCAATCGCGACAGCTTCTCAAACTGTGTTTAAAAATAAGTCCTTTGATGGGATTTTATTTATGCTTGCGGATCAGGTTGAGCTAAAAGTAGCGCACTTAAGTGAGCTAGTTACTGGTTTTAAACGTAATCCATCGCGCTGGTGCGCAAACTATGGCGAGCGTTTAGGTGTACCCGCTATATTCCCAGCGGTTGATTTATCTCAGCTTGCAAGCTTAACTTCAGATAGAGGTGCGCAGCAATTACTGCGTTCCAGCAGTGAGGTCGTTAATACAATTAGTTTAAGTAGTGCGAGTGTAGATATAGATACTCAAAAGCAGCTAAGTAATTTTATAGCTAAAAATGAGTGAAAAAGTAGTCGTAGGGCAAAATAATTTTTAGCTGCGCTAACGCTTTAGTGCAGTGGTTATGGTATTAAGCTGTTAATGTAGCTGATGCGGTAACTATATGTGTTATGGATTAGTAGTTACAACAATCTTAACTGTTATAACCTGCGTTTAAATTAAACAATTTAAACGCAGGTTATAAAGCTTAATCAAGGGGCAAGCTATGGTGACGTTTACAATTAATGGCAAGGTGGTTGAATCACACGCAAGTGAAGATACACCATTATTATGGGTTATTCGCGATGAAATTGGATTAAAAGGTACGAAGTTTGGTTGCGGTATTGCAATGTGTGGTGCGTGTACGGTGCATTTAGATGGGCAAGCAACTCGCTCCTGTGTTTTACCAATTGGCGCTATTGCAGGAAAAAACATTACCACAATTGAAGGGCTTAATAACGAACACCCACTTCAAAAAGCATGGGTTGAAGAGCAAGTACCACAGTGCGGTTACTGTCAGTCGGGGCAAATAATGCAAGCTGCTACATTACTGGCAGCTAATCCAAGTCCTTCAGATGAAGAAATAGTAAGCCATATGGATGGTAACTACTGTCGCTGTATGGCTTATAAACGTATTAAAACTGCTATTCAACGCGCTGCAGATGAGTCACAAAGTGTAGTAAATATATTTGATCCAAATGCACAAGACGCTTAACTGGAGCCGATAATGAAAAAATTATTTCAAAAAAATAGCGAAACCGTTAATTTAAATCGTCGCTCGTTTATGATTGGCACTGCTAGCGCAGGCTTAGTCATGGCGTTTGCCCCTGCGTTATTTTCGGGTTCGCTCAGTGCAAAAGAATCAATTGCGCAACAGACTTTTTCACCCACTATTTGGTGGACTATGAGCACCGACGGCGCTGTAGAAGTAAGTATTGCTAAAGCTGAAATGGGTCAACATATTGGTACTGCTCTTGCGCGTATTGTGGCTGATGAGCTTGAATGTGATTGGGATAAAGTATCAATTACCTATGTAGATACTCATGAAAAATGGGGCTTTATGGTAACGGGTGGTTCATGGTCTGTATTTCAAAGCTTCAAGCCATTATCTCAAGCCGGCGCTGCGGGTCGAATTGCATTAATAGAAGCTGGAGCTAAATTGCTCGGCGTGCCTGCAGATAAATGTCGTGCTGAAAAGGGCTATATTATTGCAGGCGAAAAATCGGTTAGTTACGCAGACATAGTTAAAAAGGGCGAATTTAATCGTACATTTACTAGTGATGAAGTTGCAAACCTTCCACTAAAACCTGCTAATAAACGTCATTTAACTGGGCTTAAACAAGATTTTAAAGCGCTTGATATACCAGCCAAAACAAATGGTACAGCAGTATATGGGATAGATGTAGAAGTTGAAGGCATGCTGTACGCGCGTCCAGTTATTCCACCAACTCGTTATGGCAGTACAGTAACAAACGTTGATGATAGTGCAGCAAAAGCAATTAAAGGTTACAAAGGCTATGAAATTTTAAATGACCCTAGTAACACAGTGCAAGGCTGGGTTGTTGTATTAGCTGATAGTTACCCAAGTGCCATTAAAGCAGTAGATGCTTTAAAGGTGAGTTACAAAAAGGGTGAGTCGGCAAATATATCTGAAGCTGATATTCAAAAAGAAGGTAAGCGATTATGCGAGCAACGCGACTCGGGTACTTTGTTTGTTGATGAAGGCGATATAAAGAAAACTCAAGCAGACGCTAGTGAGTCGTTAGAATCAATGTATACCACAGCGACAGCGAGTCATTATCAGCTAGAGCCATTAAATGCGGTTGCAGAGTTTAAAGACGGAAATTGGATTATTCATACAGGTAACCAGTGGCAGTCACTTACGTTACCAGCGCTTGCTAAAGCACTCGATATAGAACAAAACAAAGTAATTATTCGTCCTTATTATTTAGGTGGTGGTTTTGGTCGTCGATTATTTGGTGACTGGACTGTACCTGCGGCTCTAACTGCAAAAGCAGTAGGTAAACCAGTAAAACTGGTATTTACACGAGCAGACGATAGTTTATTCGATCAGTCTCGTTCTGCATCTGCTGCAAAAATGACGGCGTCGTTTGATAAAAATGGTACCTTCACAGGAATGGAACATGCATTTGCTGCTGGTTGGCCTACTAAAGCTATGGCACCAGGGTTTTTATCACCGGGTGTTGATGGCAAAGGTAAATTTGATGCATTTTCGGCATCAGGCGCTGATCATTGGTATAGCATGAGCAGTCATCGTGCACGCGCTATTAATAACGAAGTTGCACAAAGCACCTTTAATCCAGGTTGGTTACGTTCAGTAGGGCCAGGCTGGATTGCATGGAGTCTTGAGTCGTTTATTGATGAAATTGCCCATAAGCAAGGCAAAGATCCTGTTCAATTTAGAATTGAAATGTTAGATGGTAAAGGCAAGCAAGCAGGTAAAGCACCTGAGAGCATTGGCGGAGCACTGCGCTTACGTAATGTGCTTAAAACAGTGTCTGACAAAGTAGCTTCTGTAAAATTGGCGAAAGACGAAGGTATTGGTTTTTCTGTAAGCTCAGGGCAAGAACGTACCATGCCAGCATGGCTTGCAACCGCAGCGCATGTTCACGTTAACCGTGATAGTGGTAAAATAACGCTTAAAAAGCTTTATGTTGTTGTAGATGCGGGCTTAATAGTTCACCCAGATGGCGCACTGGCACAAATTGAAGGGTCGTTACTATGGGGTAGCAGCCTTGCATTGCATGAATCAAATACGTATAAAGATGGGCAAGTATCTGCGACTAACTTTAATACTTATTTACCGCTAAGAATGCAAGATGTGCCAGATATGGACATAGAGTTTTTACAAAGCGATGAGTTTCCAGTTGGTTTAGGTGAGCCTGGCGTGATAGGAGTTGCTCCTGCTATTGGTAATGCAGTGTTTAATGCTGTAGGCGTGCGTTTACGTGACCTACCAATGAAGCCAAGCGAACTTAAAAAAGGCTTAAAAGCGTAAAACAAAAATAACTAAGGGGTATGCTTTAGGCTGCCCCTTTAGTTATTAAATATATTTATGTAATTATTATTTATGTATCAATAGGTAGCGTTGTTTATACCAGTTTGCTTAATTAAACGATTAAGTATTAGTGCAAATTGGTATTAGGTTGTTATTACGTGTTGATATTAGTTAAGGTTTATTTATGCTAATCGACCCAACAGGGCGAGAGTTTAGTTACTTACGTTTGTCTATTACGGATGTATGTAATTTTAAGTGTGTTTATTGTTTACCAGATGGTTATCAGGGCGGTCACGACCGTGGGTTCCTCACAATTGATGAAATTAGCAATACGCTTAAAGCGTTTGCACACCATGGTATTGAAAAAGTAAGGATCACTGGCGGAGAGCCAACCCTTAGAAAAGACTTTATAGATGTTGTTCGCGCGGCAAAAGATGTTGCGGGCATAAAAAAAATTGCAATGACTAGCAATGGTTTTTCTCTTCATAAGAATATTCATGACTGGGTAGATGCAGGCTTAAACGCCATTAATGTAAGTATTGATAGCTTAGATCCGCGCATGTTTAACACCATTACTGGGCATGACAAATTTACCTCAGTAATGAAAGGTATTGATACTGCGCTTGAAACGGCTATTGATTCGGTAAAAATAAACAGCGTGCTGATGAAGCAATACAACGCAAAAGAGTTTGATACATTTTTAAATTGGGTTAAACACCGCCCCGTTACCATCCGCTTTATAGAATTGATGCAAACAAACGACAACAAAGCCTTTTTTGATGCTAACCATGTTTCTGGGCAAGTTTTAAAAACTCAGCTATTACAAACGGGTTGGCAGCAAGTTGCGCGTAGTGCATCAGCAGGTCCTGCTCAAGAGTTTGCGCATCCTGATTATCAAGGCAGAATTGGTTTAATAATGCCTTACAGCAATGATTTTTGTAGTACCTGTAATCGACTAAGGGTTACAGCAAAAGGAAATCTGCACTTGTGTTTGTTTTCTGAAGAGGGTATTTCGCTAAGAGAATATATGAACGACAGTTCGAATAGTGAATTAATGGCATTGTTATCTCGTTATATTAAAACTAAGAAGCCAACTCACCTTTTACACCAGGGTAATACAGGTATTACTACTAATTTATCCATGTTAGGTGGCTAGTTGTTAAAGCCACTTAGTGATATTAAAGTATCAAACGTGTTTCTAAAATACACTACATTATCCCTAAAATGTAAATAACTGGTTGTATCTACGTGGTTTATATGAACAAAGCTTGTTAAATTGTATTTTCACGTTAAACTTACTTTTTATTTTTATTAAGTGATTAGAATGGATATAGCGGCCCTTAATAGCACTAAATCATTAAGAAAGGACGTCCTGAGAGGGATGTGTCTTTGTTTTGGTTTTTTATCGCTAGTATTTGCGAGTGTTAATTTGACCGTAAATAATTTTCCATTGCTAGGCTATATCGAAATCTGTTTTTCTATTTATTGTATATTTACTTATATTTCACTTAAACGCCGTCCACTACAGTTTTGGCAATCCTTAATAATGTGTGCACTGGTAACGTTAATTATTATTATAGGTACATCCTTAGCAACGCCTAGTAATGGTGTGTTTGTATGGTCGTTTGCATTACCTATTTTGTACTACCTGTTACTAGGTAAACAATATGGTATAATTTTCTCTGCAAATTTATTAGTTATCCAAGTGTTTATTTTAGGGAGTAAGTCTACACTTGCCCCCTTTGAAACTTTTAACTTATCTCTTAATCTACTCTGTGCTTATTTAAGTATTTGGGCGATTTCTCATGTTTTTGAAGGGAGTCGTTCACACTTTTCAAGGCGACTTAAAAATTTAGCGTTACTTGACCCATTAACGGGTGCAGGCAATCGCCTTTCAATGAACCACTACTTTGAAGTAGAACTACAAGATAAATCACAGTTATATTTATTCTTACTTGATTTAGATTTTTTTAAACAAGTAAATGATGAATATGGCCATGGTGTGGGTGACCAAGTGCTTATTGAAGTAGCAACTTTACTAAGAGTTATACTCGCTAGAGGGTATGTATTTAGAGTAGGCGGTGAGGAGTTTGCTTTATTTAGCTCTTTTGAAAATGATGAGGCCGCGCTTAAAACTGCCGAACAAATAAGGGCATGTTTTGAAAGTACCACATTTGACATTGACGGCCTTGCAATCAATGTGACAACCAGCATTGGTGTGGCAAAATTTAAAAGTACCAATTCATTGGAAAGCTTTGTAAACCAAGCAGATAAACAGTTATATAAAGCAAAGCAATTTGGTCGCAATAAAGTGTATTGTAAGTTTAAAACAGAAAATGATTACGAGGCAGTTGTTGCGTAAGTCGTGCTACTTAGTACATTTGTTCAAAGTTAGGGATCCCGTTTTCCCAAATCGGTTTATCTTTTCCTAAATGCTCGCGCACAGCATCAAAAAATAATCGGGTTCTTACCGGTAAATCTCGATGCGGATATACGGCATACATAGCGCTAAACTCCATCAGTTTTACATCGGTTAATAAAGGCACTAGCTTACCCTGTATTATTTCATCACCAATAATAAATGCAGGGGCAACAAAGTAAGTGGTGCCCGACAATGTTTTCATTAATAATGATTCTGCATCATTTGCCCTAAACACACTTTTTATTTTTTGCTCGCAGCGCTCACCTTTACTATCGTAATAATCTATTGCTTCTACTCGAATAGAATTACTGGCATAGCTTGCTGCTGGTAATTTCGCTAACTCTTCCATTGTTTTTGGCATACCATAAGTTTCAATAAACTGTGGCGCAGCTAAAATTAATAACCGGTTACGCGCTATTTTACGTGCAATAAGTGACGAGTCTTTAGGCTCTCCTACACGAAAAGCCAAATCAAATCCTTCAGAGACTATGTCTACTAATCTATCGTCTAAACGCAGTTCAACTTCTACTTGCGGAAAGCGTTTTTGAAAATCATTAAGTACAGGTTGTAAATAACGACGACCAATAAGTGTTGATGAAGTGATTTTTAACACCCCGCGCGGCTCTAAATGGTAGTTTTCAGCCATGCGCACGGTTTCGCCGAGCAGCTCTCTAAGCTCAGCGGCTTTTTTGATCATTTCGGCGCCTGCCGCTGTGAGCGAAAATGAACGGGTAGTTCGGTTAAGTAACCTAACGCCTAACTCATCCTCTAAACGGCTAATTTGTTTAGATATAACAGAGCGATCTATGTTGCGTATTTCTGCAGCTTTAGCAAAAGAGCCTTGCTCAACTACTTCAAGTAACATTAAAAGTCGACTTGTTGTATCCATTATTACACCTTAACCAATCTATTGATGCCATTTTGGCATTAATGAATTTAAAAATCTATGGTTTTTACACACGGGTTTAATCCGTATTATGCGAGGCTAATCAATAATGGAGCGTCTTCATGAACAAACATCTAATTGCTGCTGCACTTACTGCGGCCTCTTTAACACTTGCGGGTTGTGCTGATGAGAGCACAGCTCAATCAGCACCTGCACAGCAACTTCAACCAATTGATGTAGCACAGGTGCTTGTTAAGCCGGTACAGAGCTGGCACACATATACAACTCGTTTAGAGTCTCCACAAGAAGTTGCTTTAATGCCGCGTGTATCAGGAATCATCGATAGCATTGAATTTAAAGAAGGCGACGTGGTTAAAGAAGGCGATGTTTTATTTCAATTAGATGCTCGCCCATTTGCAGCGGTTGTTGCAAGCTTAAAAGCGCAAATTAAAAGTGCAGAAGCCGCCTTAGAACAAGCTAAAAGTGAAGACAAACGTGCGGTACGCTTATTAGACCGTAAGGCAATCTCTACAGAGCAAGCACAAGCGCGCACTTCAACACTGCGCCAACGCGAAGCACAGCTTTCTGCACTGCAAGCACAACTTACTTCAGCAGAACTTGATTTAGAGTTTACGTCAGTAGTATCACCAATTGATGGCATTATTTCTCGTGCAAATATTACTAAAGGTAATAACGTACTTGCGGGTCAAAGCGTATTAACGTCAATTGTTTCAAACCAAGCTATGTACGCTTACTTTGATGTTGATGAGCGCACATGGAATAGCTCTTTTAATGATGTTACTGCTGCGAGCCACCAAACTGTTGTAATGCAAAAAGTCGGTCAAAGTGATTTTGCATACAAAGGCTACATTAACTTTATTGATAACCAAATTAATTCATCAACGGGCACATTACGTGTACGTGCGGTATTTAATGAAGACAACAACCAATTACGCGCAGGCTCGTTTGCACGTATCAAGCTTGCAGCCAATTCTATTAGCGACGCTATTATTATCCCAGAACGTGCAATTGGTACTGACTTAAAAAATCGCTTTGTACTAACCGTTGGCGAAAACAACGTACTTGAATACAAACTAATTACTATTGGTGAACGTTACGGTGCATTACGTGCGGTTACTTCAGGCCTTAACGAAGGTGATGTAATTGCTGTAAATGGTCCTGCTCGCGTAGGTCCTGGTATGCCAATCTCTCCGCAAACAGTAACAATTGATACAAGCGGTGTGGCATTTACATTGTCAAACGACAACGCACAACTTGTGGCTAAGCAATAAGGTTTATTGATGAAATTTTCGCATTTCTTTATACAGCGCCCAATATTTGCGGCTATGCTGTCGTTGGTTATTTTAATTGCTGGTGGCATATCACTATTCCAATTACCAGTAAGTGAATACCCAGAAGTAGTTCCTCCAACAGTTGTTGTTACCGCCAACTACCCAGGTGCTAACCCTACCGTTATTGCGCAAACAGTGGCAACACCGCTGGAGCAAGAAATTAACGGTACTGAAAACATGTTGTATATGTTTTCGCAAGGTACTAGCGATGGCCGTATGACTCTAACGGTAACATTTGCGTTAGGTACCGATTTAGACCGTGCTCAAGTACAAGTACAAAACCGTGTAAACAGTGCACTTCCGCGTTTGCCAGAAGAAGTACAACGTTTAGGTGTTGTGGCTGAAAAGTCATCACCCGATTTAACCATGGTAGTACATTTATACTCACCTGAAAAAACGCACGACACAGCTTACTTATCTAACTATGCTGATTTAAACATTAAAGATGAAATTGCGCGCTTACCAGGCGTAGGTGATATTCGCATGTTTGGTGCTGGCAAATACTCAATGCGAGTATGGCTAAACCCAGATGCACTTGCTGCACGCGAATTAACAGCAACAGATGTAGTAACAGCACTTCGCTCGCAAAACCAGCAAGTTGCTGCAGGTAGCTTAGGTGCGCAACCAATTTCAAACGACAGTCAATTTCAAATACTGTTAAACGTTAAAGGTCGTTTAAACAGTATTGAAGAATTTGAACAAGTTATTATTAAAGTAGGCGACGAAGGTCAGTTAACGCGCTTATCTGATATAGCCCGTGTTGATTTAGGTCAAGACACTTACGCACTGCGTGCAGAGCTTGACAACCAACCAGCTCTTGCAATGCCAATATTTCAACGCCCAGGTTCAAACGCTATTGAGCTTTCTGATCAAGTACGCGAAACAATGGCGCGCTTATCAAAAGATTTCCCTACTGGTGTTGAATACGACATTGTGTACGACCCTACGGTATTCGTTCGCGGCTCAATTGACGCGGTAATTGCCACTTTGCTTGAAGCAATTGTACTGGTAGTTATTGTTGTTATTGTATTTTTACAAACGTGGCGTGCATCAATTATTCCGCTAATTGCTGTGCCTATTTCACTTATTGGTACATTTGCCGTAATGCAGTGGTTAGGTGTCTCAATTAATACCTTGTCGCTGTTTGGTTTAGTTTTGGCCATAGGTATTGTTGTAGATGATGCTATTGTAGTTGTTGAAAACGTAGAGCGTAATATCGAAAAAGGCTTATCGCCACTTGAAGCAACCCGCGTTGCAATGAGCGAAGTAACAGGCCCTATTATTGCCATTGCGCTGGTACTAAGTGCTGTATTTATTCCTACTGCGTTTATTACCGGGCTGTCTGGTCAATTTTATAAGCAATTTGCACTTACAATTACAATTTCGACGATTATCTCAGCGTTTAACTCACTCACGTTATCGCCTGCGCTTGCTGCATTGTTATTAAAATCACACGATGCAAAACCAGATGCGTTCACGCGTTTACTTAATAAATTGTTTGGACGTTGGTTGTTTAAACCATTTAACCGCGTATTTAATCGTGGAGCTAAAGGGTACGAAAAACTGGTACAAAAACTAATCCGTATGACCGTTGTTGTAATGGTGGCTTATATTGCACTTGTTGGCGGCACAATTAAGTTATTTGATACCGTACCAGGTGGCTTTATTCCACAGCAAGACAAACAGTATTTAGTGGCTATTGCGCAGTTACCTGACGCATCAAGCCTTGATCGTACTGAAGACGTACTTGCTCAAATGCAGCAAATTGCATTAGAAGTCCCAGGCGTTGCACATACTGTTGCTTTTCCTGGCTTATCAGTGAACGGTTTTACAAACAGCCCTAACAGCGGCATTGTATTTACACCACTTGAGAGCTTTGACAAACGTACCGACCCAAGCCAATCAGCGATGGCGATAGCGGCGCAGTTGAATAAACGTTTTGCTGCAATTGATGAGGCATTTGTAGCGGTATTTCCACCGCCGCCAATTCAAGGTTTGGGCACTACAGGTGGTTTTAAACTGCAAATAGAAGACAGAGCTAATAAAGGATTTGAGGCACTATTTAATAGCCTGCAAGCCGTTATTGGTAAAGCGCAACAAGACCCAGCATTAATGGGCCTGTACTCAAGTTTCCGTATCCAAGTTCCACAAATGGATATTGATATTGACCGCGAACAAGCGCTTATTCAAGGTATTCCACTTGATGAAGTATTTAATGCACTGCAAATTTACTTAGGCTCTGTGTACGTAAATGACTTTAATATGTTTGGTCGTACGTACCAAGTAAATGCACAGGCTGATGCTGACTACCGCTTAGACCCTGATCAAATACTTAATTTAAAAGTACGAAACCGCTCAGGTAATATGGTGCCACTAGGCTCTGTATTAACAGTAACACCAACAATTGGTCCTGACCGTGTTATGCATTACAACGGTTACCCAAGTGCAGAACTAAATGGTAGCCCAGCGCCAGGTTATAGCTCTGATCAAGCACAAGTTGCTATTGAAAAAGTACTCGCAGACACACTACCAACAGGTATTGAATATGAGTGGACTGAAGTAACGTACCAACAAGTACTTGCCGGTAACACCATGGTTTATGTATTCCCGTTAGTTGTATTACTTGTATTTATGGTACTTGCAGCGCAGTACGAGAGCTTACGTTTACCACTGGCAATTATATTAATTGTACCAATGACTATTTTCTCAGCCTTGTTAGGTGTGTGGTTTGTCGGCTCTGACAACAACATATTCACCCAAATAGCGTTAATAGTACTGGTCGCGTTGGCTTCTAAAAATGCAATATTGATGGTTGAGTTTGCAAAAGATAGACACGACTCAGGCTTATCGCACTTAGAGGCAATACTTGAGGCATGTCGTATGCGCTTGCGCCCAATATTAATGACGTCAATTGCATTTACAGCAGGTGTTGTACCGTTAGTACTTGCCACCGGTGCGGGCGCCGAAATGCGACACGCAATGGGTAACGCAGTATTCTCAGGCATGATAGGTGTAACCGTGTTTGGCCTATTGTTTACGCCGGTATTTTATATGTTAGTGACTAACAAAAAAGAGAAAGCGCAGGAGAATACTCATGACTAAATTAATGCAAAAAAGGCTTAAAACAAGTCTAACTGTCAGTGCGGTATTAGTCGCTGCGTTTTTAGCCGGGTGCGCGAGTAAAATAGACACCATGGGCGAGCAAAAAGCCGTTAACGAATTTGTTGCTAAAGCTAATATTGCGAGTAACGTTAGCGTTGCTGATGAAACAAACTGGTGGAAAAAGCTTAATTCTGATCAACTAAATGAGCTTGTTACTGGTGCGCTTGCAAATAACTATAATTTGCAAACAAGCCAGTTAACACTTAAAAGTGCATTAGCGCGATTAGGAGAGCAAAAAGCTCAATACCTACCACAAGGTGGCGTAAATGTTGGCGCAGCTCGAAGCGATGCACCAAGCGTGTTTGACCGTCAATCAAGTGCAAACGTTGCACTTGATTGGCAACTAGATTTATTTGGTCGCATAACGGCGTTGGTTGATGCTGCAAATGCATCGGCCATGAGCCAAGCAGAGCAAGTACGTTTACTGCAAATTGAAGTAGTATCGTCAGTTGTTAAAGGCTTTGTAAGTTATCAAGGTAATGTTGAAAAACAACACATTGTAGCACTTCAAATTGAAGCGCTTGAGCAAAGTATTGACGTTCTTCAAGCCCGAGTTGACGAAGGCGTCGCAAACGAGCTTGATTTAAACCGTACGATGGCGCAGCTTAGGCAGCAACAAGCATTAATGCCTGCTATTGAGTATGCAAAATACAGCGATTTATCTGCTCTTGCAGTACTAAGCGGTGAGTTAGCGCAAAATATTGCTATTGAAAACGAGCAAGGCGTGCTTGAACGTGACTTTAGCGTAGCATTAAAAAACGCTAATAATGCCATTGCCTTACGTCCTGATATTAGCCGTGCACTGTTTGACTTTAGCCAAGCAAATAGTTTAAGTGTTGCAGCTAGCAAAGCGTTATTACCAGATATTAGCTTATCTGCATTTGCAGGGGTTGTGAGTATAGACAGCACAGGCTTAAAAAATACCGAACAGCAGTGGCAAGTAGCGCCGCAGTTACAATGGTCGTTATTAAGTTACCCAGCATTATTAGCACAGCGCGACGCGCAGCAGTTTTTAAGTGAAGCCGCATACAGCGATTATCAACAAGTGGTATTAACTGCACTAAGTGAAAGTGAACTTTCACTGCAATTGTTGGTCAATCAAGCACAGCAAAAACGCTTTGCAGATGAGCGCTATGACTTTGCTAATAAAGCATTTTTACAAGCCCAAGCAATGTATGAAGAAGGCCAAATTCCTTACCTTGAGTTGTTAGATGCGCGTCAGGATGTTTTAATAGCACAAGAAAATGCTGTTGAAACAACAATTTCTTCACTGCTTGCCAAAGTAAATGCTTACCAGTCATTTAATGGCCAATGGAGTTATGCGTTAAACGACACTAATAAGTAGAGTTATATTGATGCCAAATACTGAAAATTTACATGAATACATTATCCCGCAAACGATGCGCGCTATTGTACTGCCAGAACCAAATGAAGCAATTGACTTAGCAGATGCTGAGCTGCCTGTTCCAGACTGTGCAGATAACGAGCTGCTTGTAAAAGTAGAGTACGTTGGTTTAAATCCAGTTGATGGTCAATTTGCTAAAACAGGCTTTTGTAAATGGCAGTATCCACACATTTTAGGCTTAGATGCCGTAGGTGTTGTGGTTAAAGCTAATAAAGGTGTGTTTCCAAATGTTGGCCAGCGCGTTATGTGGCACGCCAACATTGGTGAGCAAGGTGCTTTGAGCGAATACACCAAAGTACCTAACTTTGCAGTGTCGGTTGTGCCAAGCGGTTTAAATCCGGCCATTGCAGCAACACTTCCATGCGCCGGTATGGCAGCACTTATCAGCTTAGATAAAATAGGCATTAGTGAAGGCGATACTATTTTTATTGAAGGCGGAGCCGGAGCGGTAGGGCAGTTTGCTATTCAATATGCAAAACAGCGTGGCGCAGATGTATTTACCACGGCATCAAAGCGTAACCATAAATTGGTTAAGCAGCTAGGCGCTGATGTGGTTTTTGACTATAGCGATAAAAAGCTATGCGAAAAAATCCGCAGAGAACTTGGCCCGCAAGGCTTTGATGCGGTTATTGATACGATAGGTGGAGAGTGTACTCAGCGTAATATTGAGTTAATGCGTTTTTGCGGACGTATTGCCTGCTTAAATCCACTCCCTTGTTTTGATCAAGACTTAATGTATCACCGAGCGCCGAATATTAGCGTTGTATCGATTGGTGGGGCATGGCTTGCTAATAGTTTATGTGCACAACAACGCTTGAGCTTTATGGGCAACCTGTTACTTGAAGGAGCTGTTAGTGGCGACATTAAACACCCAGAAATAACGCCCGTAGACTTTAGTGCTGAGTCAGTATCGCAAGCGCTTAATAAACAACTTGCTGGTGGTTTTACCGGCAAGCAAGTTGTTAAAGTTGCTAAGTGAAGCGCTTATACAATTTGATTTAAATTTAAGTAGTTTTAGTTAGATTAACTGATAATGTAGCCTCTATAAATTGAATAAAAACGTAGCCTATTTGTGCTGCGTTTTTTTATGCCCATCAAAAAATAGATACAGCGCTAGGGTCTGTTGATCTTTCAAGGTTGAATTTGCAGCAGTCTGTTTGGTATTTAGGCAAGGCAGAGCCTATGTAGTGTGGTTATTCCCCATAAATGGGCGATAACGTAGCATTAATGCCAAACAGGCGCTGCCCAAAGGGTTCTTCCTAGGGGCTATTTACTCTTTGTTGCCTACATGGATGTAGGTAAGGGGCGTGAGCAGGACGCGGAAGCTTTGCTCGGTTTTTACTTAGCCCACTAGGTTACAAACCTCGCGCTGCGATTAAATAGCCCCTAGTTTGAACAAATTTTAATCCGCAAAGATCAACAGACCCTAGAGCTTTTGCTGTTTTATTCATCATTTTAGTCAAAATACTTTTTTTTCAGCGTACAACTGTAAGCCTTTGTGTTTCAACAGTTTACGTTCAGGTAAAGAAAATAAATTGAAAAAACTGTTAATTAATTGAATAGAGTAATTGATCTAAACGATTTTTTATGACGTAATGTAGGTATTATTTAGCTGGTCGGATGAGTTCAATCATGAGTTTACGTACAAAACTAAAAAAAGTATTACCAAGTATTTCTATCACAGAACAAGAAGCGCTAGACGCGGGTGATGTATGGCTTGAAGGTTCTATCTACCAAGGTAAACCTGATTTCAGCGCACTTCGCGACGTACCTGCTGCTACATTAAGCGCAGACGAGCAAGCATTCTTAGACGGTCCAGTAAAAGAACTACTGGGCATGATTGATGATTCAGTGATTCAAAACGGCATTCATTTACCAAATGACATCTTAGAATTTTTGAAAAAAGAGCGTTTTTTCTCGCTTATCATTCCTAAGTCGTTTGGTGGTTTAGAGTTTAGCCCTTATGCAAACTCTACCATTGTTGGCACAATTGCTACTAAAAGCTCAGCAGTTGCGGTAACCGTAATGGTTCCTAACTCGTTAGGCCCAGGTGAGTTATTACTTCACTTTGGTACGCAAGAACAACAAGCACATTACTTACCACGCCTAGCAAATGGTACAGACATTCCATGTTTTGCATTAACAAGCCCAGAAGCGGGTTCTGATGCAGGTGGTATTCCTGATGTTGGTAAAGTAACTAAAGGTATGTACAACGGCGAAGAAGTCCTTGGTTTAGAAATTACTTGGGACAAGCGCTACATTACACTTGCACCTATTGCTACCGTACTTGGTTTAGCATTTAAAGTAGTTGACCCTGATGGTCTACTAGGTGGTAAAGAAAACCTAGGCATTACCTGTGCACTTATTCCTAAAGAGCACCCAGGTGTAGAGCTTGGTAATCGCCACGACCCAATGGGTATTCGTTTTTACAACGGTACTACACGTGGTAACAAAGTATTTGTACCAATGGATTTTGTTATTGGTGGACAGAAAAACATCGGTCGTGGTTGGCAAATGCTGGTTAGCTGTTTAGGTGCTGGCCGTGGTATTTCATTACCTGCGCTAGGTGTTAGTACAGCACAAGTAGCATTTAAATCAGCATCTGAATACGCAGCAGTGCGTGAACAGTTTGGTTTAGCCATTGGCCAGTTTGAAGGTATTCAAGAAAAACTAGCCGACATTGCAGGTAAAACATACCTACAAGAAGCAATGCGCGTACTTACAACTGAAGGCTTAGGCATGGGTTTAAAACCATCAGTAGTAACCGCAATCGCTAAATACCATATGACAGAGCTTGGTCGCGACGTACTTGATTCAGCAATGGATATACAAGCAGGTAAAGCGATTCAAAATGGTCCACAAAATACATTAGCAAGTGGTTATGTTGCTCAGCCGATTGCCATTACGGTAGAAGGCGCGAACATTCTTACACGTAACCTAATGATCTTTGGTCAAGGTGTTATGCGTTGTCACCCATATTTACAATCTATGGTTGAGTCAATTCACAGTGAAGACAAAGGCGCAGATAAAGAATTTAACGGCATTTTGCGTAAAACAATCGGCTACAGCACAGCAAACAGCTTACGTGCTTTCCGCTTAGGTGTTTTACCATTTACAGCAAGTGCAAACTCTGATTTGCCAGAAGTACGCGACTACGAAAAAGCAGTACATAAACTATCTGCAAAACTTGCAGTGTACGCAGACTTTTCGTTACTTGTACTTGGCGGTAAGTTAAAACAAGCAGAAATGCTATCGGCACGTTTAGGCGATGTAATGAGCTTCTTATATGCAGCTATGGCATCAATTAAATACTACGAGCAAAAAGTATCAAGTAGTGACCGTGAGCAAGCAGCGCCGTATTTCCATTACGCGACGCGTTTTGCACTACAAAGTGCTGAAGAAGCATTGCATAAGTTTTTAGATAACTTCCCTGCAAGCGGTACACGTAAGTTTATTCGTTTCATTACAATGAACTACTCAACTAAAATGCCAAAAATTAGCGACGATTTAATCCGCGAACTAGCTAAGCAAGCTCAGCTAGATACCGCATTTAAAGCGCAAATCACGCATTTAGTTAAACCAGTAGTGGGCGATGGCCATCATATTAATGAGCAAGCTTACAAAGCTAAAATGGCATCACTTGGCGAGCTGGCTAAAGTTAAAAAAGCACTACGTGCTAAAGTAATTAAACCAGGTGCACGTTTTAACATTACGCTTGATAACGCACTAGCGGCGAACGTAATTACCCAAGCTGAACACGTTCAGTTAATTGATTACAACATCAAACGTGAAAAGGCGATTCGTGTAGATGAGTTCGATTTTGATATGAACATACTAGACGATAACGCACAGCCAATTAACCCGCTTAAAAGCGTAGTTAATCAGTAAGTTAAAGTAATTAAATTCAATGATGCAAAGCGCCCGCACTATCGGCGCTTTTATTTTTGAGTAAATAATTAGTGTGGGGCCCCGCTTGTGTAAAAACAAGCGGGGCTTTTTTATGTGTTATTTAAAGTAGAAATAGATGACGGTATTGGTTTGAAAGTGAATATGTATCTGTAGAGGATTAAAAAGAGACGCTTATAATCTTGAAAAAGGGCTAACAACCCCGTTAGCACCTTGCTGTAGTACATGGGTATAAATTTGAGTAGTTTTAACATCAGAATGGCCAAGCTGAGCTTGAACAGTTCTTATATCGGCGCCATTTTGCAGTAGATGAGTAGCAAAAGAGTGTCTCAATGTATGAGGTGTTATTATTTTTGTTAACCCTGATTTTTGGACGACTTTTTTAATCTCTTTTCTAATACAAGAGTGATGAAAATGATGTCGCCTTATTTCACCACTTTGAGGATCTGAACTTAATATATGAGAAGGAAATAAATATTGCCACGCAAGCGATTTTGCGGCACTTGGATATTTTTTTGTTAAAGCATATGGCATCCATACGCCAGAATATTCCGTATTATTTAAATCCAGTTTTAAATAGTCATCAACGTTCAAAATTTGATTTCTCAGCATAGGAATTAGCTCTGTGGCCAGCGTAACAATGCGGTGTTTATTACCTTTTCCATTCCATACTTGAATGCATTTATAATCAAAATCAATATCTTTTACTCTTAATTGCACCGCTTCCATTACTCTTAAGCCACTTCCATACATAAGGGCTGCAATTAAATAATAGCGCTTATTTAAATGAGCCATCAACATTTTAACTTCCTCTGGGGTCATCACTACAGGGAGCTTTGCTTGTTTTTTACTACGGGCAAAATTTAAATTTAATGAGAGTTCTTTTTTTATTATGTGCTTGTATAAAAATGACAATGAATTGAGTGCGGTGGCTTGCGTACGTGGTGCAACGTTTTGCTTTAACACTAAATGTTCTAAGTAGCGTTCGACTTCATTGTCCCCCATTGAGGCGGGATGGCGTTTATTATGAAAATGGATATAAGATGCAATCCATCTTAGGTAGGTATCTACGGTGCGTAATGAATACTGACGTACCAACATATAATCGGCTATATAATTTAAAAATGGGGAACGTGTTTTCATACTATTACCAATAATGGCGCTGTTTTTATATACAGTATAGTTGTGATGCACACATATTCAAGAAAATGAGCGGCGAGCGCATTTTCTCTTTTATTGAGAGTTTGAATGCTAATAAAAATTATATATAGCAATGTGTTAAGTTATTTGGTAAAAATGATTTATAAAATACATGAGAGTATTGTTGGCAGAAATATGCGCGATGAGCGCACTATTAAATTGTTAGTTTTTCAGGGAAGTTTAGTGTTTAAATATATATTTGCTGTATTAATTATTCTGGGTGGAACAATGGAAGTTAATGGTCAGGAACCGGAGTGGGTTTCAACATTAAGGATTGAGTTGGGCGATGAAATCATGGCCAAATCGGCAATGGATTTAACTGCCGAAGACGTATTTAATATTGTCCGTGTTACGAAAAATATTAATGGTGCTGATGACGGAACTTGGCCAATGATTGAAGCTAAATTACCTCAGATTCGTTCACACATTATTAGTCTGCTAAATTCTGGCAAAGTATCAAAGGAAGAACTGGAAACTATAAATTACTTGGCTTCAATATTCTTTGAAAGTGATAAAGAATTACATGTGCAATTGAAAAACTAACAAGCAAATAAACTGGGACACGTAGAGCTTGCTCGGTTCCACTTCGTTCCACATTTTAGCAAGCACTACTTAGCCCGTTATTTGGGCGTTGGTATGACTCCCACTGTCAAGTTAAGCACACTGATCCTTGCTTCACTTTTTAAGCCATAATTACTTCAGCTCGAATTAGAGCGAGTTAATACATAGGATGAAGCAAGTAATTTCGTCGG